>JAISKF010000013.1 GCA_031261005.1 Enterobacteriaceae bacterium | reverse complement strand
GAACGGCTCAACAGTCTGGACGGGCAGAAAGGGCGTTATATCACGGCATCTGAATTAAAGACGGTGGTGTTTAACGTGAGTCAGGCACTTAACCAGTCCGTCCCGCTGGAGGAACAGTTAAGACAACTTGCCTTATCCGACCAGCCGACAGAGCAAAGCCAGATTGACTTACATCTGCAACAGCTTATGGCGCGTTATGCGCTGATGAAGTTGGGGGAAAGGGAGTAGTTTAAGTGCGGGATTGAGGTATTTTTAAGATACCGTTCTGAATGAGAAAACCGCGTAGCCATATAGGCTTGCGGTTTTTTTTCGTTTTTAGGTTTTTGAACCTGTATTGAGGAGATCTTAATGCAGGCTAACGATAGTTTGCCGGATTAGTGACAAACTATCGGTGAGAGAGTTACGGTAAAAAGATCAGCGCCGTATTTTCTCAAAATGAGTAGCAAAATTTTTTGCTGCCTCAATATAAGACTCTTCTTTAATTTTGATGATCTGATTCAGTTTAGTTTGATCTGACTGGGAAAAATCGTTCATAAATTCACTTTCCGTATTGGGTGGTGTGTACATCACCCACATACCATTTTTTACATCGACGCTGGCAAAGCGAATACTGTAACGTAACAGTTTGGTCTCTTTAGGGATCTCTCCGCTGTGGTACGGCAGCCAGACCACCTGAATGTTATCCTTATCTGGCATTCCCAATTCAAGTGTTCCCCAATAGACAATGATCTTGTCCTGTTTAGCTTTTGCGGAAGCCAGACGTAAAGAACGAATATAGTTAGGCTGAGCTGCCTCTTCCTGCTCCTCATTTTTTCTGGCAACCGGAGAACGTGGTTTGGATGGTGACAGCCCGGAATAAACGGAAACGCTAAAGTAATTCATCATTTCCTGCTGCATGACCGCATCTGGTACGGTAGCTCCGGATTGTACTAAGACAACTTGTGCCTGTTTTGGGATCAGGAAGTTGCTCTTGCTGGCTTCTCTTACCGCCTGTTGAATATCGTGTTCGGTAATCTCCACAAAAGGGTCTATATCTAATACTTCTTGTTCCGTTAACCCATTTTTGATGGTTAAACCGGCGGCTCTGGATTTAAAATCCGGATTAGATGAGCAGCCGGAAAGGGCTACAGATAGCAGTAGTAACAGTGGCAGTAAGCCTCTTGAACCAAAATATTTATTTGACTGCATGGTGTTGTCCTTTTATGCGTAAAGCAGCAATTTGTGCGTAAAGCAACAATCGGGCTGATTAATGTTTTTCTTTGAGTAATTGATGGTACTGGCTTAATAAACTGTTGAATCGTTGTTCTAACAGTTGGTTCTTTTCTGGTATCGACTGTTCAGCGTCAACCAATTGTCTTAATAACTCTTCAATCGGTTCTTGCTCACTAAGCTGACGCTGAATTGAGGTAAGGGTATTCCTTAACTGAGCGTAAGTCGGGGGATTGCGTTGCGATTCAGCCTGATTTAGCTGGCGGATCAGTGCGGCAATTCTTTTTTGTGCCTGAGCATAATTGTCATTTAGCTGGTTTTGATCTCGCTGGGTGCTGAGAAATTGCTCCCATTGCTGTTTGACCGAAGCCGCTTTTTGGGAGTCCGGCCACAATTGCACCATCAATGCACTCAAGTTGTCGCCATAATATCTGCTGGCTAACGGTGACTGACCGGTCAGGCTGGTTAGTTGCTCCTGATAAGTTGTCAAATCTGGCTGTGGGCGATAAAACGGTTCCGCTTGTAACTGATTGGCATATTGAATAATTTCTTGGTGAGGTAATTGTGAGAACAGATGTGTTTCCATCAGGCGCGGAGGCTGCTGATTGCCATACATAAAGCCAATAAATCCCGCACTGGCAAACAATACTCCAACAATAAAACCGTGCCAGGCTTTAATTCTCGGAGCCGGTAATGAGAACGGTAGGTTAACCGATACTGGTGGTTGAGGTGCAGGAACCTGATGAATATGAACTGGTATCTGATGCTCTGGTTCTGCTACCACTTCAGCGACAGGTTTCGGTGTGACTTTCGGTGGTAATAGTACCTGCCGTCGGTCTAGTTTGAGTTGATCTACCGCCCGTTTTTCCAGCGTTTCACGGGTATTAACTACAAACTTGTACAGCTCAATAACTTTGGACTCTTTTTTTAACTTCCGTGACTGCAACACTTCGGTAATACGTTTTAGCGGCTGTTCTAACTGTAGCAACAGGGGAATATCTGCTGCTTTAAATTTGTAGTTGCGAATATCTTGCCCAATACGGTTATTCAGCCAGTCCAGCATTTCTATGCGGGCAGTTTCGCTTTCTGGCCATAGCTTATCCCAATAGCGTTCAATTAATTCTGCGATCAGGGTACAACCATCGCTAAAACCGGTCAGCCCCGCGAGCCGCGTTTCCGCGAGAGTAGCATAGCAGGCGGTTTGTAGGTCGATACCATTTTTGCTGAATAAATCTGATGACAAGGTTTTAATCAGTTCAAAATCAACCTCAGAGGCGGCTGGGTTGCTGAGTTTATTAACTTCATTGCGTATTTCTGTAAATTCCAGGTAATTACGCGGGTCGTTCCCGGCATGGAAATCCCTGTGCATAAATGAACCTCTCAAAAGGACCGGACGCAGAGTCCGGTCGCAGTGCCCTTAATACAAAGTGTCTGGTAAGTTGAACTGGCTAAATAGTCCGCCAGCAAACGGATTATCAGATTCATCAATAAACACGCGATAGATGATGTAACCGTTGTCAATGTCGTAGCGCACATCAAACGAGTTATTACTGACGTTGGTTAACTTGCCGGAGTTAATCATGCGTAACAGCCCCCAAGCGCTAGCGTAGCTCAGGGTCTTATTACTGCGCTCGCTACCTACTAGCGTCAGTTTGCTTTCTACGTTATCCCGCATGGAATTCGGCCAAATCAGACGCACTGGAATGCTGCTGGAGTGGCGGTATTCCACTAACTGACCGTCCAGATTCAGGATACCGCGACGACGGTTGCCTGACATATTGATCGGTTGAATAGAAAACTGAATACCTAACCCGTTCTGCTTCTTAAAGAAAGTCCGGCGGATTTTCTCGGCGATTTCCAACTGGCGCAGAATATTTGGATGAATCAGAGATTTATCCGACTCATTCATGCTCCACTCATTATCAATAAACACTTTCAGATTTTGCTGATAGAAAGAGTCCAGTGTTCCGCCGTAGCCAAAGAATCGTTCAAATTCGCTTAACGGTACGTCTGTTTTTGCGCTTGAAGAGAATGGATAGCGTTGAGCCAGCCCTTGACGATATGGCGTGACCACTTTGTCATTCCATTCAATCTCAAGAGAACGGATAGCTTCAATCATGATCACGTTCCAGACTTCCGTTGCCAGTTCGTTAACCCAACGACCTAACGGCTCCGGCAGGGATTTGGACAACTGCTGCGCTTCAAAAATAGGATCGGTGTTGTTGTTGCTTAACCGCAACTGAACTGCCTGTAGCGCTGATTTTCCTGGTGACGGTGAATTCTGGATTGTCATCAGATAACGGAGTAAATCGGTTAACTTCAGGCTAACGTTGCCTAAGGCACTGATCTGATCTTTATCTTCAATGGTAACGCTGTTTTCTTTGGTAAATTGGTGGCTGAGATAGTTAAGCAGTTTGTAATCGCGCCCTTGTCCGGTTGCGGTGGTATTGAGTAATTTTGAACCATCTCCCAGAACAGACTCTTTTGGCGTAGTGTTCTCCCGCAGTAAATCCATAATGCGTTTGAAGACATATTCACCGCTGGTGATCTGTTCCAGTCCGGCAATAGCGTCCGGAATATCGGCAAATTTACGGATATGAATATTGTTATAAGTATTGTGCCAAGTGGTGATGTAATCGTTCAGATACAGCGAAGTGATCTGCTTTTGTATCTCTTCCCGATCTGCTTTGCTGTAGTTTGCGTCCTGAGTGATATTCAATACCCAGCTATCCAGCGAGGTATAACTAATTAACGATTCATCCTGAAGCACAAAAAAGTTAGTTAGACCTGAGCGCGTCAACAACTGTGGAACTTTGAGCAAGGCTTCATTATCGGCAACAAAGATGGAGTCAAAGCTGGCACCCACCTGATTTCTGATATTTAAATCATTTGGCAGCGCAGATTTGGCTTGTCCATGTAACCCTTGATAAACCCGACGATAGATGGACAGACGGCGTAAATCTACCTGTGCATCTTTAATGCTCTGCTCATAAGGAAGATAGCTCTCAATGGCCAGACGATTTTTATTCATGCGCTCAGTTTTCCAGTCGATATGGTCCAGCGCGTATGAAAGATGCTGTTCAAGTTGAATCTGAATATCGTTTTGACCTTTAAACGCAGTACTCCAGCGATCAATCATATAGTCCATGACGGCGGTTTTATCCCTGCCGGTTTCATCTTCGAGCATGCGTATAATACGCAAAATGCGAAGTTTATTGTCGCTGCCTTCTTTTTCTTTCAGCAGTTGTTGCTCCAGACCATTCATAATGGCTGGCAGAAAGCGCTGCATGAGCAAATTGCGGTAGGTGGACTCCACATAAGGACCGATTTTATTGCCCTGATACAGTCCCATATCCGAAAGTACGCTGTGTTTGTTGTAGTCACCATAAGCAAACGTTGCCTGACCAACCGGATTAAGTAGCGGCAGTTGCAAAGCCCCCAGATAATCTTTTTGGTCAGGCAGTTCGATTTCTACATACTGTTTAGCCTTGGCGAGTACTTCGTCTCCCGCTTTATGGTTGTAAGAGTAGAAGTACTGCCAGCTAGCAAGGAAAATTACTGTAATACCTGCGGCACTGGCGCTCCAGCGATACAGGCGCTTACGGGTATCATTGCGATACTGTTCGTTTTTACCCGCCAGTTGAGTTTCTTCAAACAGCAGATGGTTTAACAGCTCGTGAGTAAAATAGGGGTGAGAAAGTTGGCTTTGCCAACTTGGGTAGATCTGCTCCGGCAGGTTGTATTGGGACGCTGCCGATTTAACAAACAGATCTTCCATTTGCCCTTTTTGCTGCGAAGAGGTGAGGTAAAGTCCACGCAGCAGGAAATGATTATGTTCTGAAGAGAGCAAACCATGATCGATCAGCTCCTGAATATAGTCTTTGATACCGTTAATCTGACGGATAAAGGTAAACAGTTGGCTGCGCTGGCTCACGTCAACGTTATTTAGCATCATGCTGGGCATGGCGCTATTGAGCTGATGAAGCCACTGTTGCCAGAAGTTATTTAGTGTCTTCTTCCAGTCGGATTCATCAGTTGGGAAAGTAATACCTAAGATCTCTTCCCGCTGTTTTTTATCTAACTCCTGATACATGGCACCAAAGCCATACAGCAAGTCAAACTTGGTTAATACGATATACACTGGCAGGCTGGTATGCAGCGTACTGGATACTTCATTTAAACGCGCCTTTAACGCTGCAATGTAATTTTCTCGTTCTATTTTGTTAAAAGTACAGAATTGGTAGAGGTCAACCGTCAGGATAATACCGCTTAGCGGCTGTACCGGTCTGATTTCAACTAACCATGACAGCACATTCTTCCATAATTTTTCATACAGAGTGGGCAGGGCATGATCAGTAGGCTGCTCCAGTAACACACCATCTGCTTCAACAATTACTGCTTGATTGTTGAGCCAGCAATGTACCAACTGTTCGTTTTCTGGTGCATACAGTTCATTGAGCTTACAGCCCTCTTTCAGGAAAGTGGTTTTCCCTGAGCCGCGATTACCAATGACCAGATACCAGGGTAACTTATATTCCGCGTTCTTTACCGCCAGTTGCTTTTGTAAATTGACCATCCAGCGATTGAGATAGCGCTGCTGAACGCTAACTTCCATCTCAACCGGATCTTTCACTTCGCGTTTGGTCTGCTTTTGCTGCATACGCAGCCGACGATTGGATAGCTCCAGATGCAACACCACCCATATCATGGCGCTGAGAATAGTAATTAAGGTAATCAGCCAGCGGCGAACAGATGGAGAAAACGGCTTCGCCCCCAAAATTTCAAAGCTATCACCATAGGTCCACATCCAGAACATTGCCAGCAGCCATATCGTTATCACAATAAACATGCGTTTGTTTTTAATGGCTGAGCCGCCGGGTAGCTTCGAGAGTTTAGAGGCACCGGGAAATTTTGGAAGTTTTGGTAGCCGAGGCTTAAATATCGATGGCAACTTCATGATGGCTCCTTGTTACCTAAGGTCTCTTTTAATTCGTTACAGCAATCAAAGAATGAGGGTTCCCATTCCTGAGCGGATAACTGAGTTGCTCTGTGGATTAAATTTTCCAGTTGGTGTTTGGCTATTTTGTGACAACCCGCCTGTTTGAGCAGTTGAATGGTGCTGAGCTGGCTATAAGAGAGTGAACGAGGTTCGTCACTGGCAGCCTGTTCCAGACTATCCAGCGCGGCCTGTAGCCCCTCACTGTCAAACAATGCCAGTGCTTGTTCATACTCTTCATTGGTTGTTTGACGGCTCTCTTTTTGGTTAAACCATTTTTGGGTTTTCTCATTCATAAAGGGTGCGCCATTAGAAAAACACAGGGACTGGCAATCGGGAAAACGTTCGAGAAAATACTTCAACTCGTTGCGAATAACATCCGCAATGCCCGAATGACCTAACTTGTCAGCAATGCGTGCCGACAGATAATGACCGTCAAACCAGTAAGGGGAGTAGGCGATGGTATTTTCTACTTTGGTCCACAGGGCATAGCTGGACTGACTAAATTCCCGATCGAATTCACTGATTTTTTCTGCTGGTAGCGGTGGTACGGTAGTGACATTGTTACCCGCTGCCGGAGGAACCGAAGCATTAAACCAAATAGCATGACGCCGCAGTTGAAAACAGAGCGGTGTGCTGAACGATCTCTCCGCTTCGATTTCGGCAATTTTAAGCAGAGTTTTACTCCAGGCGCGTTCAGATGAATCATCTAAATGAACATGAGGCAGTGGCTTTGGTGTGGTTGTCGGCTGTGTCTGTGGTACTGGAGCAGAGGCATTATGACCGACCGACGCGGAGCTAGCGGTTTGAGTTGCAGGCAGTTCGGTAATAGATGACTTGGCATAGCTGACAATTAGCTTATCCAATTCTTCACAGAGCGCCGAATCGCTTTGCCATAGCTGCTTGAGGCGAACAAATTCTTTGGTGGATTGTTCTCGTTCTTCTTCAATAGCGGCGGTGCAGAAAGCCTCTTTCGCATTACTAAAACGTTGAATAATCATCTGGGCAATGCGTCGCTTATTTTTTTGCGGGGCGGCAATATTCCAGTAGGCTTCAACGTAGTCAGCCAATAGCGCAATTGCCAGCAGAATACTGGCTGGACGCTCACTGCGCTGTAGGGTATTTGCCAGATGAGCCAGCAGGCGAAAATCTTTGGTCTCTTCTGTGAATAAATTGAGTATACGATCCTGAACATCGGCGATATTGACGGTTTCATGGCTGATAGTGCCCAACTTAGCCATTTCAGAGTCAATATATTCCCAGTTACTGTTATTTGACGCGATGGACTGTTCCTGCTGCGCCGGTGGCAGTGGCTTAAGCAGTAAATCGCGCCAGGGATGTTGTGCAATAAATTCCATCGCTAATTTACCATCTGCATGCTTGTCGAAGGGTGGCTATCTCTTTCGATAATCCGGAGATCGGGAAAGAAAGCCCGTTTAACGCCGGATTTTCTGATTCAATCAACAGCGTTTCTGCATTCATCAACCGTGATATTTCAGAGATGCCGGGCAATCCCCGACTGCTTTCCAGCAGCAGTCCGTTATCGCGAATAAACCAATGGGAGCGAAACGACACGCCGGTATTGGTTTTTAACAGAATATCGCTCTCCTGCTTATTGGACATTGGGGTAAAGAACGCGATTTGCATACGCGTAATATTGTCCTTGCAACTGAAAATAAGAACCGGTCGGGGAGGTCTAATCCCCAGAGCAGGCGTAGTAATAATGACTTCAGGCGACAGAACTCCTTCGGTACTGGAAACCAAAAATCCGGTTGAGTGCGGTTCTCGCTGTTTTTCCAGTGCCAGAGCCTTTTTCACTGTATCGCTATGTTCAGATTCAGCAGTCTGCGGTGCAGCACTTCCCTGAGTTTTAAACAGATTGTCATAACAGGCTAAACGCAGCAGCGGAGATTGCTCATTGCGGCACTGGAGCATACTTTTTTCCAGTTCTGCGGCATCTTTAAGCTGAGATTGCGGCGTAACGGAGAAAGAGACCAGTGAAACCAATATAGCCAGCGGCCATCGGATAGGGGAAAGCTCGGCTATTCGCATATCGGCTCCTCACCTACATAAGCGGTAAACTGGTTATCTGTAATGCTGAAACGAACATAATCGATAGGCTCATTGGCAGCCATTTTGTTGAGCAATTGCAGGGAAACCGGAGGCAGCAACTGACCATCGATAATTGATTCCAGCATTCGAGCGCCGTTTTCAGCGCGCGTCGCTCTGGCAATGATTTGCTCATGAACGTCATCGTCAAATACCACTGATGCGCCAAATTTGCTTTGCAGTGTTTTTTCCAGCTTATGCAGTTTGCCCTGAACGATTACTGTCAAAATCTCTTTGGAGAGCGGAAGATAAGGTACGATTTCCATACGCGCCAGCAGAGCTGGTTTAAAGAAGTCAGCCAGTTCTTTATACAGGCGATCATTAATTTCTTCCGGTTGGTCGGCATACTCCACAATGGTTTGATAACCAAGGTTAGAGGTCAGGAAAAATACAATATTTTTACAATCAATAATTCGACCTTCGCCATCAGCCAGTTCGCCTTTATCAAACGCCTGATAGAAGAGATTGAGTACGTCGGGATGAGCCTTTTCCACTTCATCCAGTAGCACCACGGAATACGGTTTTTGACGAATGCTTTCCGTCAAAATGCCTCCTTCGCCGTAGCCCACATAGCCCGGAGGTGAGCCAATCAGACGTGAAACGGTATGTTTTTCCTGATATTCCGACATGTTGATGGTGGTCAGATATTGACGACCGCCAAACATCAGTTCGGCTATTTGAATCACCGACTCAGTTTTACCTACTCCGCTGGGACCGACCAACAAAAATGAACCTAACGGGCGACCGGCACGGCGTAAATCAGCTCGGGCTGTGAGCAGGTGTTTATGCAGGTTCTCAATTGCCAGATCCTGACCTTTAATTTCTGCGCTAAGGTATTTGGGCAACTCGGTGACGATAGACAGCTCATTTTGCGAGATACGATTAAGCGGAACGCCGGTCCATTCAGCAATCACGGAAGAGATCTGCTTTTTATCTACGTGAGGGGAAACCAATAGTTCTTCTTTTTGCAGTTCTACTAAATCAATGTTTAGCAGGGTTAGCTCTTCCAGTAATGCTGGTTCGGTTTGTGCTGCTTCGTCGCTACTCTCTTGCTGCGGATTTTCAGAATTTGCTTCTGTTTCTGTCTCCGTTAGCATCTTAGTCTGAGGCTCTGCCGGAGAAAGTAAGGTCCCTCTGAGTTCAATAATGCGATGTACCAGCGTTTGCTGTTTCTGCCACAGAGCGTTGATTCGTTCGAGCTGTTTTTGTGCATCTTCATATAGCGCTCTTAATGCACTAATACGTGAGGTATCGTTTTTCAGCCCCAAACGATGCTCCCGCTCCAGTAAATCAATCTCTTCATTTAGCTGGTGCAGCGTGTTTTCCAGTACTGAAACCTGACGAGGAGGAGAGGTTAAGTTAATGGCAATTCTGGCACAGGCGGTATCCAGTACGTCGATGGCTTTATCCGGCAGTTGACGACCAGAGATATAGCGGGAACTCAGATACGCAGCCGCCTGTAGAGCTTCATCATCAATCAGAACCCCGTGGGATTCCTCATAGATTTTACGCAGTCCGCGCATAATGATAACTGCTTCATCGGCGGTAGGTTCACTGACCTTAACCAACTGGAAACGACGGGATAAGGCTGCATCTTTTTCAAAGTACTTTTTATACTCGCTCCAGGTAGTGGCGGCGATGGTTTTGAGTTCACCCCGTGCCAGAGCTGGTTTTAACAGGTTAGACACATCTAACCCGCCTTGTTGGTTACCGGCACCAATTAAGGTATGGGCTTCATCAATAAACAGAATCACTGGCGTAGGATAATGTGTCACTTCAGACATAATGCCTTTGAAACGTTTTTCAAACTCGCCTTTAACGGAAGCTCCAGCCTGAAGAGCACCTAAATCAAGGGACATAATTTGTGTGCCGCGCAGTTTATCTGGTACTCGATCCTGAGCGATTCTGATCGCCAGACCCTCGATTAAGGCACTTTTACCAACGCCAGCATCACCAACTACAATGGGGTTGTTCTTTCTGCGGCGGGAAAGAATATCCACCATCAGATCAATTTCTTTATCGCGGCCCAGTACCGGATCCAGCTTGCCATCAATAGCTTGTTGGGTGAGGTTAGCGGCATATTTGCCTAGCAGTGAAGTTTCACCGCCGTTGGCATCACCGGCACCAATGGTTTTGCCCATTGGTTTTTCAGTTACGCTTTCGGCGGAACCGATAGTCCAGTGGTGGAACTGGCTTTGCAGCAAGTCTTTATTAATTTGCGTGAATAACTGAGCTACCGGTTTTGATACATAACGATTAGGGCTATGCAGCAATGCCAGCAAGATAACGCCGGTACGCAGGTTACTCTCTTTTAATTCTGCGCTGCCAAGCAACAGAGCATCTTGCAATAACTCAACCAGCAAAGGAGAGAAACTTGGAGTGGTTTGCCCCTGTTGGGCGTTATCCACTGGAGTCTGTTCCAATAGCAGGAGCAGGCTTTCTGGCTCAATATTGGCTTTAGATAATATTTGCCGAATATCACAAAGCACGGTTTTTAGGCTCTGTAACAGGAAGTGAGACACAGTAATTTCGGAACTCTGTGAGTTCACGCAGGTTGCAGCAGTACTTTCAAAGATATGTCGGCTAACGGGATTTAGCTGTTGGATTAATTTTGGTAGTTCAATACGGATCATCGCTAATTCCTTTTATTTAAGCAGCATATTCAGTTGTTCTAAAATACTGGCGCTTTGTGAATTGAGTTTGAACAGATAGATAAAATAGGTCAGTAGTAGAATGCCTACCGCACCAATAACGATGTGGCGAGTGGTCAACTGTTTAGGTAAAACGTAGCGGGCAGGTTTTTTCGCACCAATATGTAAACGGGTTGATGCAGGTTCACCATTGAGTGATTGCAACAGACTTTGTAGCCGACGAAATAATCGTTCAAATTCATCATTGTTGGCGCTCTGAACTTTGTAACGACCACGAAATCCCAAGCCAAAGCACAGATAAATAAATTCCAGCATATCTTTGTAGCGTTTAGGTTCATTCATTAAACGCTCAGTAATCTGGAATACCCGCTCTCCGCCCCAGCCTTCATTATGAAAGTGAATCAACAGTGATTTGTGACTCCAGTATTTGGCAAGTGAGGAGTCGGCACTCATCACGCATTCATCAATAAAAGTACAGAGTACATAGCGGAAAGTTACGATTGAACCAGGCTCATAACCTTCCATTTCTAAAAACTGTTCAATACTTTCTATGTCAGTCTGAACATGACGATACAGGTAGTCAGGTTCAGGAAGATCCACAGAAAGATCCTGCATACGCAGGATCATGCCTAACAGTGGTGTGGCGGCATCAATAATGGGGTTAACATTGTGACCACGCAGAGTTAATGAGTACTGTTCCAGTTTGTTCAGGTAGTGACTGGACTGGTCGGCTCCGTGCCATAGTTGCTGTTCGCTCATTATTTACCCCTTACTGCCCAGAACTGTAGGTCAAGCTCAGGGAAATTACCGGCAACGTGGAAAGCAATGCTGTTTGACTTGATAACCTCTTCCCATTCCGCTGACTGGCTGTCCAGTTGGAAATAGATGTATCCCGCATGGAATGGCAACTGAGGTGGTGCGGCAGACAGAGGCGTGAGCGGAATACCCGGTACTTGTACGCGAACCAAATGTTCAATTTTGGTTGGGGTCGAAATCTTGGTTTGTTGCACAAACAGACGAATAAGCTGGTCTTGAGGTAATTGAGCCTTAACTGCCAGCACGAAGTTGGCAGTTTTTAACAGCTCGGCATCGTTGATCACTCCGGTATGTACGCCACTGCGGTCGATCAGTGGAATTGGTACTGCTCTTGGCGTGAGAACAATGCTTAATGCCAGACGGGTTTTCAGGATTAAATCTCTGAAAGTGCGTGTCAGATCATCGTGGTTATACAGTTGGAAATCTTGGGCTGTTTTTGACTCAGAGGTGAAAGTCATCAACTCTGAACAGGTTTTGGTCAGCATTAAATACAGGGTTTCGGGATGTACTGTCTGGGTATGAGCCAGATGGCGATAAGTCGGCTTGGCGGAATTAAGCAACTGCAACATTAAGAATTCCGCAACACCGGATATACCCTGCTGAGTCGGAGAACCAATTTTATCCGACAATTGTTTTGCCCGTTCTGCCACCAGATTCGCGACTTCCTCCAGAAAGGTTTGCAGATGCTGTGCTACCCGAACCTTTGAAATGGTAGGAATAAAGGATTCATCTAGCGTTAACATTCCGTCAGCACCCACCTCTTTTATGCGGCACAAGGGCAGCAAAGTATAGGCACTCAGGTTATCGGAACCCCTAATCAGACGAGGAGCCAGATGAGCAACACTTACCTGCACATAGTTACCGTTTTGGGTATGTAAATCTCGGATCTGATGCGGGTAATGTTTAAAACGGGATATTTCAGACAGATTATCTGACTCATGATGGATTTCAGTAATTGCGTCGCTAATGATCGGCAGCGCCAGATAGATATTACGGCTATCGGTGCTGGGAATATCACGGATCTCAATCGGCTGAGGAGGAATATCTTCAAAAGGAATATCAAACAGCGTTCCGTCTGGCATGACGCCCGCCGCATCGGTAATACTGACACGCCCCAGTTTCAGCATCTCGTGGTCAATTGAGAGCCTGCTAAAGCCATAGGCGTAATTGACAGCGGCATTTATTCTGCCGTGAACTAAATAATCAATGTGTCTCTGCTGTTGTTGCAGATGCTGTGGAGCTATTGAAAGTCCTTCACGCCAGACTACGCGGTTCTTATTTGCCATGTTATTCCCTCAAGATTTTTTTATTTCGACTTCACCGACGCGTAAATGAATAAGTATTTTGTATTTTTGTCCGACCCCATCAATATCAACAATATCCATCCAATACACTTCCCCTGTATCTGAACCGTTATAGTGAGCAATTACCGCCAGAAACTGAGTTTTAGCCTCAATTTTTATTGGTTTTAACGGCTTAAATTGCCCCGGTTCCAGAGTGTAGTCCTGATGGTCGATGTAGTTTTTTCCTAAAATCTTATCCAACGGTTCAGTGGCAATCTGGTAATAATCGGTACTGAGTAGCTTTGAGTCATCTTCTAAATAGATCACCTGAATATCAGTAGGAGATGCTTCCCCCTCCAGATTCGGGTTAATGTTTTTATCCGCCAGAAGCACGAACTCAATTTCGCTGGGATTCTGATCCGGATAACCGACCGGTACGTCCGGATCGGTGACTACGGTATAAACCTTTTTGGAAACTTCACAGCCAGACAGCATCAGACTGATGAAGATCAGAATTACTGCCCCGATGAGTTTCATAACTGATCCTTTCCATCTTGTTCTTGTTGCAACTGGCGAATGTGCCTGTCGTAAGACTGCTCGTATATTTCCCAGAATAGTTTTTCAAACCCTTGCTGGCGGTTAGAGGTCAGTTCATCAAAGTAGCTGCTGTACATCTCCCAAGCCCAGTTGCTATCCGGAGCGCTTTTTTCATTGGTTCGGCGGTAACGCAGGAAACGGCTGATAAGCGCTTGAGGAGAAAAGGCTTTAAGCAGAGCGGTAAGTGCTTCAGAAATAGCCATTTGGTTGGCACTATGATGCAGGCGAATCTGATTCAAACTCTCGGAGAACGCTGACGGCGCTGACAGATGCACTGGACGCTTATCAGTGGAGTACAGCAGGTTAAGCATTTCATCGTAGCTAAGTTTAAGATGAAGCGGGTTATCCTCAATCGGTCTCAGATGCTTATCTGATGAGTAGAGATTAGCGGAGTGCAGTGAGCTTAATCCTTCAATGACAGCTTTAATGCTATAACCAATCTCTTCCAATAAATCATAGGCTTCTTTACTGTCGTTCAGATGAATAGTGTGTTTCATTCCCTGAAACAGCGGGTTGATCGCCAGATGGGTCGGACCGTTATCCATTGGCATATAGTCATAGCTCTGCTTCTCTTCTAACTGGATAGAGTGATCCAGTACATTCTGTGTGGTGACCGTTGGTTGTATGGTGCGCGGTGACTGAGAAATGGAAGCCTGCTCTGAATCCAACACTTTCATTGGGTCGAGAGGCAGAGATGAAATCACCTGAGTTTGTTGAAATTCAGGTAAGTTCAAATCAGCCGAAGATGCGCCTGGCTTTCTGGAGAGAATTTCATTAATAGTGTCATGGTGATTCGCAATAATATCTTCAGGGCGCATGGATAGCGGATCTTGATAGAGCTTACCATCAGGATTAACCTGAACTTTTATTTTGAAATCAGATAATTTAAGAATATCCCCATGCTGTAACCGCACGGGTTTAGCTTTGGCAAACAGGTCAACATCATTCAGATATAAATCAGGAGCATAAGCGCTGATGCAAAAGTGGGAATCCACCATATCAACTTTAGCGTGCAGAGGCTCAATTTGCCCCTTTTGATTTTGGATAGACCAGAAATTATCAGGATTACTGCCAATGGTTGCACCTTGTGAACCAATGAGAGTATTACCATGCTTGCCGCTGGCAAGGCTGTCGTTATTAAGTATCTGAAGTGTCAGCGTGTTTGAATGATTCATAATTACTCCTGCATTTTCAGCATAATGCTGGGATTGCGTGGCGGTTCTTGCAAAAAGGTTGTCCAACCTAAATAGCATCCGGTATCACTGCCTAATGTCATGCTGCTGAGTTGGTTTTGAGCCAGAACTAACTGTAGATCCCAAGCGAACTGATCCCTCAAAATGAATGAAACAAAGTTATGAAGTGCATGATGAAGCGAACCGGTAGGCAGGAATTGCTCCATTTTTTCACGACTTAATTCACTGATAGTCAGAATAAATTTTCCGCTGTAATCAGGAATATGAGTGCCGATAATGAAATTTTCTCCCAGCACCGAATTAGCAAGACCAATACGGTTTTGCTGCTGTTGAGGAATAGCTACACGGCGAAACTGCCATGATTGAATTTTTACTGAGGAGAGATCGAAACAGTGTGCAATCAGCGATGCCATCAGGTGAGGCGAACGACCTGAGCTGGCAAGAATACCGGCATACGAAAGCATCTTGCTTTGGTTAACTTGCAGCGATTGCCGAATGCGGGTTTTTCCTAATCCAACCAGTGCAAACATTCGTTGGGAAAACTCATCTTCACCGCTGTGTTTATAGCAAATGTAATAGCGATATTTACGCCAGATTTTGTACAAATAGGTCGCAAGGCGATGATTAAACAGATCGAGCAGGGCGGTTAAGCGGTAATCCTGCTGGATCTCTTCCCATGCCATATTTTCCAGATAGTAGTTTGGCAGCGGGGAGTGAGTACCGGTTAAACTCAGGAAAGGGAGCTTGATCTGTATTTTGTTATCTTTAAACGTAACCGCAGAGATGTCTCTGGTGACAAAAGCCAGTGATGGATTACTGATAAACTGAATAAATTCCTTATGCGGAGGCAAATTCAGCAAGTTATCAACGTCTATATGGCTTGATTTTGCCAGTAACTCAATCAACTGATAGAAATTATATTTTTCCGCCTGTTCCGGAATCAGGTATTCATCAACGACCATTGGTACACCTCATGTGTTGACGCATTAACCAGATCCAAAAAGTGGAATGAATTGACCGTGGCATATTGAGAGTAGAAATGGGCGATAACTGCGCCAAACAGATACATTTCCCCAACGTTGTTAAATGCCGTTGGTGAAATAACCAGCGTTGATTTATGCCCCTCGATAATTAATTCGTTGTAATACTGCTGATGAGGTTCGGATTCAAAACTATGAATAGACGCCAGTAGCTTACTCATCGACTTCTCCGCTCTTTGGCTATAGCGGGTAGTGAAATTGTAATTTTGCAAAATTTGGCACAGTGAGTGCTTATTCAGCAGGGATAGATAGTTTAATGAGAGGGAAGAGATAGTCGTCCACTGCAAGCTGCCATCCAAATCTGGACGAATCACCCGCGACGGGTAAGTTACATTGCTCAATGAGACAAAGTGCGGAATCCCTTCTCCGCCAAGACAAATATCACCAATTCTTAATTTTTGTGCTTCGTCCCGATTGCTGCACAATGCGCGTATGGAAATAATTTCGTCCTGATTAAAATGCTGAGTTTCATCGCCTCTGACAAAAGAGAGGGAATAAGCGATCTGTTCCTGCTCACGATCCGGTTTTCGATTGAGATAAAAATAGAGTGGAATCTCACCGTTTTCATAGCTGCTCTGATGCAAAAAACTGTCAAACGGCGTGTATTTGCGCCCCTGATTTTTGCTCCAACCACTGATACTATCAATGGCAAACAGCTCATAATATTCACGATGCTGATGATTGATATATAAAGGATATTCGGTTTTATTACCGTCCAGAGAAATAGGTTCGCAATCGTGATAAAACAGGTTAATCGCCGGAGTACAGTTGATTTTGATTGAATCAGCAGTCAGTTTTAACGTAGCGGGCAACGGGCGTTTGAATTTAAACGCCAGAGTAAACTCTTTGGTGTTCAAGCAGTCCAGATAGTCGGGGAATCCCTTAAAATCGAAGAACAGGAAGCCTTCGGTAAAAGTAAAATATTCGTGTAGTAAACGGTACCCTGCGTAGGTATTGGCTGGATAATCCAAAATAGCCTGAGCGACGTCAAAACCAACGGGAATAGCCTGTAAATCTGGCATAGGCAATGATTGCCCATTAGCCGTCAGGGTGACGCTGGACAGGTACTCTGCCAGATAGAGATACAGTTGGCAGCCAGTCAGAATATCAGCGCCCAAAAACAACCTCAGCTTATCGAGACCAACGGCTGACAGGTTCTGATTCTCAGCGCTTTGAGCACTGAAATGCAGATGAATAGTATCGGTTGATGCTTTAACTGTTTGGTCGATGTCAAATGGCATGACCCAAATACTGCGCGTTGTTCTGAACGAGCAGGAGCATGAGTGTTCTGCGGTTATCGGACTTAATACGTTAGCATGGGTCGGAATTTCTACCGCTGTTCCATTGTGAGTTTTAAATTCAATAATGGTCGAGCTAGGCGTCTGCTGTAGGTAATTTGGCCACAGCATATCCATTAGGTTAGCGGTGAGCTGAGGATATTCCTGATTAATTCTGGCGTGCAGCAAACTGCTTAGGTAAGTAAAACCATCAAGCGTGCGGTTAACGTCCGGATCGAAATAGGGTTCTGACAAAAACTGGGAAGCCTGAGGAAACTCCTTAACGAATTTCCTGCTCTCCTCATTAAGATAGTATTTTTCTTGTTTAATATAACTATCTGGCAGCATATGATCCCTAATCAAGCTCAAAAAACTCGTGGCTAAATAACTTCTAATTTATTGTTATTAATATGAATATCGAGTTCAATTCGTTCTACATCGTAAACTTGTGCAATTTGAGCGATTACCGAGAAATAATAAGTAAAGGTAATAGGATCTTGCCGCACCACAATTTGGGTTTGGCTGATACGTGGCTCATAGCGCGTAATGCAATGGCGAATCGATTGGCATATGGAACTCTGAATTTCTTCAGTACTAAGCAGGGCATCATTAACATCAATAATGCCCAACTCTTTGGTTCCATGGCATTCACCTGGTCTGGCGTTGAAAATATGGCGTAGATTGTTTTTGATCGACATGATAAATGCCGCGTCTCCTTTGAGCCGCGGCTGATCGTTCTGTAATCGGTCAAACAGGCTGCCTTTACTGCCGGTATTCCAACGTCGTAAGGTCGCCATGTATTACTCCTTGTCCAGGCGTCCTACCAGAGAGAGTTCAGTGTATGAACCCATACTTTTCAGATGCGGACGGAGTAACAGACGCGTTTTCACCCAGCCTGGTTCGCCCGGTACTTCGCTAACGGTTAAGCTGATAGCGCGGAATGGACGACGGCAGCGAACATCTACCGGCGGATTCTCCTGATCGGAAACATACTGCTTCAGCCAGGTATTCAGGTTGCGTTCTACATCGGCAGCTTCCTGATAAGAACCGAGTTTTTCGCGCTGAATCACTTTCAGATAGTGAGCGATACGGGTGGACAGCATGATGTAAGGTAATTGAGTCCCCAGCTTGCTGTTGGTTTCTGCTGCTTTACCTTCGTCAGTATTCGGGAATTTCAACGGTTTTTGTACTGACTGAGCGGAAAAGAACGCGGCGTTATCTGAACCTTTACGCATGGTCAGCGCAATAAAGCCCTCTTCCGCCAGTTCAAATTCACGGCGATCGGTAATCAGTGTTTCTGTAGGGATCTTGGTTTGCAATTCACCCATGGCTTCAAACACGTGTACCGGCAGATCTTCAACAGCACCGCCGCTTTCTGGTCCGATAATATTCGGACACCAGCGGTATTGAGCAAAGCTATCGGTTAAACGAGTACCAAATGCGTATACTGCGTTGGTCCAGAGATAGTTTTCATGGTTATGGCTAACATCTTCTTCATAACCGAAACTTTTAACCGGATTATTCATCGGTGAATAAGGCAGACGAGCCAGATTTCTTACGGTCAACAGACCAAGCATTCTGGAGTCTTCAGCTTCACGCAGAGAACGCCATTTGGTATAGGTTGGGCTTTCAAATACCGAGCTGAGTTCTTTGATGCTGTCTAGTTGGGTATAGCTATCAATGCCAAAGAACTGCGGTGCAGCAGAAGAGATGAATGGCGTATGAGCCATCGCTCCTACCGCAGAAGTGTATTGCAGCAGCTTGATATCCGGCGCGTTAGGTAAGAATTGATAATCCGCCAGAATAGCACCAATAGGCTCACCGCCGAACTGACCGTATTGTGCTGAGTAAACGTGCTTATATAAACCAGACTGAGTAATTTCAGGTGCAAACTCGAAATCTTCCAGCATTTCATCTTTGGTTACATACAGCAGGTTAATTTTGATATTTTCTCTGAAATCGGTACGGTCAATTAACAGCTTTAAACCGCGCCATGAAGATTCTATTTTTTGTAATTCTTGATTATGTAAAATTTCATCAAGCTGGACGCTGAGTTTTTTATCCAGCTCGGCAATCATTCGATCAACTAGCTGTTTATTAACTGGTTCTTCGGTATTTCCCGTATCCAGAAGGTGAGAAACTAATGTAGCGATACCCTGTTTAGCAATATCGTAGCTTTCATCAGCCGGTGAGTAGTTAGTTTGGGAAGCAATCTGATCCAACAAGCTCATTGAGCTAAGCGCTTGCTCTTTGGATTCAGCAGCAATATTTTGTTCAGCTATAGACATAAAAAGTAATCCCTCGTTAAAACACGAATGCAATCACATTGTGGTTGCACATAACCCATGAGTTTATTTCACCGGTTTCAATTGCAAATTGATGTAATAACTTAGTGTTTATTTGATTTAGTTGTCATACTTAATTCACGCAGTAATTGTTCGCGACTTGTTTCATCACCAAGAATAGCTTCAATTTGAGCGCGAAACGCAGGCTTATTACCTAGCGGACCTTTCAGGGCTACCAGTGATTCCCGTAATGCAATTAGTTTTTTTAATTCAGGAACGGTCTGTGCAATACTATCTGGCGATAGGTCTTTAAGGGTTTCAACTTTTAATTTGATAGGAATTTCAGGTTCAACTTTTGAATTATCTTCTAAGCGATTAGGGACTGAAAATTCAAGTTCAATACCTGCATTAGCCATTACCGAATCAAAAGTATATTTATCAATTGATATTGGCTGACGCTCTTCTATTGGTGTCTCTTGAGTTTTTCCGGTGAAGTCACCTGTCACTAACACATGGAAAGGTAACTCTTTTTCCGCGACTTTACCGTTTGTTTCAGTTGTATATTTAATATTGATGCGTTCTTTGGGTGCAACACTACCTTTTTTACCAGCCATAATTGATCCTCTGCTAATTAATTTCTTGCTAACTAGATCTTGGAGAGTAAATAAAATGTAAGTAAAATGTATTTAATTAAATCTTATCTAAAAGTTAAATCTCATCTGAATATCTCATCTGAATTTTAGATATATGTACCTCAAACATTAATGATCAAAACAAATAAAATTTCAATAACAATTGCATTTATTTTTTTAAAATTTTCATTTTATTTTTTTTGTATTTTTATTGATCTATGACAAATAAATATTTAAAAATAAACTTATGGTATTTAATAGATACATTCCTGGTATTAAGAAATTTAGAGAAATTTAAAATAGCTTATTAAGAAATTTAGAATAGCTTACTGATGGGCAGTAATCGTTATTCTGAATATACACTTGGTAATCAAAAGTTAAAGGAGAATGCGATGCCAACACCACCTTTTGTATCCATTACTGGGAAAACTCAAGGCAACATCACTCAGGGTGCTTACACTCTCGAGTCTGTTGGACAGGGATTTGTTGAAGGTCATGAAGATGAGATGATCGTTCAGGAAGTGAAACATCAAGTCTTTGTTCCTACCGACCCACAAAATGGTCAACCATCCGGTCAACGTCAACACAAACCTTTAGTTCTGACTATTGCGCTAAATAAAGCTGTTCCACTGCTGTATAACGCATTAGCTGCAGGTGAAAGCCTGCCAGAGGTCGCACTGAAATGGTACAGAACCTCTCCTGATGGTAAACAGGAGCACTATTTCACCACCAAACTGGAAGACGCCACTATTGTTAATATGGATTTAGTGATGCCTAACAGTCAGGACCCATCTCAGTCTCATTTCACTCAATTGCTTGATGTGCATTTAGCCTATCGCAAAATTGATTGGGAACATGTCGTTGCCGGTACTTCCGGTGCAGATGACTGGCGTAAACCAGCCGTTTGATTTTAGTGTTTTTATTGAAGATAGCCGTATCCATAATTGATGCGGCTATCTTAGATAATACAAGGAGTCAATATGGAGTTACGGGATTGTTTCAAAGACGAGCTGCAATACATTAAGCAATTAGCCGCCGAGCGAGCAAACCAAAATTCAACATTTGGTGAATTTCTGCAATCTTCAGAAAATGATGCAGATGTTGAGTTTTTGTTTGAGCACTTTGCATTTCTGATGGCTAAATTACGGCAAAATGTTGATGACGCTTTTCCAGAAATTACGCAAAACTTGCTGTCACGAGTATGGCCGACGCCAATCAGACCAATACCTTCAACGTCCATTCTCAATTTGCGCCCCAAGTCAGATGAAATTTATCGGTTGATGAAAGGGAGTCGGGTTGAGGCTGATTCAGGCAATGACGAAACGTGCACTTATCAACTGGCAAGAGATGTCAAAGTTGTTCCTTGCCTTATCCGTGACTGTACATTGGTCAATACCCCAACTAATGGCATGTTAAAACTGAAAGTTGAATGGCAAGGGAGTATGACCAAACAAGGTGAATGGGTAACTGAACCATTTACCTTGTTTTTAAGCCCCGATCAGCAAATTGCCGGATTGCTGCAATTATGGTTGCAGCAATATCTGGAGAAAGTTTCGGTCGTTTGCGGTGACAAACGTTTTTCGCTGTCCAATCGCGTTATCCAGACGTTTACTCCGGACGCTGAAAGTCTTATCCTTCCGTTAGATATTCCGCTATTCTGGCGGCTGCAACTATTACAGCAATATTTCCATCTTCCTCATGTAAATGACTTTATTACTATCGATTTTAGCTCTGAATTAGATGCCGTTCTGTTGAATGAGGATAGGAGCTTTGAGCTACATTTTGAGTTTAATCAGCCTTTACTGACGGATAAAACTATTGATGTAACCACGGCGTTTTTCCCCAATTGCGTACCGGTTATTAATCTTTGCCAGCGTCAGCCTCAGATCGTCGATTTTGTCAAAGGGCAAAGTACCTATCAGTATCAGAATGAAGTGAATCATAACGTTTACCAGATTAAATCAATTTATTCGATTCTTGAGTCTGGCGTGCGTAATTCCCGTGGTGATTCAGTCAATTATTTGCCGATAACACAATTTACTACCAATAACTTTGATGATAGCCAAATTTACTATCAGTGCATGCTGGAGCATAACGTCAAAGATGAAGCGCAAACACTGATCACCTTTATTGATAGTCAGGGGAAACGTATTGTCGATTTTCCTAATAAAACATTTTTTTGCGATGTAGTAGTGACTAACGGGCAGTTGTGCGATGGGTTAGATATTGGTGATATATGTATGCCAACGCTGGATATTTCCAATAGTCTGAATTTTTCTAATATTACCCGACCAACCCATGAAATCGCGCCATTAGCGGATAGCCACAACCACTGGCCAATTATTTCTCATTTATCTCTCAGCCCGATGTTTTTAAAAGATTTGGCGGCAATCAAACAATTGCTTACCGATCTGAATTTTCATATTCATACCAGCGCACCGTTACAACAACTGAGTGAATCGCGTTTATCGGGCATGGTTAGTCTGAAAACTCAGACGCTGGATTGGATTTGGCATCAAGGGGTGATGAAACGTGGATTGGAAATGGTGTTAACCCTGAATCCTGACAACTTTAGTGATGACGGGGATATGTATCAGTTTGGTTTCATATTAGGAAATGTACTTCCGTACTGTATGACAAAAAATAATTTCCTGATGATGAAAATCGTCAATAGCAAAACCCAGCGATTATGGTCTCTGGCACCGATCTTAGGTGGAAGAGAGCAAATTTGATGAATAAAACTCATCGATAGATTGTGCCAGCCCATAGTGGGAATGAAGAGCACACTATGTTGATGAAATAAAGGAATGTAGTTATGGATACCGGATTATATTTCTCATGCAAAATTGGCAGCCTGTCTGAAACAACGTTTGATGTGGTTGATTTTACGTTGGAAGAGGCTTTATCGACGCTGTTTACTTTAGAGATAACCGTCGCCAGTAATGACACCAATATTGATATGGATGAACAGTTGCTGCAAAAAGCCTCGCTAACCGTGATGGTAGACGGGGCGGTAAAGCGCACGGTTAACGGTATTGTTGCTGCCGCTTTTCAGGGGGATAGCGGTTTTAAGCGTACTTACTATCACTTTGTTATTCGTCCTGAAATGTGGTTATTGACGCTGGTGCAGGATAATCGGATTTTCCATTTTAAATCTATTCCAGACATTCTTGATGAATTGCTGAACAAGCATGGCGTCCGTGTTGAATCCAAACTGATTGATACCCACAAACAGTGGGAATATACCACTCAACGCAATGAGACAGATTATGATTTTTTCTGCCGACTTGCGGCTGAAGAAGGGATTGTTTTCTGGTTTGAAGAAAACAAGATGTTCTATAGCGATAGCCGTACCGGAATGAAAGGCGGTGAAACATTACTGTATAACGCACATATTCAGAGCGCCAGCAGGGAAGCGGTTATTCACCGCTTACGGTATGGGGCTAAGATGACACCGAATGCAGTACATCTGAAAGATTATAAATTTTCTCACCCTGATGTTGGTTTAGATTTCAAAACTAAAAATCTGAAAAAACGTCCGGCATTCACGATGTACGATAGTTATGGGCGTTACGATGATGATGGTGTTGCCCAACAATATGCCAAATACCGTTTAGAGGCCTATCAAGCGGATAGTCTGTCTGGCAGCGCCGAAAGTAATACGATTCAGATGATGCCCGGTAAAATTTTTACTATTGCAGAGCATTCCAATGCGGCACTGAATGACTCGTGGCAAGTGGTTAACATTGTTCACAAAGGCTCATTGCCTCAGTCCGTTGCCGACGAATCAGTAGATAAGGTTGCCGCGATTACCAATAGTTTTACTTTTATTCCTGGCTCAGTGGACTGGCGCGCACCGTTTATTGCTAAACCTACCGTACACGGTGATGAGACTGCCACGGTAGTGGGACCCGCAGGAGAAGAGATTTATGTTAATGAATATGGTCAGGTAAAAATTCATTTTCACTGGAATAAGTACGATGCGCCTGATGAAAATGCCTCCTGCTGGGTGCGTACCAGTCAGGCATGGAATGGTGATGGTTTTGGCATGATGGCGATCCCACGCATCGGGCAAGAAGTGGTGATCACTTATATCAATGGTGATATTGATCAGCCAATGGTTCTTGGTACATCTTATAACGGCAAAAACAGTCCGCCGCTGGATTTGCCCGCTGCGAAAACGCAAACATCGTTTAAATCTAAAACTCATAAAGGCGATGGATTTAACGAGCTAAGGTTTGAAGATTCTGACGGTCAACAGCAGTTATTTATGCACGCTCAGAAAGATATGAATACCAGCGTGCGTAATAACCGAACTACTGATGTTGACATGGACCATACAGAAAATATTGGTCAACACCAGACCGTTAATGTCACAGCCAATCAGAGTACCAATGTGGGCGGCAATCAGAGTATCGATGTTACGGGAGATCGTACCGACCACGTAGCCCAGAATGAAACGACCAATATTGATGTTAACCAGACGCTTACCGTGGGCGGCGATCAATCCATTACCGTAACCAAAAACCGTACAGATAATGTCAATATTAATGAAACCGTTGAGATTGGTGCGAATCAGGATACGACCATCAAAGGAAATCATACGGTTAAGGTAACGGGTACGCAGGATATTACGGTAACCGGCGCAGAAAATACCACTTATCAAAATCTCCACAATTTTACCGTTAACGGCAATCATGATGCCAAGTATCTCTCCAATCAAGTTCTGCTGGTGCAGGGAACTCAAGCCACAACAGTAAATGGAACTAAAACCGTCACTATTCATGGATTAATGACGGAAAACTTCCAGGCTTCCCACGAAGTGAATGTTACGGGAAGCCAGACAATTGTGGTTACGGCAGCGCAAAATCTCCAGTCTCAAACGCTTACCATCACAGCAGCAGACCAAATTGTTATTGGTTGCGGCAGCTCTCAAATCACTATGGATTCCGCCGGAAATATTCAAATCATGGGCGAGATAATCACCGTGGTAGGAAAGAGTGAATGCAGCACTATAGCGCCGAAAGTTCATTCTAATGGTATGTCAGAGAATATTGTTGAGGGTGCTGTAGTGAAACTGAATCCATAACGGGTGACGGGTCATCAGCCAGACAGAAATAAACCAGACAAAAATAATAAGAAGGGATCGAACAATGGATAATTGGCAGCCTTCAAATCCGGTGGAACGTCGCTTTATGCTGGCTCATGAAGATGCTTTGGCATTTGCGGAGCAACCACAGGCAAAGTTGCTCTACTGGCAGGCGAATGAGGACGATCTCTATTTGCTTAACACCTATTTTCAAGTTCAGAAAGAAAATGGGTGCTGCACCATGCAGTTTACTGATGATTTTATCTCCGGCGATAAGTATGCCGCTGCGATAGTACAGAATATTATTAATTTTTATGACCAGCGGCGTGATGGCTCTTTGGCGCAGGGGATCACCGCTGACTGGCTAGCACCAGAACAAGAAAGCGGGACGACAGAAACACAATATTTGTTGCAGATAGCCGATAGCCTTATGCAGCACCATCCTGATATTTTCCCCGGTTTTTTATGGGTGTTTTCTCCGGGTAATTTGAACAGCCTCAGCAAGACAGAATCCTGGTTAGATGAGCTATTAACCGAAACGCTGTCAGGTGACTGGGCATCTGAACGTATTCGTTTTGTGGTGTACACCCAGGAAACAGACCTCTTTACTCAATTATCTGACAACTTCCCTCAGCGCGTTTATCAAGTAAAAGGTCAGTACCATTGTGAAAACGTCCCCAGAGAAATGATTGCCGAATCGAATGAACGCGGGGATAGCGGAAAATTCCGCCGTCTTTTTGTGGAGCTGACGGAGACATTAAAAAATAACGATCCTCAGCGGTTGGAAAATCTGTCCAAAGCGGCACTAGCCATCAGTAATAATGCCCGATGGTTTGATCAGAGCGTGGTGGTTCATCTGATAGGCGGCGCAGTGTATTTGAAATGGCAGGATAAACCGCGCTCTTTACAGGCTTATGGTGACGCACTGGCATCGGCGGAGCAGGCAAAAGAAGAGGGACACCCTGCTGGTAATAAACTAATTGTTAATGCCCTTTTCGGCATTTGCAGCGTGTATTACATGAATAAAGAGTATGACATGGCAGCCCGTTATTACGATCGGATACCTGAATTCTCATTAGCGGATACCGATTATATTTTGACGGTGGAAGCCGACAGAATGCGCGCGGAATGCTGGGATAAGGCTAAAAGCCCCGCCAATGCACTCAGTGCCGCCTTTGACGGGGTTGATGCCGGACTCAATATGGAGCCAGAGCTGCGTAAACAGAGTTCACTGCCGATGTTAACCCACTGGCTTTATAAACGAATTGGACTGACCGACTGGCGCTACGGCGAAATGCACGAGAAGTTCGCTGCATTGTATGGGGACGACTGGGAGCAGTTTGTCCGCGTTGATCCGCTGACATCATCTCAGGAGGAGAAGCGAGTATGAGTGTACTGGCATCAACGCACTTATCCCCTGTTGTCGGGGTGGATGTTCATACGGTGAGCGTACCTGCAACAGTGCCCATTCCTCACCCGCATGTGGGTGTTGTTCTGGATTTCCGTGAACTGGTCAACGGGGCTAAAGCCTTTGTAGGTTCACTGGTGATGAATTTCGTTCAGGAGAATGTGCCTGCAGACATCATGGAAAAGGCAGGACTGGCGCAGGAAGCGCTGGCGCTGGCTAATGCCATCAAAAACAAGGATTTTAAAGCCGCAGCAGGGCAGGTTGGCGGCAAAATATGGAACAGTGAAGCCGTACAGGACAACCCGATGGTTAAATCCGCGCTGGGCGCGGTGAACTCAGAAAAAGAGGCGTTAGGTGCCGGTGTCGGGCAGGGCGGCGGTTCTGACCGACCGGTACTGGTCAATAACCTGATGCGTGCTACGGTAGGAACGAATTCACGTCATATTCCGGGGTTACATTTCCCGCTGGGTATCAGTTACGTACAAGATCTCCCGTCCTGTGATGCGGAAGCGTTCATGGGAAGTAAAACCGTGATTGTTAACGGTGATCCTTTCTCCTATCTGGCACTGCCATCGTTAAGCTGCTGGGTTGTGGGTATGTCGCCGGGCAAGAAGAATGGCGCTCATACGGAACGAACCGAATTTTCATTACCGACGGCAGTCACGCTCCCCATTCCGGTTGGTCGTCCGGTTCTGGTCGGCGGACCGCCGACACTCAATTTTCTGGCGATAGCGCTGGCACTGTTTAAGGCATTTCGCGGTTCCAAACTGGCTAAAGCACTGTTTAAAAAATTTCCGTCAGGTTTTATTAAATGTACCGTTTTTGACGCGGAACCCGTGCATTCAATTACCGGTGAAGTTATTGTTCAGCAACATGATTTTGCCGTAGATGGTCGCTTTCCACTGAGTTGGGAGCGCTATTACTCCGGGCATCAGGCTTATGACGGGGCAATTGGCCATATCTGGTTAACACCGGCGGATATTCATCTCTCTCTGGTGGTCACAGAGGGCATTTTAGGGGCAATCGCGCAGTTTCCCGATCATAAAACCGCGTTTGAAATGCTTCCTGTCTATGAGGGCTGGGAACATCACCGTCTGGACTGGCAGCAAGGGCATGCCCTCTACCGTTTGAATAATGAACTGATTTTAAGAACCCGAGAGGGTATCGAGTACCATTTTCCACTACCGGTTGACTGGCAGCATCGGGCAGAACAGCTCGAAGACGGTGAACTGCTCCCCCTCTGGTTTAGCCGAATGGAAGACCTGAACGGTAACGGCTGGCGTTTTGAACGGAACACACAGCAGCATCTCCAGCAGGTGGTTGAATATTGTCTTGAGGGCGATACCGGACGCCGGATTGCCTGCCATCATGACGGGCGGTATTTAACCGATCTGGTGCTATATGACAGTGCCGCCGATAATACCGGCGTACTGCTGGCGGGATACCGGCAGGATCATCATGGCGATATGGTATCCGTTCTGGATAGCCATCAACAGCCATATGATTTTGAATATATTGATAATCACCAGATGGTGCGCCATACCGACCGCAACGGTTTATCGTTTTACTATGCCTATACCCTGCATGAAGATCAGGTTCAGCGGGTGCATCATGCCTGGGGTGATCACGGACTGTTTGATTACACGTTTGTCTATCACCCTGAGCGTCAGGAGACGTTAATTACCGACTCGCTCGGTCATACCACCATTCTGCAATATGACGAACGACAACTTCCTTTAGTTCGCATCGACCCGTTAGGCGGGGTTAAATCCTATCAGTACGATGGACAACAACGGGGAATATCGGAAATTGATCCGTGCGGTAACAAAACCGAATGGGAATATGACCCGCGGGCAAATATCGTCAGCCGCCGTTACCCTGACGGAAGCGGTATCCGTATTCGCTACGATGAGCGAAATAAACCGACTGAAATTGTTGATGCTGAAAACCAGCGCTGGCAGCAGCAATGGAATGACAAAGGCAACCTGATTAGCCAGAAAACCCCGCTGGGTCAGGAAAGCCGGTATCGCTACGATGTACTGGGACAACTGGTTGAAGTCCATAGCGGGCAGCAACAGACCGCACTGACGTATGATGAATTAGGCTTTATTCGCCAGCTTCGGGATATTGCCGGACGAGCCACGGATTTTCAGTTTGACCGTTTGGGTCATTTGCAAACACGCCGGTTGGCTAACGGCGATGAAACCCGCTATCAGTATGATAAAAAAGGGCGGTTGATCTCATGCCAGTTAGAAGACGGCGAGTTTATCAGTTGCCGTTACGATCATGAAGATAACCTGATTGAATACCGCGATCGCGGTAAAAAAGTGACTAAATTTGCCTATTTTGGTCAGGGACGGCTGTCACAGCAGACGCTGCCGGACGGTAATACCCTGCAATATCACTACAATACCGAAGAACAACTGACCGGCGTGACCAATCAGCGCGGTGAACACTGGCAGTTAAAACGCGATGCGGTCGGACGCCTGATTGAAGAGCGCGATTATTGGGGAAAAGCGCGGACCTATCATTATGATGAAGCGGGTTATTTAACCCAAAGCCTTAACCCGTTAGGTCAGTTACTGGCAGTGACCTGTGACCGAATGGGGCGTATTGTCAGTAAAACGCCGCACGGACAGCCGGAAAAAGCAGAAACCTACGCCTATAACAAACGGGGTCAGCTCACGCTGGCGAAGAACCTGCATTGTGAAGTGACGCGAAAATATAATCAGGTTGGCGCATTAATACTGGAAAGTCAGCAACAGCAAGAGGTGACTGCCCGTCTGGAATACCGCTATAACCTGTCCGGTCAGTTAACGGAACAGCATCATCAGTTGCAGCATCAGATCCAGACAGAAGAAACGGCGTTTAAACAAGCGCTGCGCTTTGAATATAACGAACTGGGGCAACTTATCCGCCAGCAGGTGGATGACCATGCGCCAGTCGAATTTGATTTTGATGAAATTGGTCGCCTGACCCGCCAGAAACAGAGCGAAGCCGTAACTTCGACCTTTGAATACACCAAAACAGGGCAACTGAAACGCCAGAGTTTGCATCGCAGCGGCAACATTCACAGCGATACCATTGATTATCACTATGATGTATCGGGTAATCTGGTGATGCGTAGTGACAGCCGCGGAGGCACCGACCGTTACTTCTACGACGTACTGGGGCAGATAACCCGTCACAGTAATCCGATGGGAGAGATCCACGATTATGTGTATAACGCGAACGGCGATCGGTTTGTCGAAACAGAGGATCCGGAAGGTCAGCGAGAACTGACGTTTAACGACGGCATGCACTATCGCCTGAATCAGGCGGGGCAGTTGATTGTACGCGAAGACGGTGAACGAAGCGATCGTCTGGAATGGGACGAAAATGAGTGCCTGAGCGGATTTTATCGTACCGGAGAGCGGGGCGAACGTTATCAGTATCACTATGATGCGTTAAGGCGGCGGATCCGCAAAACCTGCATTAACCGGCGCGATCAGGTAGAGAAGATTACCTATTTTATCTGGGACGGCGATGCCCTGACGGCAGAAGTCAGCTTCTCACCGCTGGCAACAGGGACGAATGCCAAACTGGACAGCCGCTTCTTTGTCTATTATCTGAACACCTTTGAACCACTGGTGCTACAGTGCAAACAGCAGGGCATTGGCAGTCTGGCACCGCCGGAAGAGAGCGGTTACTATTTTTATCAGAACGACCCGAATGGTATGCCGCTGCGGTTATATGACGCACAAGGCGAAATCGCCTGGAGCGCGCACTACACCGCATTTGGTCGGGCAGACCGATTAGATGAAATAAAAGTAAAACAACCGCTGCGACTTCAGGGACAATATTTTGATGAAGAGAGTGGTTTACACTACAACCGACATCGGTATTATGATCCGCGCACGGGGGTGTTTGTTTGTCAGGATCCGATTGGGTTGGTTGGGGGGATTAATCCTTATCAGTATGCGCCGAATACATTCAGTTGGGCAGATCCTTTAGGATTAGCTTCACTTTTTGATGTAGGCACTTATGGAAGTCAGAATGGTGGAGAACATGTCGGCGATGGTCTTCAATCACATGAATTAATAAGACATGAATATTTGAGGCAAGAAGGGTTGGCAAATGATACTCGTTTATCTGGAAATCCTGCTATAGCATTAGATCTTGATCACCATACTCGTGGACCAGAAAAAGATTCAAGAGGTATTGGTGGCGTTCATTATCATGAAGGAAAAATTAGAGAAGAAAGAGGACTAGGACGCAATGAGTTTTCATCAACAATTGATGATGAATTAGATATAACAACAGAAGCGATGAGACGAGCTGGGGTTCCCGAATCTAAGATTTATCCACTTCGAACAGCGGCTAAGAGTTTCTATAATAAATTGAAGGGATGCGAGAAAGGAGAAGAACAAGTATGAAAGAAGTATATCAGTTAAAACCGACTAATGTGGATAATGAAACAGGCAGCATTAAGTTTGGGGGAGGAGCTTATATCGAGGGGGCATGGCCCAAAAACCCTTTAGGTGAAGAACTTACCTTATTATTCTCAATTGAAACAAATGTGCTAAATAAATTTATTAGTTCTTTAGGTTTACCACCAAATCATATTGTATCTATTTTTTCTACCTACAATGAAAGTCGCTATTTTATAGATGATATAGTTTTTACTGGTGATGATGTAGAGTTTAATTATATATGTAAAGGTTATACAAGAATAACTATTGGTAATAAAGATAGTTATAAGGAAGGTGGGGTGAGGGTAAGCGAAAAAAAAATTACATTATCTCAACGAAATTTAGAAGATAGCGATTTCCCTGCTTTTTCCTTTATATCTAATGATATTCCGAATGGGTTAGTTGGGTATGAAAAGCTAATGAAAGAGTATATGTTTGTTGGTCAGTTATATTCATCTGATTTATCTTCTAAAAACAATGGTATTTTGGGGCTTTCAGATTCAATAGGATATATGTTTTTGAAGAAAAAAATCGAAGATAATAATGATATAGGTTTCTTTTTTATTCAAACAGCATGATTTTTATATAGCCAAGCCTGTCTTTTAGTTAATTAATTGAATGACGGAGACAGGCGATTTATGTATTAAAATTGGTCAAATAAATTAATATAACATTTCTTGTTCATTGATGTTGATAATCAATTATCTGATATTAAAATCTAAAACTTCTAATAAACTTAATACTGTCAAAACGTTAGTATTACAGTGCAAACAATAGGGCATCAGCAGTCCGGCTCCTCCGGAAGAGAGCGGTTACTATTTTTATCAGAACGACCCGAATGGTATGCCGCTGCGGTTATATGATGCTGAGGGTGAAATCGTCTGGAGCGCGCACTACTTCGCCTTTGGTCGGGCAGACCGACTGGACGAAATAAAAGTAAAACAACCTCTGCGACTTCAGGGACAGTATTTTGATGACAACCAGATTTAGAGGACGGTTTCGCTTTTTGAATTTCAACAGTGAAAAGGGGACGAATTACGATAGCCATTCTGGTTTCTTAACATTGACCTAACGCTCAGTTTTTACAGAGAATAGAGGGCGGCAATACGAGAGAGTGAAATATATTTTATCTGTAAACAACTCAAAATAAGTGTTCCGAAATTTCACTGTTCAGAACAGTACACTCATTATCTCTGATTGCACCAATACAGCAGAGAAAATCTAAAGACGAAAAAAAACCGCAAGTCGTTGAGACTTTGCGGCTATTAATTCGAGAATATATCTTAATATAACAAGAATTGGCGGAACGGACGGGACTCGAACCCGCGACCCCCTGCGTGACAGGCAGGTATTCTAACCAACTGAACTACCGCTCCATTTTCTTTCTTACTACTTTTTGCTTCGCTTTTGTTACAAAGCGAGTGAGATAGTAAAGTCCCGCGCATAATGAGTCAATGAAAATTTATCAGAACAAAATCATTTGCACAGAAATTCAGCTAACTATATAAATTTTACTATAAAAATAATTAATTTATCGTTTCACCATCAGCAGGTAAGCGCCATAAACAGCTTCCGCCTTTTTTGAGGACAAGATCCAGACGTTTTTCGTGATCAATAACTTCTTCATCGGTGGCATAAACCACTTTCAAAGCAGTTTTTGCCCGAACAATGCGTTGGACTTCTGCTCCGCGCGTTTGTGCTGCGGAATCACCCTCGATAGAAAATGAGAGCGATGTCTGTCCGCCGGTCATGGTCAGATAGACTTCGGCTAATATTTCGGCATCGAGTAACGCACCGTGCAATGTTCTGCGGCTGTTATCAATATCCAGTCGGGTACACAGCGCATCTAAGTTATTGCGTTTTCCGGGAAACATCTTCCGCGCCATCGTCAAAGAGTCAGTGACGCTACAAAATGATTCAACTTTCGGATAATCGCTGCGTAACTTCTGGAACTCGTAGTCCATAAAGCCCACGTCAAACGATGCGTTGTGGATAACTAATTCAGCGCCGTCGATAAACTGAAAAAAGTCATCGGCGATGTCAGCAAAGGTCGGTTTATCTGCCAGAAACTCGTCGCTGATACCATGTACCGCGTAAGCCTCTGGATCAACCAGCCGGTCAGGTTTGACATAGACATGGAAATGTCGTCCGGTCAGGCGGCGATTTACCACTTCGACCGCACCAATCTCGATAATACGATGCCCTTCATAATGAACGCCAACCATATTCATACCGGTGGTTTCGGTATCGAGAACAATTTGTCGTGTAATTTCAGTGCTTATTGATTCCATTTTGTGTCAGACTTAATGTTTTCAACTTTATGATGAGTCTACCAGATATGTTGAAGCAGGTAGAGATATTCACCGATGGCTCGTGTTTGGGGAATCCCGGACCTGGCGGCTATGGTGCTATTTTACGCTATAAACAGCATGAGAAAACCCTCAGTGCGGGATACTTTCTCACTACGAATAATCGCATGGAATTATTGGCGGCGATCACGGCATTGGAATCGCTTACTGCGTCCTGTCAGGTTTCTCTGAGTACCGATAGCCAATATGTACGGCAAGGTATTATGAGCTGGATTCATAACTGGAAAAAGCGCGGCTGGAAAACAGCGGATAAAAAGCCGGTAAAAAATGTCGATCTTTGGCTGCGTCTTGATGAAGCGATTACTCGCCATCAGGTGGAATGGCATTGGGTAAAAGGTCATGCCGGTCATGAAGAGAATGAACGCTGCGATGTGTTAGCGAAAACGGCTGCTGAAAATCCAACACTTACCGATACAGGTTATAAGCCAGAAGCCTAATCGCCATCAGGCATATTTTTCGTTGCTCCAACTGTATCAGATCTCATCTTAACTCGTTGTTTAAACGCAGAGAGCGGATTCAGCGTTAGCGGGATCGTGCGTTTACGGGCAACAATGAGCGTTTGGCAGCCTAAAACAGGAAGATGCAAATTTAAACAGCCATCGTTTTGGGCGTTTTTTGGGTTGTTCTGAAATTGTACATGACATAAAACTTCATAATTCAGCAAACTAAGCCAGTCAACCATTCTCATGCGGGTGAACATGCGGCAATCATAAGGGGGACGTTTCCTGATGATCGGTATGAGTTTGCCGATTCCGGCTAAGCTAAATGGGTTAAAACCGCTGATAATCAACCAGCCATCATCAATTAGTACGCGATCAACTTCACGTAAAATGCGATGCGGATCTTCTGAATATGCCAGTGTATTAGCTAATAAGCAGGCATCGAGTGTTTTATCAAGAAAAGGCAGTTGCAAACTATCAGCGTAAACATCGATATTTGTCCCGCATGGCGCAACGCGGATATGGTGGGAAATCTGGCATTTTTCGCTATTAATTTGTGCGCTGAGACTACCCAGTTTGAGCAGATGGAAACCGAATAATTTTTGCCACCAGGGTTCTAATTGCTGTTCCAGCGCTATACGATAACAATTCCCGTGAGATAATGAATCCCAGGAAACTGGTGATGAAATTATCTTTTCTGTATGAGCGGCTCTCATCAATTATTATCTCTTCTAATCAAGACACATTGGTATGAGACATGTATCTTGTAATAAATTGGAAAATCAGGGGATCACGATGTCTTTTAGCCACATGTATCTTAGCAATATTCCGGCACTTCAGGACAATTACATTTGGTTGCTCAGTGCCGATAAGCAAACAACTGTGATTGTCGATCCCGGTGAAGTGCAGCCGGTTATTGCGGCGCTGACACAACAACAATTAATTCCTGACGCTATCTTATTAACGCATCACCATCACGATCACACTGGCGGTGTGGCGGAATTAGTAAAACGTTATCCTGCATTAAGCGTGTACGGTCCGGAAGAAACTCGTAGTAAAGGCGCACAATTTATTGTTAAACAAGGTGATACTATTACAGCCGCAGGAATGAATTTTTCAGTGATTGACGTTCCCGGTCACACGCTTGGACACGTTGCTTTTTATTGCGCGCCTCACTTATTTTGCGGCGATACACTTTTTTCTGCTGGCTGCGGACGTATTTTTGAAGGTACGCCTGAACAAATGTATCACTCTCTTGAGAAGTTAGCTGCGTTGCCTGATGAGACAAAAGTGTGTTGTGCTCACGAATATACATTGTCAAATTTACGTTTCGCTAACTTTGTTTTACCAGAAGATTCCGAAATTGAAACATATAAGAAACAAGTTGAGCAATTACGGGCAGAAAATCAAGCCTCCGTGCCAACTGAGTTACAATTTGAGAGAAAAATTAATCTTTTCCTGCGATGCCAACAAATTGATCTACAAAGAAAGTTAGGCATAATAGATCCAACTATAGAGATCTGGCAGATTTTTGCTCGTTTAAGAGCCATGAAAGATAACTATTAATGCTTTTAGTTGAGTTATCTTGTCCGTCAACGTATTATTGGTTGAGTTTTAATCAAAAAATAAAATTAATAACTATGAAGATAAAAGTATTCTTGTTCGCCACGGTGTTACTCGCAGGGTGTCAATCAACCACAACTACAACAAAAACATCGCATCACGTCAGTAAGCAAAGTCTCTCGCCAGCGTTTGATTACTTTGCTCGCAATTCACGAACAAATCTTAATTGGCTTATTGATGAAGATGGTCAAAGTGAGAAAAATCTGTGGTTAGCGGTCAGTGACGAGCTGAACATGCAGATTCCGGAAAATAACCGCGTCCGAGAACAAAAAGAGTTCTACTTCAATAAAAAGAATTATCTGCAAACGGTGACAGTACGTGCTGAACCATATATGTACTGGATTATCAGCCAGATTAAAGAACGTAAATTGCCAATGGAGCTGGCATTGCTGCCGATTGTAGAGAGTTCGTTTGATCCCAATGCCACTTCGTCTGCTGCCGCTGCCGGACTTTGGCAGATTATTCCAACTACCGGAAGCAATGCTGGTCTCAGACAAGATCAATGGTATGACGGTCGCCGCGATGTGACTGAATCTACCACCGCAGCACTCGATATACTGGAGCGTCTCTACGGTATGTTTGGCGGTGACTGGCTGTTAACTATTGCCGCTTATAATTGCGGAGAAGGTTGTATCCAGCGTGCGATTGATAACAATATTGCTAAAGGTCGTCCAATCGATTATTGGTCGTTAGATTTGCCGACCGAAACCATGCAGTATGTTCCTAAATTACTGGCACTTAGCGATATGGTTAAAAATAGCAATCGTTATGGTTTGTATTTACCGAACAGCAATCTTAATCATGCGTTAACCCGTATTGAAGTGGGTCAGCAAATCGAACTGACACAAGCGGCAAAAATGGCGGATATTCCGTTACAGAAGCTAAAAACTTACAACGCTGGTTACAAATATAATGTTACTGCGCCAAATGGTCCGCATACCATTACGCTGCCGATTAATAATGCCAAGAAACTTGAAGCATCGCTTAACCGCGGTGAAACTAATTTGGTGAATTGGGGGCAGCATCGCGTTGTTCAGGGTGAAACTGTTGAGATTTTAGCGCGGCGTTACGGTATCAGCGTGCAATCTATTCAACAAGCCAACGCGATGACAGCACCGATTGTTGCGGGGCAAACCATCACTTTACCGTTATCCAGTGAATATCTTGCCCAGCTTTCTACTCAGCAAACGCAAATGGCACAAGCTGGTAATAGCAGTTCTGGTGTTAAAAATACGGCAACTAAATATACCGTTCGTGCCAGCGATACCCTTGCATCGATCGCTAAACGTAATAACGTCAAAGTAAGCGATATTCAAAAATGGAATACATTAACTAAAAATAGCAAGCTAAAAGTCGGTCAAACTCTGCAAATTGCCAGCAATACAAGTGCCGGTAATAAAAGCAGCAAGAACAGCAAAAGCAGCATTACTTATCGCGTCCGCAAAGGCGATACGATCGCCAATATCGCGAAACGTCATAATGTGGATATTAGTGATGTGCTGAAATGGAACGCTAAACTTGCCAAGTTACATAGCCTGAAACCAGGCGATACGCTGACGTTATATAAACGCTAATCATTAACGCGAAACCATAATTAACATGGTTTCGCGTTTCTCTGATTCGTATTTCATCTTTCTTTTTTCTTTTCTTATATTTCTTTTTACATCACCTCGCTAATCAGTCTTAATAACAATATTTGCCGATCCTTGCTTGAAATCTAAGGTCACTATGTGGTTCTTAAAATTTATTTTTAAAAAGAAGTTTGATGCTGAGTTTGTCAGTCGTTTTTTTCAGGCACTTTCTGAATGTATCCCCGATTTAGAGTTGATATGGAAGAAAAGCGGCACAATAGTTGCGCGTGAGGGCGCAAGTTCAGCAGTGATAAAATGCGGTAAGAAAGTGCTGTTTTTTCAAGGCGCGCGCAGCGGTTGGGTTGATCCTTTTATGGCGGGGGAGCATCGTCAGGCGCTAATGGACGTAACGTGTCAGTTTCAACTTGGTCGGGAGCGAGCAAGTTATTTACTGAGCATTATCTGTGTGATGTTGTATCTGATAATGATTTATGGCGCGGTGGATATGGCAGTAAATAATGCCCGACTGGATATATTTTATATTATTCGCGTCTGTGCTGCTTTGGTGACGACAGGGCTAATGATCCTCAGTTATCTCTCTGACTGGTCGCATAATTTACGCTGTATTTGCGCTACATTGTGGATTATGGCGCTGGCGGCGGCGTTGGTCTCTTCTCTCCTTTTATTACCTTTAGTTTGGGCGGTGAATCGGCAGCAATTAACTCGGTTATATGGTCAGAACAAATCGATCTAGCTAACCATTTGCGCTGCTATTCATTAAAGTCGCTATCCGCTAAACTAGCTTTTAATGAGTTATTAAAATTTATCAGTAAAGAGGGTTTTCATGTATCAAGACTTAATCCGCAGTGAATTAAATGAAGCTGCTCAGGTATTGCAGAAATTCCTTAGTGATGACGCCAATATTGCAGCGGTACAGCGGGCGGCATTATTGCTGGCGGATTCATTTAAATCCGGCGGTAAAGTGCTTTCCTGCGGTAATGGCGGCTCTCACTGTGACGCTATGCACTTTGCGGAAGAGTTGACAGGGCGCTATCGTGAAAATCGTCCGGCTTATCCGGCGATTGCGATTTCTGATCCCAGCCACATTTCTTGTGTTAGCAATGATTTTGGTTATGACTATGTATTCTCACGCTATCTGGAAGCCATAGGTCGCAAGGGCGATGTTCTGTTTGGTTTATCCACTTCCGGTAATTCAGCCAACATCTTAAAAGCGATCGAAACCGCGCGAGCAAAAGGCATGAAAGTGATCGCGTTAACGGGAAAAGACGGCGGAAAAATGAACGGATTAGCGGATGTGGAAATTCGTGTACCGCATTTCGGTTATGCCGATCGCATTCAGGAAGTGCATATTAAAGTGATTCATATCCTGATGTTGTTAGTTGAAAAAGAGATGGCAAAGTAGTTTGAATTGATGGTTATGTCGTGAGTTGAGTGGTTGCGGAGCGCGAAATGTGTGAATTACTTGGAATGAGTGCCAATGTGCCGACCGATATTTGTTTCAGTTTTACCGGACTGATGCAGCGCGGCGGACGCACGGGACCACATAAAGACGGTTGGGGCATTACTTTCTATGAAGGGAAAGGCTGCCGAACATTTCGCGATCCATTACCAAGTTATAATTCACCGATTGCTAAACTGGTTCAGGATTACCCCATCAAATCGTGTGCGGTGATTTCCCATATTCGTCAGGCTAATCGCGGTGCGGTAGCGTTAGAAAATACTCACCCGTTTATCCGCGAGCTTTGGGGACGCAACTGGACATTTGCTCATAATGGGCAATTGACTGGCTATCACAGCTTAAAGAGTGCGGATTTCCAGCCCGTTGGTGAAACCGACAGCGAATACGCTTTTTGCTGGATCATGGGGCAACTGAAACAGCGTTATAAACGCCGTCCGTCTAACTGGCAGGCGGTGTTTAAATTTATTGCCACTTGTGCCGATCAGGTCGCTAAAAAAGGTTCTTTTAATATGATCCTTTCTGACGGCGATTATGTGATGGCATACTGCGCGACTAATTTATATTGGCTCACGCGCCGTGCGCCGTTTGGTAAAGCAACATTGCTGGACGAAGATGTAGAAATTGATTTCCAGAAAGAAACGACACCAAACGATGTTGTTACTTTGATTGCTACTAAACCACTGACAGGAAACGAACAGTGGCAAAAAATCCCAACGGGAGAATTCGCTCTGTTTCATTTAGGTGAACGGGTATTGTAAAAATAAATTAATCTATTGATAATAAAGAATAATTTGTAGGGGCAGGCAATCTGCCGCCCGCATTAACAACGCGGTGGGTTCACGGGCGACAGATTGTCGCCCCTACGGAAAATGACATAATCATTTGAAATTTATGGTAAAAATATAGTTTCTTATCCGAAGTATAACCACAGGGTTAAATAATAAATTAATCTATTGATAATAAAGAATAATTTGTAGGGGCGGCAATCTGCCGCCCGCATTAACAACACGGCGGGTTCACGGGCGACAGATTGTCGCCCCTAGAGGAAATGACATAATTATTTGAAATTTATTGTAAAAATATAGTTTCTTATCTAAATAATTAATGAGCGAATGGGTTACTGGTTTTTTTCTGATTATTTGCCAGCATACTCTGCGGTGCTAAATTATAACGCCCGTTAACCACCGCCATATTTGGTGCCTGATGGGTTTTCTCAAAAAAGTCATAACCTGCTTTTAATTGCCGCCAAAAATCGTAATGCACCGAATGGTGATAGCGCTGTAGATTTTCATTAGTCATACGGAATGGAAAAATATTAACGTCTATCTGCGGCTGACCATTAATCAACGCATATTCGATGAATTGATAAATTTCACCAATTTGCTGGTCAGTCATCGCATAGCAGCCCTCTGAAATACAATCACCGTGTACCATCAAGTTTTTACCGGTAAAACCATGTTCTTGATCGAATTGATTCGGATAGCCAAGATTAAATGAGCGGTAAAATTTGCTGTTAGGATTCAAACTCTTCATCGTAACCTGATAGAAACCCTCAGGGCTTTTGAAATCGCCCTGATAACGTTTCGGACCTAATCCACCAGAATAGTTACAGATAGGGTAAGTCTGCGCTAATTTATATTCGCCGTTATTTTCGACAAATAACTCTAATTTTTTTTCTTCTTTAAGAATACGGATATAAACGGGCAAGCCGAGTAACCGCTGTTTCTCCTGTGATAAAACAGGCGGTTGTGTTATTACCTGAGATTCAGTAGGTTGGGCATTTAAATAAAATGCCATTGGTGCGAGTAATAATGCGGTGAGCATGATGAACGATTTGCTCATTTTTCTTCCTGTTGTGCAATATTTTTGATGAAACATCTTTCTTAGAAATATGTTGGTTTAAAAAAACATGTTCTTTTAAAAACAGCGAACGCTCTTTTAAAAACAGATAATGCTATAACTGGCAAATTAATGTTTATTGTATTCAATATCAATTCGCAGTGTTGTAGTGTATGCCAGAAAATAAAAAAAGAGTAATGATTTTTATCGGAAACAAGCATTTTATGCTGGTGTAAGTTTATGTATAGTAAGGTAATTATCTTGAGAAAATCATCTAATATATTGATGTCATTATTAGTTTTCATCAGTATGCTATTGATTAGCGCTTGTCAGCCAAAACAAATGGTAATTAATGGGCAGACAATGGGAACTTATTATTCGATAAAATATATCGTACCATCAGATGCACCATCGAAAGCAGCGTTACAAAAACAGATCGATGTATTGCTGGAGCAAGTGAATAACCAGATGTCCACCTATCGCCCCGATTCTGAATTAAGTCGCTTTAACCAGAGCCGAGCCGTTAATCAGCCGTTCACTGTTTCACCGGCAATAATAAAAGTCATCAATGAATCGTTTCGTATTAATCAACTCAGTCACGGAACGCTGGATATTACTGTCGGACCATTGGTTAATTTATGGGGCTTTGGACCAGAAGCCCATCAAGATCAGCTTCCTGATGAGCAAGAGTTAAATAAACGTAAAACGTGGGTGGGCATGGATAAGCTCAAGATTGACGGTAATGCTCTGGTGAAATTAATCCCTGAGTTGTATCTCGATCTTTCTGCTATTGCCAAAGGTTACGGAGTCGATGTCGTGGCGGAGTATTTGCAATCTGTCGGTATTCAGAATTATCTGGTGGATATTGGCGGTGAAGTGAGAACTAAAGGCACAAATGAACATAATCAGGTGTGGCGAATTGCGATTGAAAAGCCCGCCACAGGTATTGATCAATCGGTACAAGCGGTGATTGCGGCGGGTGATATGTCCGTTGCGACCTCCGGCGATTATCGTAACTATTTTGAAGTTAATGGCGTGCGCTATTCCCATACTATTGATCCGCGAACCGGCAGACCTATCACCAACAATATTGTTTCTATCACGGTACTTAGCCCATCTTGTATGACTGCTGACGGGTTATCCACTGCGCTGGGTGTATTAGGTCTGGAGGAGGGAATGGTGTTAGCGGAAAAACTCAATATTCCCGTAATGATGATTACCAAATCAGATAGCGGTTTTGTTGAACATTACTCCTCCGCATTTCAGAGTAAAATAGTAACACCCTGATCTATAAAAAGTCATTTCTCTTGAGTAAGATTACGTTAAACTGTATATTTATACAGTTTAATGTGGTGAGGGTATGACGTGCGTAAAATCATACATATCGACATGGATTGTTTTTATGCTGCGGTGGAAATGCGTGACAATCCGAGTCTGGCGAATATTCCTATTGTTGTCGGTGGTCGCAGAGAGCATCGCGGTGTGGTTAGCACAGCCAACTATATTGCGCGTCGTTATGGTGTGCATAGCGCGATGCCGATCTCGCAAGCGATTAAACTTTGCCCTAATCTGAAAATATTGTCGGGCAGAATGGATGTTTATAAAGATATTTCCCGTCAAATCCACGCTATTTTTCAGCGCTATACCTCAATTATCGAGCCGCTTTCGCTTGATGAAGCCTATCTGGACGTTACAGATTGCCCAAAATTTAATGGATCAGCAACGTTGATCGCGCAGGATATTCGAGCCGCTATTTATCAGGAATTAAAACTGACGGCTTCTGCGGGTGTCGCGCCGATTAAATTTCTTGCCAAGATTGCCTCTGATATGAATAAACCCAATGGTCAGTTTGTGATCGCGCCAGAACGCATAGATGCGTTTTTAGCTCATTTACCGCTAACTAAAATCTCTGGTGTTGGTGCGGTGACGGGCAAGAAATTAGCTGAACTAGGGCTGCACACTTGTAAAGATGTACAAAATTACGATCTGGCTACGTTACTGCATCGCTTTGGTAAATTTGGACGAACTCTTTATGAGCGCTGTAACGGCATTGATAATCGAGAAATTTGCAGCGATCGGCAGCGAAAATCTGTTGGTGTTGAAACTACATTATCTGAGGATATTCACGACTGGCAAAGCTGCCTGAGTGTGGTTGAACGGTTATATCCAGAATTGGAACGGCGCTTAACAAAAGTTCGCCCCGATTTACGTATTGCGCGGCAAGGTGTGAAATTAAAATTTGATGATTTTCAGTTAACAACACAAGAACATGTCTGGCAGAAACTTGATCATGATGATCTGCTGCTGGTCGCGGAGAAAATCTGGCAAGAGCGCCGCCAAAATCGTGGTGTTCGGCTGGTGGGGCTGCATGTGACATTGATTGATCCGCAGCTCGAAAAACAACTACCGTTATTTGTTTAATTAACCTGAAATTCAGATAAGAAGTTATATTATTTGCAATAAATTTCAAATGATTATGTCATTTCCCGTAGGGGCGACAATTTGTCGCCCGTGAACCCACCTCGTTGTTAATGCGGGCGGCAGGTTGCCGCCCCTACGAATTATTCTTTATTATCAATAGATTAATTTATTATTTAACCCCGTGGTTATACTTCGGATAAGAAACTATATTTTTACAATAAATCTCAAATAATTATGTCATTTCCCGTAGGGGCGACAACCTGCCGCCCCTACGAATTATTCTTTATTATCAATAGATTAATTTATTATTTAACCCTGTGGTTATACTTCGGATAAAAAACTATATTTTTACAATAAATCTTAAATAATTATGTCATTTCCCCTAGGGGAGACAACCTGTCGCCCGTGAACCCTCCGCGTTGTTAATACGGGCGGTAGGTTGCCGCCCCAACAAATTATTGTGATAGACTGTTAATCAAACAGATAGGCATAAATGTTTCGTCATCTACAGGATCAGCTATTAAGGATAAGGAGTTTATTGGCAATGGTGAATAAGAAACCTAAAGATCGTAAAGCGAAGAGGAAGCCGGTAAAACAGGGTCATCGTAGTAATGATACTGAGGCGTTATTTTATCAGGCACATCAACGTTTTGCTGCGGCAATCGCTGCCAGTAATTACAAGGAAGCGTTGCAGGCTGTTCAGCTTGCCATCAAATTAAATCCAACAAATTTTTCATTACTTTGCGATCTGGCTCTGTGTCAGATGCGTTGCGGTGAGTATGAATCTTCCCGCCAGACATATTTAAAAATCTATCAGTTACCTGATGAATTAAAAAATCAGATAACTAATACCACCTGGCTGGACGGTTTGACAGAAGTTTGTGGTTGGTTGGGAAGAGATGAAGATGTGCGTCGTTATGGTTATCAATCGTTAACTGAAGCTGATGTGAAATTTTCTACCGGTCAGCAATGGCAAATTCCTGATAGCGCACCGCCTGCTTTTGATGTTTCACGTCCGGAACAAAATATTATCGCGTTTAGTTTATTTGGCGCGTTCCCGCGTTATTGCGAAGCAGGGGTGATGAATGCCCAGCTTGCGCCAAAACTTTATCCCGGCTGGACTTGCCGGTTTTATCTGGATAATTCCGTACCGGATCATGTGGTGTCACGCCTGAAAGCGGCTGGTGCACAAGTGGTGGATATGTCGGCAACCGATACTGCCGTTAATAGCTCTTCGATTAATATCCCGCCTGTGATGTGGCGTTTTTTGGTGATGGACGATAAATCTGTTAGCCGGTTTATGCTCCGTGATTGCGATGCTTTGCTGTCAGAACGTGATGCGGCAGCCGTTGATGAATGGCTTGCCAGCGATAAATGGTTTCATACTATGCGTGATTATTTTACGCATACCGAGCTTATCCTTGCCGGATTATGGGGTGGTTGTCAGGGTATTTTCCCGCCAGTTGCCGAGTTAATGAAACTGTATATGCAAACCTACGATGGACCTGCGCGTTATGTTGACCAATATTTTTTACGGAAGATGATTTGGCCTACATTGCGAAATAGTGTGCTGTGTCATGACGAACTTTTCGGCTTCCATGATGCGCGACCATTCCCGATACACCCGCCGTTAAGTTGGGATAAAGCGCATTTCCATGTTGGCAGTAATGCCAGCTATCAGATGATTGGCGGTGAGACCTCGCAGCAAACGGGAACTCGGCAGAAAATCATCTTCCGCGAGCAAGGAAAGCCGGATCTGATTTATGATTTTCCTGTGACTGGCAAATCATGGCGGCTATCAATTCCTAACTTTATGATTAAAGCTATTGAAAATGGCACGCTTTCGGTAATGTTAGCGTAATCGTATTACTGTTTTTATTTATTGCAGAACCAGAAACAGCGGGAATTTCCCCGCCGTTTCTGGTTAGTTAATTAAAATTAAACAATCAACTAGCTGCGCTCTGGAATAGATTTCAACACTTGAGTCAACAATTGCCAGTAGCGACCAACGCTGGCGATGTGGACTTGTTCGTCAGGGGAATGTGCACCGGTGATAGTTGGTCCAATAGAGACCATATCCATATCAGGATACGGGTGTTTAAACAGCCCGCATTCCAGACCTGCGTGGATCACCATGACATGAGGTGTGGTATCAAACAGTTTTTTATAGCTTTCACTGACCAGATTCATCACTGGTGATTCAGGATTTGGCTGCCAGCCCGGATAACCGCCTTTTGCCACTACTTGCGCGCCAGCCAGTTCACCTAAAGATGTCAGCACTTCAACTACATATTGTTTGCCGCTGTCGATCAATGAACGAATCAGATACAAAACTTGTACGCTGTCTTGCTCTGTCGTAACGACACCTACGTTCAGTGAAGTTTCGACTACGCCTTTTACCGAATCACTCATTCTGATGACACCGTTCGGGCTGGCATTAACTAAACCAATCAAACGAGACTGGCTATCTGCGCTCAATGCCAGCAAGCTGCATTCGCATGGCTCAACCAGCAGCGTCATATTTTTTTCAACAGCCGTCAGTTCATGGGTAATCAGAGTAAGAAAATCCGCACTGATTTTTTTTAGTTGCTCTACATTTGCCGCAGGTACACTCAAAGTAACCGTCGCTTCGCGCGGGATAGCATTACGTAATGTTCCGCCGTTAAAGGAGAGAACACGCGCTTGAAGTTGCTGAGCGTGAGCAAACAGGAAACGCGCCATTAACTTGTTAGCATTGCCTAAGCCAAGATGAATATCACCGCCGGAATGCCCGCCTTTTAAGCCTTGCAACGAAATTTTAAATGTTTGATAGCCCGCAGGAATTGCTTCACGAGTGAGCGGCAAAGTAGTGATGCAGTCAACGCCGCCAGCACAACCCATATAGATTTCGCCTTCGGTTTCGGAGTCAGTATTGATCAGAATCTCACTCTGTAACCAGTTCGGCTGTAAACCAAAAGCGCCCGCCATACCGGTTTCTTCGGTCATGGTGAGTAATACTTCGATTGGACCGTGAGACAGGCTTTCGTCAGATAACACCGCCAGTGCAGATGCCATACCGATGCCGTTATCTGCACCTAATGTTGTGCCGCGCGCTTTTAGCCACTGACCATCGACATAAGTCTGGATAGGATCTTTAGTAAAATCGTGTTCGGTGTCGGCATTTTTTTGCGGAACCATATCCAAATGTGCCTGCAAAACAACGGATTTACGGTTTTCCATACCGGCAGTTGCAGGTTTACGGATCAGAATATTGCCGACAGCATCGCGTTCAGCATAAAGATTTTTTTCTTTTGCCCAGCTCAAAATAGCCTGAGCTAAGGCTTCTTCATGTTTCGACGGGTGGGGAATTGAGCAAATTTTTGCGAAGTGTTGCCATAGATGCTGCGGTGAAAGTTGAGCTAAGTCAGACACGGTAAGTCTCCTTTAACAATCTTTGCATGGGATCAGCAACCAGATTGCAGTTCGGTTGTGAAGAAAATAGGATCATCAACGATGATAAACCGCTAAATAATAACACTGAAAGAGTGGGACAGGGGATCTGAATTATGTGAATTGCTCACACATTTTGCATGTCAGCTTATTGGTGTAAAAATGTGAATCAACCTGAAATCAGGATAAAAATTGATATTATTATCATGTAGTTTAATCAAGTATGTCACTCTACGACTTCGCGCAGAATAACGACCTGTGAGCACTGCTATTCACTTATTGCTGATAAAACCGATAATACTGCCCTTGCAGCGTCAGCAATTCCTGATGTGTTCCTTGCTCAAGGATTTCTCCGGCGTCCATCACGTAAATTTTGTCCATATTATCCAGACCAGATAAGCGGTGAGTGATCAACACTACGGTTTTATGCTGGCAATGTTGTTTCAGTAAATTAAGAATCTGATTTTCCGTATCGGCATCGAGACCTTCGGTCGGTTCATCAAGTAAAATTAGCGGAGCTTTATGTAATAGCGCTCTCGCCAGACCAATGCGCCGTTGTTCACCGCCGGAGATTTGCCGTCCTCCCTCACCGATCCACGTATTTAGCCCATTTTGTACTAATAAAGCAGATAGCCCGACTTGGTTTAATACTGATGCCAGCTCGTCATCGCTAGCTTGCGGAGCAGCCAGCAGCAGATTGTCGCGCAGCGTAGCACTAAAAATATGTACGCGTTGTGTTACGACGACCATCATATTGCGTAATGTAGTTTCATCGTAGCTGGTAATTAGTTGATCATTGAGCGTGATGTTTCCTTGCTGTGGGTCCCATGCGCGGGTTATCAATTGCAGTAGCGTGGATTTCCCGCAGCCAGTACGCCCCAGTAAAGCAATATGCTCACCGTTAGCGATCTGTAAACTAAGATTTTTAATCACCGGAAAAGGCTGTTCATCATAGGTAAAACTGATGTCATTTATTGAGAGTGCAGCTTCAGGCAGCACAGCTACTTTCTGTGTAGGGAATGTGACTTGCGGCTGTTGCTCAATCAATTGATTTACGCGTTCGGCTGACGCTATCACTTGCCCTAAATGTTGAAATGCACCAGCCACCGGTGCTAACGCTTCAAACGCTGCCAGTGAGATAAACACAAACAGCGCAATAAACGCAGCGGGTTGCGGATTATCGCCAACACCGGCTGCGGCTAACCAAAGCATCAGGATAAACGTCAGACCGGAAGCCAGAATCATTAATGCTTGTGATGCGCCGCTTAGTGCAGCTTGCTGCTTTTGTCGCTCCAGCCAGCGTAATTCAATGAGATCAAGTTGGCGGCGAAATGATGACAGCGCACCAAAAATTGCCAGTTCCGCTTGCCCTTGTAACCATAAAGTTAATTGCCCTCGATAATCACTGCGTAAAGCGGTGAGATCTGCGCCAATGGGTTTGCCAGCACGATAAAAAACCGCGGGGATCGTCAATAGCAGCAGCAACATAATGGCACCGAGTGTCAATGCCAATGTGCTATCCAGCCAGCTCAGACCAAAAGTGACGACAATGATGACAACAATAGCGCTCACTAATGGAGAGATCAGCCGCAGATAGAGATGATCGAGCGTTTCCACATCAGCTACTAAACGGTTAAGTAATTCCGCCTGACGGAAACGGGTAATACCGCCTGGAGAAAGCGGCATCAATTTTTGGAAAGTGAATGTACGTAAATGAGAAAGAACGCGGAATGTTGCGTCATGACTCACTAAACGCTCTGCATAACGCCCCGCAGTACGGATAATCGCAGAACCGCGCACGCCAGCCGCAGGCAGCATGTAGTTAAAGGTTAGTATCTCTGCGAGTCCGGCAAGTGCCGACGCGGCGAGAAACCAGCCAGATAGTGTCAATAAACCGATACTGGAAAGAATCGTGACGATTGCCAGCACAATTCCCAGCGTCAGGCGGAACCAATGACGACGATACAGGGCTAAAAAGGGAAGTAATGTTTTCATGTTTAAACCTCCGCATTCCGGTTTGCCATTAGTACAGCAAATTGCCCTGACGATTGGCTGAGTGTGGCAAAATCACCTTGTTGCACGATATTGCCATGTTCCATCACCCAGATTTGATCGTATTCGTCGAGATTTTCCAGCCGATGCGTAACCAGCAAGGTAGTCTGGTTCATTGCGGCTTTTTTTAATGTATTCATCACCAGACGCTCACTGTTGGCATCTAAACTGGCGGTAGGTTCATCGAGCAGCAGTAAATGGCAGGGAGATAACAACGCTCTGGCAACTGCAATGCGCTGCGCTTGCCCTACAGATAGTCTGGCGGCATGGTCACCGATAACTGTTTCTAGTCCATTTGGCAGCAGCGGCAGAAATTCATCGACACAGGCGCGCTTGATCGCTTGCTGTAGCGCTTGTTCTGAGGCTTGCGGATCAGATAACAAAATATTACCGCGTATCGTTGATGCGGGAAGATGCGGATTTTGCCCTATCCAACTGAGTTGTTTACGCCATGATTCCGGCTGTAGTGTATTTAGTTCAATGCCATTAATGGTAATTGAGCCTTGATAGGGCAGAAATCCCAGCAACAAATTGAGCAGTGAGCTTTTGCCTGCGCCGCTATGCCCGATAATTGCAATTCTTTGATTCGGTGATAAAACAAAATTCAGCGGACCTGCCAGCATTTTTCCATCGGGAGACAAAATAATGAGATTTGTCGCCTGAATAGTCAGGTTGTCGCACGCGGGAAGTTGATATAAATCTTGCCCGTTTGATTGATTTGGCTCGGATTCTAAAAATGTTTGCAACGATTCAGCCGCACCGATGGCTTGTGCTTTTGCATGATAATACGTGCCGAGATCACGTAATGGCTGGAAAAATTCCGGTGCCAAAATTAACACCAGAAAACCGGCAAACAGAGTGACGGGCATGCCATAAGAACCAAAATTCAGCTCGCCGAGATAAGAGAAGCCAAAATAAACCGCCGCTACTGCAATAGAAACCGACGCAAAAAACTCTAAAACCGCAGAAGAAAGAAACGCCAGTTTGAGAACGTCCATCGTTCTGGCGCGGAAATCTTCTGATGCCAGCCGGATTTGTTCGGTTTCTGCTGCGCCGCGATGAAATAACCGCAAGGTATCCAGCCCTTTTAAGCGATCAAGGAAGTTACCGCTAAGGCGAGCTAAGGCAATAAAATTGCGGCGATTAGCATCGGCAGCACCGATACCGACTAATGCCATAAATAGCGGGATCAACGGCGCAGTAACAAATAAAATCAGCCCCGCCGCCCAGTTGATAGGAAAAACAGCCGCAAGAATTAAGAGCGGAATTATCGCTGCCAGCATCATTTGCGGCTGGTAACGCGAGTAGAATTCTTGCATATCCTCGACTTGTTCAAGGATCATTGTCGCCCAGCTTCCGGTAGGTTTGCCCTGAATCCATGCAGGACCTAATTGTTCAAGACGATTAAGAACCTGCTGGCGAATGCGCTGGCGGATAGCTGCACCGTAAATAAATCCAACACGCTCTCTTAGCCAGACGAGTAGGGCACGTAAAATAACGGTAACAATTATTAACAAAAAATAATGCAGAAGTTCACTGCGAGGAAGCTGTTTAATAATCAATTCATGAAGAATTGTTGCCAGTAACCAAGCCTGACCAATAATTAATAATCCGCTTAATAGCCCCAATAGCGTGGATAATCGCAGCCATCGCTTGGCAGGTGCGCCTTGCGATTTTAGCCAATAAGTTAATTCGCGCTGTCTGGTTTTGTTCATATTAGACATAATTTAGACATAAATGTGGACGGGGGGCTGATTATCAAATTATTAACATTAGGGATTAGGATACCACAAAAGAATAAGGCGGCTATGCGCCGCCTCGTTATGGTGTGTCACACTTTGACATGACACAATAGCTATTTATTGGTATTTGAATAGTTGGTATTTGATTATACCGTCATCTTGAAAGGTTTTAGTTTAGGTAATTAACCTGAACTTCGGATGAGAAGTTGTATTTTTACGATAAATTTCAAATGATTATGATATTTTCTCGTAGGGCGGCAACTGTCGCCCGCTAAACCACGGTGAAATTAACGGGCGGAAGTTTGCCGCCCCTAAGAATTATTATTTATTATCAATAGATTAATCTATTGATCAGTTATCCAGCATCTCAAGATAACGCTCTGCGTCTAGCGCAGCCATACAACCGCTGCCAGCAGAAGTGATCGCTTGACGATAGATGTCATCGGCGACGTCACCGGCGGCAAAAATGCCTTCGATGCTGGTTTGGGTAGCATTACCTTGTGTGCCGGAATGCGTTTTCAGGTAGCCGTTTCTTAACTCAAGCTGACCGGCAAAAATCTCCGTATTTGGACGATGACCAATCGCAATAAAGACACCCGTTAAGGTCAACTCTTCAGTATTGTGCGTTTTGGTATCTTGCAGGCGCACGCCAGTTACGCCCATATCATCACCTAACACTTCATCTAGTGTTTTGTCGGTGTGTAAAATAATCTTGCCATGACGAACTTTTTCCATCATGCGGTCAATAAGAATTTTTTCCGCGCGGAAGTTGTCACGGCGATGAATCAGATGCACTTCTTCAGCGATATTAGACAGATATAGCGCTTCTTCAACGGCAGTATTGCCTCCACCGATAACAGCAACTTTTTGGTTACGATAAAAGAAGCCATCGCAAGTCGCACAGGCGGAAACACCTCTGCCTTTGAACGCCTCTTCTGACGGCAAGCCCAAATATTGCGCTGATGCACCAGTGGCAATAATCAGCGCATCACAAGTGTATTCTTCATTTCCGCCGAACAGACGGAAAGGACGCGTCTGTAAATCAACGCGCGTGATATGGTCGATGATGATTTCAGTCTGAAATTTCAGCGCATGTTCGCGCATACGTTCCATCAAACCGGGACCAGTCAATCCTTCTGGATCGCCAGGCCAGTTCTCTAAATCAGTGGTTGTGGTTAATTGTCCACCCTGTTCGATACCCGTAATCAATACCGGATTAAGGTTAGCGCGAGCTGCGTAAACCGCAGCGGTATAACCGGCAGGACCTGAACCTAGAATAAGTAACTTGCAATGTTTGGCCATAATGCTTCTCTGTTTCTCTCTGAGGATAAGACGGTGTGAGTTAACGAATTGTAAGTAAAATAGCGCATTAAAAAAAGCAGGGAACAGGTTTGTTATCAATCTATTTGATAGTTATTTTCTATTGAATGGTTTTGGTTAGAGTTAAAACAACCCGTTAAACAAATTTTATAGAGAATTCTGCTTTTTTTTTCTATTTTACTTTGACAAAAACGTGAGTATTTGCGAAAACATTAAACTATCATCGTGCAGTTAGGCATAAAGTGTGGTGATAAGGTTTGTTTGTAGAGGAATTAGGCAAGGATAGGGAAGTATAAAGAAAAAATAAATTAGGTAATAATTAGTTTCCTAATTACCAAGAATGTAAATTAATCGCAAATACAATTAATATTCAAGCATTGATTTGACGTAGTGCCTAAATCATATTATTAGTTAAGTTATAATATAAATTGAAATGATAACTAAGTTAACTTGATTTTTAGTTTATATAATAACTGTGATTAGTCGCTTGAATAGAGGCGCCAAATATCTTGATGTAAAGATAGTGGTGTATCAGAAACAAGGAAGATATTGAGAGAAGAATGATGGTAGACAATAAAAAACGCCCCAGTAAAGATCTTGATCGTATTGACCGCAATATTTTGAATGAATTGCAGATAGACGGCAGAATTTCGAACGTTGAACTATCAAAGCGTGTCGGTTTATCTCCTACGCCATGTTTAGAACGTGTTCGTCGTCTGGAAAGACAGAAATTCATACAAGGATATACTGCGTTATTGAATCCTCATTATTTAGATGCTTCACTGCTGGTTTTTGTAGAAATCACATTAAATCGCGGTGCTGCTGATGTTTTTGAACAGTTCAATACCGCAGTACAAAAATTAGATGAAATTCAGGAATGTCACTTAGTTTCTGGTGATTTTGACTATCTTCTTAAAACCCGTGTATCAGACATGTCTGCTTACAGAAAATTATTAGGTGAAACATTGTTACGTTTACCGGGTGTTAATGACACTCGCACTTATGTAGTAATGGAAGAAGTCAAACAAAGTAATCACTTAGTTATCAAAACGCGATAATTCATCGAAGCAGGTGCAAAACCTGTTAACTTCCGTTACACTCCTGTGTATTCATACAGTTTCAGCGCTGGGTTTCCCGGCGCTGTTGTTTCATGTGCTGCCGTTTATGGATAGCTACCCTAACCTGGAGAGCCTTTCTTGAGCCAGGAATATATAGAAGACAAAGAACCTAAGTTAAGTCCATTAAGTAGCCGTCAGCGGCTTTTTGAAGCTGGTTTACTGGTGGTGGTTATTTTTGCCATTTTTATGATGGTGGCATTGGTTAGTTTTAATCCTGCCGATCCTAGCTGGTCACAAACCGCCTGGCAGGAGCCAATTCACAATATTGGCGGTGAAGCCGGAGCCTGGTTAGCCGACACATTACTCTTCATTTTTGGTGTACTGGCGTATGGCGTACCGCCGCTGATCATTTTTCAGTGCTGGATGTTGTACCGCTATGAACGTGAACATAAGCCAGTAGACTTCTTTTCGTTATCACTCCGTTTTATCGGCATGTTGGCTCTGATTCTCTCTGCCTGCGGTCTTTTTGCTATCAGTATTGATGACTGGTATTACTTCGCTTCTGGCGGTGTACTCGGTAGTTTGCTGAATAGCGCATTGTTACCTTATTTCAATGGCGTGGGTGAAACGCTGGTGCTTTTGTGCGTTTGGGCGGTTGGTTTGACGCTTTTTACTGGTTGGTCCTGGCTGACAATTGCAGAAAAGATCGGTGCTTTTGTCATGGGCGGTTTGACGTTTGCCACCAATCGTACTCGTAAGCAATCTGATTTTGATGCTGTTCATGTTGAACCTGATCAGCATGATGATCCTGCTAATTATGCTGCGTTAGATGATGTATTGCTCGATGCGTCTGATGCTAACAACGAGGTCAAATCAGCCGTTGATGAAGAACAAGAGCCTGCTATTAACTGCAAAAATGAGCTACAGCAGGAATTTTCGTTTACTGCGGCGATGAGTGATCAACCGCTACCTGCTGATAATGATGTTGTGAGTAATGAGACTGATGCACCAAGTGAACCAGCATTTAGTACGCCAGCATTTACTTTCCAACGTCCTGCGCCGGTTGACATCAAACCAGCAGTAGAAATTAAAGAGCCAGAACCGGTATTTAATGTTGATCATCAGGTACAAAACGAGCATTTTCCTGCGATTGAACTGCCTGCTCAACATGATCAAATCCATCATGAACCAGCGGTTGTTACACCGACTTTAGGTAATCTTAGTGCGGCGATGCCAAATGATACCGTTGTTGGAGTAAATCCCCCTGCAATCGATAGCGTATCAGATGCGTTTAATGCGTTATCCAGCGCAACGGTTGCCGCCGCCGCATCAACACTCACGCCTGCACCTATCGAACCGGTTATTGAACCAACAGCGCCGGGTATGCTGTTCACACCAGTTGTGAGTGGTATGCAGCCGCAAGTGAAACAGGGGATTGGACCTGAATTGCCGCGACCTAATCCGGTGCGGATTCCAACTCGCCGTGAATTAGCATCGTATGGCATTAAACTGCCATCACATCGAGAAGCAGAACAGCGTGAGCGCGAACGTCTGGCGCGCGCTCAACAGCATTCAAATCAGCAACATTCCAATGCGATGATGTCAGCCGCATCAACAAATTCACTTGCGCCAGCAACCAGCGATGATGATGTTGATGCCATGCAGCAAGCGACGTTGAGCAAAGCATTTGCTGATGAGCAGCGTCAGCGTTATGGCGAAGATTATCAATTAGATAACACCAATAATTTTGATGAGGGAATAGCGAATAATCCTTTATCTGGTGTTTCGGCGAGAGATGACGATGAACAATACTCAGATGATTATAATCGCCGTTCAGTTGAGCCGATGTTCACCTTGCCATCTCAAGATGTAAGCATCACCAATAATGATGAAGTGCCTTTGGGTAATATCAATGCGGTAGCGCCAACGGCAGCTACGGCGCAAAATATTTATCATCAACCGATGCAGCAACCAGTACAACAACCCGTAGCAGCGCCCGTACAACAGCCAATAGTGCCGACGAGTACAGTACAAAATTCTACTTTTGTACCATCACAAATACCGCCGCAACAGCAATCACAGTCAGCATCACCATCAATGGACGGCTTAATTCACCCATTCCTGATGCGTAATGAACGTCCACTGGAAAAACCAACAACACCATTGCCATCGCTGGATTTGTTGGCTTCACCGCCAGCCAGCCAGATTCCTATTGATTATGATGCACTGGAAGCAACGGCGCGTTTGCTTGAGCAGCGTTTGGCTGAATTCCGAGTTAAAGCTCGCGTAGTGGATATTCTGTCAGGTCCGGTGATTACTCGTTTTGAACTGGAATTAGCACCTGGCGTAAAAGCAGCCAGTATTTCTAGTCTGGAAAGAGATTTAGCACGTTCTTTGTCTGTCACCGCAGTGCGTGTCGTTGAGGTTATTCCGGGTAAACCGTATGTCGGTATTGAACTGCCAAATGAACATCGCCAGATGGTTTATATGCGTGAAGTTCTCAGCAGTCCTGAATTTAGTCATGCAGAATCACCATTGACCGTGGTATTAGGGAAAGATATTTCTGGTCAGCCTATTGTTGCTGATCTGTCAAAAATGCCTCATCTGCTGGTGGCAGGGACTACCGGTTCCGGTAAATCGGTTGGGGTAAATGCCATGATTCTGAGTATGCTGTATAAAGCAAAACCAGAAGACGTGCGCTTTATCATGATTGACCCGAAAATGCTGGAATTATCTGTATATGAAGGGATTCCGCATTTGTTGACCGAAGTGGTAACGGATATGAAAGATGCAGCAAATGCGCTGCGTTGGTGTGTCGGTGAAATGGAACGTCGTTATAAACTGATGTCAGCGTTGGGCGTAAGAAATTTGGCGGGTTATAACGACCGAGTACAGGAAGCGGAAAATCTAGGTCGTCCGGTTCCTGATCCATTCTGGAAGCCAAGTGAAAGCATGGACGTTTCCGCTCCAATGCTAGAAAAATTACCTTATATTGTCGTATTGGTTGATGAATTCGCCGATCTGATGATGGCGGTCGGCAAGAAAGTTGAAGAGCTAATTGCGCGTTTGGCACAAAAAGCGCGAGCGGCAGGAATTCACTTAGTTCTGGCAACGCAACGTCCGTCTGTTGACGTGATCACTGGCTTAATTAAAGCGAATATTCCTACCCGTATGGCATTTACTGTTTCCAGTAAAATTGACTCGCGAACAATCCTCGATCAAAGCGGAGCTGAATCGTTATTGGGAATGGGTGATATGTTGTATCTGCCGCCAAATTCCTCAATGCCTGTACGTGTACACGGTGCATTTGTCCGTGATCAGGAAGTCCATGCCGTGGTTCAGGACTGGAAAGCGCGCGGGCGTCCGCAGTATATCGATAGCATTACAGCATCATCGGAAGATGGTGAGGGCGGCTTTGGACTAGAATCCGGTGAAGAGTTAGATCCATTATTTGATCAGGCAGTAGCGTTTGTGATTGAAAAGAAAAAACCGTCGATTTCCGGTATTCAGCGTCAGTTCCGCATTGGTTATAACCGTGCAGCGCGCATTATTGATCAGATGGAAGCGCAAGGCATCGTTAGCCCGACAGGGCATAATGGTACTCGTGAAATTTTGGCGCGATCACAGTTTGATTAACGGATCTATATCCAATAGCTTTCGAGATCAGTCAACAAACCTGCAACTTGAAATATGGTACGAATAGCGTTTTTAAAGTATTTGTAAAGTAGAGTTAATCAGACTTGCGGATAGGAATAGAATTTACTCCGCTGATAAATCCCCTCCTGCGGAGGGGATTTTATTAATCTGACGTTTCCCATAATTGATTGGAGTAATTGTAACAATGAAGAAACTACTTATCGCCTGTTGCCTGATATGCGGTTTAGTGTCATCAGCGGTATTTGCTGATGCGCGTTCCGACTTACAAAATCGTCTGAATAAGGTGAATAGCTTCCATGCCAGTTTCTCTCAAACCGTTACTGATGCTGGCGGCGCAGCAATACAGCAAGGTGAGGGTGAGTTGTGGGTTAAGCGTCCGAATTTGTTTCGCTGGCACATGACTTCACCAGATGAAAGTATTCTGGTGTCTGACGGCAAAACTTTGTGGTTTTTCAATCCATTTGTTGAGCAAGCGACCGCAACTTGGTTAGACAGCGTTACCGGCGATACGCCTTTTATGCTGATTACTCGCAATAGCCCCGATGACTGGAATAAATACAATATCCAGCAGAAAGGTGATGAGTTTCAGTTAACGCCAAAAGCAGCAAAAGGGAATCTGAAAGCGTTTACCATCAACGTGAAATCCGACGGCACTATCGCGGGTTTTATCGCGGTTGAATCTGACGGGCAACGCAGTAGTTATGCGCTGAAAAGTCAGCAAACTGGCGCGATTGATGCCTCACAGTTTTCTTTTACACCGCCAAAAGGTGTGACTGTAGACGATCAACGCTAGTGAGGTATGCGTGAGCACTCTTTCACTCGATTTCTCTCAGAATGAATTCCAACCATTAGCGGCGCGAATGCGTCCGCGCACGCTGGCTGAATATATCGGTCAGCGTCATTTGCTTTCTGCCGGAAAACCACTGCCGCGAGCCATTGAAGCTGGTCATTTGCACTCGATGATCCTGTGGGGACCGCCGGGAACAGGGAAAACCACACTGGCAGAGATTATCGGTCATTATGGTAATGCCGATGTTGAACGGATCTCTGCGGTAACATCCGGGATTAAAGAAATTCGGGAAGCGATTGAACGCGCGCGTAATAATCGTGATGCTGGCAGACGAACGATCCTGTTTGTGGACGAAGTTCATCGCTTCAATAAAAGCCAGCAAGATGCGTTTTTACCACATATAGAAGATGGCACGATTACCTTTATCGGTGCGACAACGGAAAACCCCTCTTTTGAACTAAACTCGGCATTGTTATCTCGTGCCAGAGTGTATTTGCTGAAATCATTAGACAGTGCTGATATTGAGCAAGTGCTGCTGCAAGCGATGAATGATAAAGAGCGCGGCTATGGTGCGGAACATATTGTTTTACCAGATGATACTCGCCGCATGTTAGCGGAACTGGTGAACGGTGATGCCCGCCGCGCGCTCAACAGTCTGGAAATGATGGCGGATATGGCAGAAATATCTGCCGATAGTCAGCGAGTATTGACGCCGGAATTATTAAAAGAGATCTCCGGTGAACGCAGTGCGCGCTTTGATAACAAAGGCGATCGTTATTACGATCTTATCTCGGCGCTGCATAAATCAGTGCGCGGTTCCGCGCCTGATGCCGCGCTGTATTGGTATGCCAGAATTATCAGCGCTGGCGGTGATCCTTTATATGTTGCGCGCCGTTTACTGGCTATTGCTTCCGAAGATGTCGGTAATGCCGATCCGCGAGGTATGCAAGTTGCTATTGCTGCTTGGGATTGCTTTACGCGCGTTGGTCCCGCTGAGGGTGAAAGGGCGATAGCGCAGGCAATTGTCTATTTAGCTTGTGCGCCGAAAAGTAACGCTGTCTATAAAGCGTTTAAAGCGGCAATGAATGACGCACAACACGGGGTAGATTTTGATGTACCGGAGCATTTACGCAATGCACCAACGAAGTTGATGAAAGAGATGGGACTGGGCGCAGAGTATCGTTATGCCCATGATGAACCTAACGCTTATGCGGCAGGAGAAAGTTACTTTCCGCCTGAAATGGCAGGTCAGCGTTACTATTTTCCAGAGCCGCGCGGCTTAGAAACAAAAATCGCCGAAAAGCTAAATTGGTTGGCAGATCAGGATCAAAATAGCGCGACAAAACGCTACCGTTAAACTTTTGGTTGCGGTAATGTAACCAGCGAAAACAGTATGTCAGGCTGTAAATTTCTCGGCTGACATGAATATTGAATAATAAATAATAGGCACAGAACTAGTATGTTGGACCCGAATTTATTACGTAATGAGCTAGATGCGACAGCAGAAAAACTGGCTCGAAGAGGCTTTAAACTAGACGTAGATACTTTACGCAAACAAGAAGAACGCCGTAAAGTTTTGCAAGTTGAAACGGAAACATTACAAGCTGAACGTAATGCTCGATCCAAATCCATCGGTGGTGCTAAAGCACGCGGCGAAGATATTGAACCGCTGCGCCGCGAAGTTAATCTACTGGGTGAGAAACTGGACGCAGCGAAAGCGGAGCTTGAAAAGTTACAGTCAGAAATTCACGATTCTGTTTCCATCATTCCTAATATCCCTGATGAATCAGTTCCATTCGGCAAAGATGAGCATGATAATCTTGAAGTTAGCCGTTGGGGTGAGCCTCGTCAGTTCGATTTCCCTGTTCGTGATCACGTTGATTTAGGTGAAGCGACAGGCGGTTTAGATTTCGCTGCTGCGGTGAAACTGACAGGTGCGCGTTTTGTCGTGATGAAAGGGCAAATTGCACGTATGCACCGTGCATTAGCGCAATTTATGTTAGATCTGCACACCACTCAGCATGGTTATACTGAAGCGTATGTCCCGTATTTAGTGAATCAGGCAACCTTATTTGGTACAGGTCAGTTACCTAAATTTGGCGAAGATTTATTTCACACTAAACCACTGTCCGAAGAAGCGGAAACCAGTAACTATGGTTTGATCCCAACAGCGGAAGTGCCGGTTACTAACTTAGTTCGTGATGAAATCCTTGATGAAGATGTACTGCCATTAAAGATGACGGCTCATACGCCATGCTTCCGTTCTGAGGCGGGTTCGTATGGTCGTGATACTCGCGGTCTGATTCGTATGCACCAGTTTGATAAAGTTGAGCTGGTACAAATTGTGTGTCCTGAAGATTCAATGAATGCGCTGGAAGAATTAACCGGTCATGCTGAAAAAGTTCTGCAATTGTTAGGTCTGCCATACCGTAAAGTTTTACTTTGTACTGGTGATATGGGCTTTGGCTCTCGTAAAACTTATGATCTGGAAGTTTGGGTTCCTGCACAGAATACTTACCGTGAAATTTCTTCATGCTCTAACATGTGGGATTTTCAGGCACGCCGTATGCAGGCTCGCTTCCGTGGTAAGAGCGATAAGAAAACGACGTTAGTTCATACCCTGAACGGCTCAGGTTTGGCAGTTGGACGTACCTTAGTCGCGGTACTGGAAAACTATCAGCAAGCTGATGGACGTATCGAAGTACCGGAAGTGCTGCGTCCATATATGGGCGGTTTAGAGCATATTGGTTAATATGCAATTTATTTTTAGTTGATTTTAAAAGGCTCTGTTATGCAGAGCCTTTTTTGTCGATGTTATCCCGCTATTTTGAAAACGTTTGGCTATATCAGAATTGATAAAATATCGTTAATTTAATGTACTCTGTTTTATATTAATACGTTATATGCACTATTTAATATTGAACTATTTTATTTCGTTATATAATTATTTACCCATCGAAAAATAGATTAGATTTACCATGATGAAAGTTATTTATTTCGGTAATTAACTTTCATTAAACGATCTGTTATTTAAACCCATTAGTGATAATAAAAATCATTCTTATTATATAGGGCGGGAATATGGCGTATTGATTGATAATATATTGATAAATAAATGAAATATCTGTTCATTATCCCAATCGTTATATATTTTATATTATAGCGATTAATTTTTATATCTTTGACAGAGCGCAATATTAATATTGTGTTATTTAGTAGTATGGTGAAGATAAATAGGGAGGTTCAAATAAGCTGAACGGACATAGTATTTTTTCTATAATAACTGACATCTTATTTAATCCGATCTAATAGTTATTGATACTCATTATTTTTAACTATTCATTTATATTTTAACTTTCAGAAAGAAGCAATTTAACTAAATCTGTATACCCGATAGTGCTTGATATTCTGGGTATAGTCTAACTATAAAAACAGGTGATTTATGAGCCTTGACGATCAGAAAAATCCGGCAGCGATACCGGTGAGCCGTCGTAAGTTCGTACAAACCAGCGTTATTGGTGGTTTGAGCGTAGCCGCAGGCGGCATTTCTTTACCCTTTAGCAATGCAAAAGCACAGGGCACTAAACAAACTCCGCCACCGGCTTCACAAGAAGAAAAGCTGGTCTGGAGCGCCTGCACAGTCAACTGCGGCAGCCGTTGCCCGCTGCGAATGCACGTAGTGAATGGTGAGATCAAATACGTTGAAACAGATAACACCGGTGATGATCTTTATCAGCAGCAACATCAGGTAAGAGCATGTTTACGCGGTCGTTCCATGCGCCGCCGAATTTATAACCCTGATCGCTTAAAATACCCGATGAAGCGCGTTGGTAAACGCGGCGAAGGTAAATTTAAGCCCATCACATGGGAAGAAGCGTTCGATACTATCGCCGACAGCATGAAAGGGATTATCAAGCAGTACGGCAACGAAGCGATTTATCTGAATTACGGTACGGGTACGTTGGGCGGCACAATTACCCGCTCCTGGCCGCCGGGAACGACATTAATTGCTCGCTTGATGAACTGCTGCGGCGGTTATCTCAATCATTATGGTGATTACAGTACCGCGCAAATTGCTGCGGGACTGAATTACACCTACGGCGGTTGGGGTGATGGTAATAGCCCGTCTGACATCGAAAACAGTAAACTGGTAGTGATGTTCGGTAATAATCCTGCGGAAACCCGCATGAGCGGCGGCGGTGTCACTTATTTTGTCGAACAGGCGTTACAGAAATCTGATGCGCGCATGGTTATCGTCGATCCGCGTTATACCGATACCGGTGCCGGACGTGAAGATGAGTGGCTGCCGATCCGTCCGGGAACTGATGCTGCATTAGTCGCCGGATTAGCTCATGTCCTGATTAGTGAAAATTTAGTAGATCAGGACTTCCTTGATCGTTACTGCGTTGGCTACGATGAAAAAACACTGCCAGACGGTGCGCCAGAAAACAGCCATTATAAAGCCTATATTTTAGGGCAAGGCGCTGATGGTACAGAAAAAACACCTGAATGGGCGTCATCAATTACCGGTATTCCTGTCCCGACCATTATTAAACTGGCGCGTGATATTGGCACTATTAAACCTGCCTATATTTGTCAAGGCTGGGGACCTCAACGTCACTCCAATGGTGAACTGACTTCCCGTGCCATTGCCATGTTGTCTATTTTGACCGGCAACGTGGGGATTAACGGCGGTAATAGCGGCGCACGCGAAGGGACTTACAAGTTGCCGTTTGTGCGTATGCCGACACTGAAAAATCCAATAACGACCAGCATCTCAATGTTTTTATGGACGGACGCCATTGTTCGTGCCACTGAAATGACGGCGACACGCGATGGCGTGCGCGGCAAAGATAAGTTAGATGTGCCGATCAAAATGATCTGGAATTACGCCAGTAATTGCCTGATTAACCAGCATTCTGAGATCAATCGGACACATGAAATTCTTCAGGACGATAAGCAGTGTGAAATGATTGTGGTGATTGATAACCACATGACTTCATCAGCGAAATATGCTGATATTTTGCTGCCAGATTGCACCGCTGCCGAGCAGATGGATTTTGCCCTTGATGCTTTTAGCGGCAATATGGCGTATGTGATTTTTGCTGATCAGGCGATCAAACCTTACTTTGATTGCAAAAATATTTACGACATCACCTCTGAACTGGCAAAACGCATGGGTGTTGAGCAGCAGTTCACCGAAGGGCGCACGCAGGAAGAGTGGTTGCGCCATTTGTATCAGCAATCACAGCAAGCGATACCCGGCTTGCCATCTTTTGAAGAGTTCCGCCAGCAGGGAATTTATAAACAGCTAGATCCTGACGGGCATCATGTTGCTTATAAAAAATTCCGCCAAGATCCGCAGGCGAATCCACTGACTACACCGTCGGGGAAAATTGAAATTTACTCTTCTCAACTGGCTGAAATCGCTAAAACCTGGCAGTTAGCGGCGGACGATGTTATCGATCCATTGCCAATTTATAGCGCAGGTTTTGAAAGTTATGCTGATCCTAAACGGCAGCAATTCCCGCTGCAATTGAGCGGATTCCATTATAAATCTCGTACTCACTCCACCTATGGCAATGTCGATGTGCTGAAAGCGGCTTGTCGGCAGGAAATGTGGATCAACCCGATTGACGCCCAAGAGCGCGGCATTAAACACGGCGATCTGGTGCGTATTTATAATGATCGCGGCGAAGTGCAGATTAACGCTAAAGTCACGCCGCGCATGATGCCGGGTGTTGTGGCGCTGGGGGAGGGGGCTTGGTATTCACCAGATGCGAAAGGTGTTGATCATGGCGGCAGTATTAATGTGCTGACCACTCAACGACCATCGCCGTTGGCGAAAGGTAATCCATCTCACTCTAACCTTGTTCAGGTTGTAAAAGCATAAGGAGCAGTCAATGACAACGCAGTATGGTTTTTATATTGATTCAAGTCGTTGCACGGGCTGCAAAACCTGCGAACTCGCCTGCAAAGACTATAAAAATTTAACGCCGGATGTCAGTTTCCGCCGTATTTATGAATATGCAGGCGGCGACTGGCAGCAAGATGGCGATGTTTGGCATCAGAATGTATTTGCCTATTATCTCTCCATCTCTTGTAACCACTGTGATGATCCCGCATGCGTCAAAGTTTGTCCAAGCGGCGCGATGCACAAAGGCGAAGATGGTTTTGTGCTGGTGAATGAAGAGGTGTGTATAGGTTGCCGTTATTGTCACATGGCTTGCCCGTATGGCGCGCCGCAATACAATGCTGCCAAAGGTCACATGACTAAGTGTGATGGCTGTCATGATCGAGTAATTAACGAAGGCAAGAAGCCGATTTGCGTGGAATCTTGCCCGTTACGTGCATTGGACTTTGCGCCGATTGATGAACTGCGTGCGAAATATGGCACGCTGGCAGAAATCGCACCGCTTCCGGCAGCGAAATATACTAAGCCGAATCTTGTCGTAAAACCAAATGCCTGTAGCCGTCCAGTTGGCGACACTACCGGTCATTTATCCAATCCGAAGGAGGTTTGATATGGAACTGGAATGGCATGAATGGCCGTTGATGCTATTTACTGTTTTAGGGCAGTGTGCGGTGGGCGGATTTATCGTTCTGGCATTAGCTTTATTGTGTAGTAAAACCAACGAGCTACAGAGTAAGTCAATCCTCAAAGGCATGTTTGTTATTTGGCTATTGATGGGGATTGCATTTCTGGCATCAGCAATGCACTTAGGAACAATGGAGCGGGCGCTTAATTCATTAACGCGCGTTGGTGAATCTGGCTTGAGTAATGAAATTGCTGCGGGATCAGCATTTTTTGCGATCGGCGGGATTTACTGGCTGATTGCCATACTCGGCAAAATGCCGCAGGCACTAGGTAAACTGTGGCTGGTGATCGGTGTACTGGCAGGTATCGTTTTTGTCTATACGATGTGCCGCGTCTACCAGATTGACACTGTTCCGACGTGGCATAACGGTTACACTACACTGAACTTCTTCCTGACGATGATAATCGGCGGCTCATTGCTGGGTTATCTGTTGAAAAATGGCAGTTGTCACTGTAGCGGAAAAGGGCTGGCAGCGATCAGTATGATTGCTTTGGTTATTAGCGCTTGTTCAGGGCTGATGCAGAGCAGTGAGTTGGCGAGTCTGCATAGTTCTGTTATTTCAGCTACCGCATTGTTGCCAAATTATGGGCAACTGATGGCGCTGCGTCTGATTTTTGTTGCTCTCGGTTTGGGGCTGTGGATTGTCCCGATACTGCGCGGCAAGCAAGCAGGAACGCCAGCGTTGGTACTCGGTTTTGTGCTTGTGGTGATTGGTGAAATTATCGGTCGTGCTGTTTTCTATAATTTGCACATGACCGTTGGTGTCACTTACGGCGGATAATCATTAATAACGAGCGGCAGTTAGTTGGCTGCCGCTTATCTTCATTCGCTTTTACTATTCTCCCGCAAATAAAGAGTTTTTATGTCTTCTCTTACTATGCCAAGTCTGGCTGATATTGATGATATTTCACTGACCGGCAAGATTCTGGGTGCTTTGCTGTATTACTCACCGGATCAGCCGCAAGTTACGCCGATTCTTGAACTGTTAGATAATGAAAGTTGGGCAGATGAATGGCCCTGTGGATCGATAGCTGAAATTCAGCAGGCAGCAGCGCTGATTCGCGCCGGACTAATGCCAGAGAATCGTTTGCTGCTGTCAGAAGAATTTCAGCGTTTGTTTATTGGTCCTGATGCGCTACCAGCGCCGCCGTGGGGTTCGGTTTATCTCGATCATGAAAGTGTTGTATTTGGTGACTCCACATTAGAGCTACGCCAGTGGCAATCCTTATTAGGTATTGAGATACAGCATCAGCAGTCACAGCGCGAACCTGAAGATCATATCGGTTTATTGCTCATGTTAGCGGCATGGTTGGCAGAAAATCAGTCAGAGCAAATAGTTACGTTGTTAAGCGATCACTTATTGACATGGAGCGGGCGTTTCTTAGCATTACTGGAAGAGAATGCCAGACACCCATTCTATCGAGGTATAGCGCAATTAACGCGCATCACGTTGAACGACTGGCAGCAGCGATTAAACCCTATCGTGGTACGCAAAGCGCTATTTTTCTGATGGCGATATTTATCTCATGACCGCTGATAATCGAGACGAAAAATATTATAAAGCATGGCTGACTCATCATTCAGTGAGCCGTCGCGGATTGTTTCGTGGTTTCTTAAAAGCAGGACAGCAAGCGCAAACGAGTATCGAACAGCAAGATTTAGCGCGTAAAGTAGGGCGACCGCCGCAGGCGATAACAGAATCGCTGTTTCTTGCATTATGTGATGGTTGCGGTCGCTGTGCAGCCGTTTGTCCTTACGGTTTGATTACCGTTGTTGATGCTAAAGCACAAGTTGATATTGAGTACGCTGACTGCGACTTTTGCCGCCAATGTACTGATGTCTGTGAGTGCAACGCTTTGGATGGTCATGTTTCGTTCGATACCGGTTTAAAACCGGTTATCAGCATAAATTGTTTAGGGCGGATAGACTCTGATTGCCGCTTGTGTGTGATGAACTGCCCGCAACAAGCGATTGCGTTTGATGCGAGTAATCAGGTGTTATTTGATGCGGTTAAATGTAATGGTTGCGGAAAATGCAAACTGGCTTGTTATCACGGGAATATCGAGCTTAGAGTGTAGTGATAATTCATTCTTTATTATCAATGAATTGTAGGGGCGACAACCTGTCGCCCGCTGGCACGGAATATCATTGTTTAACAACGGGTGATGTTTGCGAGATTTCGGGCGGCAGGTTGCCGCCCCTACGCAAAATCACATAATTATTTGAAATTTATCGAAATAATACAACTTCTTATCCGAAGCTCAGACTAAATAGCCTGAATTTAGGGTGAGGGTGCTAATAATTTATTGATAATAAAGAATGAATTGTAGGGGCGACAACCTGTCGCCCGAATGAAAAATTAATTACTGGGTATTAATACATAACTTTATGCCCGTACTCTTCAAGAATGGATTTAATTCTGTCCATTGTCTCTTTTTTCGGTGGGTGGACGCCCTCCAGACCGTATTTTTCACCCATCGCAATCCATTTATGTTTGCCCAATTCGTGGTATGGCAGTAGTTCGATTTTCTCAATGTTAGTCATATTCTGAGTGAATTCACCAAGCATACGTGTTGAGTTGTCATCATCAGACCAGCCAGGTACAACGACATAGCGAATCCATGTTTTCTGCCCGCGTTTCGCTAAGTGGCGCGCAAATTCAAGGGTACGGTGATTAGAAACGCCAACCAGATTTTTGTGAATATTATCGTCCAGTTGTTTGAGGTCGAGCATCACCAGATCGGTCACGTTCAGTAGTTCATCAATAACGGCATCATAGCGGCGGACAAAACCGTTAGTATCCAGACAGGTATGAATTCCTTCCGCTTTACAGGCGCGAAACCAGTCACGCACGAATTCTGCCTGCAAGATTGCTTCACCGCCGGACGCCGTAACACCGCCGCCGGACGCATTCATAAAGTGGCGATAAGTGACGATCTCTTTCATCAAATCATCAACTGTCACTTCTTTACCGCCGTGAGTATCCCAAGTATCGCGGTTATGGCAGTAAAGGCAGCGCATCAGGCAACCCTGAAAGAAAACAATAAAACGAATCCCCGGACCATCGACCGTACCACAAGATTCAAAAGAGTGAATTCGACCAGTTATTGACATTGCTTACTCCCAAATTGACGACTAACGCCTAAATACTTGTTCTGGCTAATCATAGTGTGAGTTTATCAGATTAACGTATGACTTTGCCTAAAACCCTCAAATTATTAATCTGAATTTTGGATAAGAAGTTATATTATTTCGATAAATTTCAAATGATTATATGATTTTACGTAGGGGCGGCAACCTGCCGCCCGAAATCTCACAAAAATCACCCGTTGTTAAATAATTATATTCCGTGCCAGCGGGCGACAGGTTATTGCCCATACTAATTATTCTTCATTATTAATAAATTAATATACTGCTTTTACTATTTTCTTATCCAATCCTGAGGTTTATTACATTGTAGGAAAGATTTTCGGCAAAGTGGTGATAATCGTTCAGGCAGAAATGCCTGTTATGAAAAAGGCTTCACACAGAATGCGAAGCCTTTGATTTAGTATCTTAAAACAGAGATCAGAATGTTACTAACGCGACATTACATAGTTTTAGTAAATGTACGGGTAATAACGTCTTGTTGCTGTTCTTTAGTCAGTGAATTGAAACGCACTGCATAGCCAGATACACGGATAGTCAACTGAGGATATTTTTCAGGATTTTCCATAGCGTCTAACAGCATTTCGCGGTTCATGACGTTAACGTTCAGGTGTTGACCACCTTCGATGTTAGATTCGTGGTGGAAGTAACCGTCCATCAGACCAGCAAGGTTCGCTTTACGAACATCGTCGTCTTTACCCAGCGCATTTGGCACGATAGAGAAAGTATAAGAGATACCATCTTTTGCGTAAGCAAACGGCAGTTTAGCAACAGAAGTCAGAGAGGCAACAGCACCTTTCTGGTCACGACCGTGCATTGGGTTAGCACCTGGTCCGAATGGTGTGCCAGCGCGACGACCATCAGGGGTATTACCTGTTTTCTTACCATATACAACGTTAGAAGTAATGGTCAGCACTGATTGAGTTGGAATAGCGTGGCGATAGGTACGTAGTTTCTGAATTTTCTTCATGAAACGTTCTACCAGATCACAAGCGATGTCATCAACGCGAGCATCATTGTTACCGAACTGTGGATATTCACCTTCGATCTTGAAGTCAACCGCTAAACCGTCTTCATCACGGATTGTTGAAACTTTAGCGTATTTGATTGCAGACAGGGAGTCAGCAGCAACAGACAAACCAGCGATACCACAAGCCATAGTACGGATAACGTCACGGTCATGCAGCGCCATCAGAGAGGCTTCGTAGCTGTATTTGTCGTGCATATAGTGAATAATGTTCAGCGCTGTCACGTACTGTTTAGCTAACCAGTCCATGAAGTGATCTAAACGAGCCATGACACTATCGAATTCCAGAACTTCGTCCATCATTGGAGCTTCTTTCGGACCAACCTGCATTTTCAGCTTTTCGTCCACGCCGCCGTTGATTGCGTAAAGCATGGTTTTCGCTAAGTTTGCACGTGCACCGAAGAACTGCATTTGTTTACCAACAATCATTGGGCTTACGCAACAAGCAATAGCGTAGTCATCATTGTTGAAATCAGGACGCATCAGGTCATCGTTTTCATACTGTACAGATGAAGTATCGATAGAAACTTTAGCAGCATATTTTTTGAATGCTGTTGGCAGTTGTTCTGACCACAGAATAGTGATGTTTGGTTCTGGAGATGGTCCCATTGTGTACAGCGTATTCAGGAAACGGAAGCTGTTTTTAGAAACCAGAGTACGACCGTCAACACCCATACCGCCCAGAGATTCTGTTGCCCAAATTGGGTCGCCAGAGAACAGTTCATCATATTCAGGAGTACGCAGGAAACGAACCATACGCAGTTTCATTACTAAATGGTCGATCAGTTCCTGAGCTTGTTGTTCAGTCAGGATACCTTTCTTCATGTCGCGTTCGATGTAAATATCAAGGAATGTTGATACACGACCGAATGACATTGCAGCGCCGTTTTGAGATTTAACAGCAGCTAAGTAACCGAAGTAAGTCCACTGAACGGCTTCACGTGCGTTGGTTGCTGGTGCAGAAATATCACAACCATATTTTGCAGCCATTTGTTTGATTTGACCTAATGCACGATGCTGTTCAGCAATTTCTTCGCGCAGTTGGATAGTCATTTCTAAATCTTCGCCGTTTTCCAATCTTTCTTGCAGAGAGTTGAATTGAGCGAATTTATCAGCCATCAGGTAATCGATACCATAAACAGCGATACGACGGTAGTCACCGATGATACGACCGCGACCATACGCATCTGGCAGACCAGTCAGGATACCTGATTTACGGCAGTTCAGAATGTCTTTAGTGTAAACATCGAAAACGCCCTGATTGTGAGTTTTACGATATTCAGTGAAGATTTTTTTCAGTGATGGATCCAGTTCACGACCATAAACTTTACATGAACCTTCAACCATTTTAATGCCGCCGAATGGAACGATAGCACGTTTTAATGGCGCATCAGTCTGTAAACCAACGATAGTTTCCAGATCTTTATTAATGTAACCAGCATCGTGAGAGACGATAGTTGAAACAACATCGGTATCAAAATCAACAGGCGCATGAGTACTGTTTTCGATTTTGATGCCTTCCATTACTGCGTCCCAAAGTTTGGTTGTTGCAGCAGTGGCACCAGATAAGAAAGATTCGTCACCTTCATAAGGGGTATAGTTTTTCTGGATGAAGTCACGGACGTTAACTTGATTCTGCCAGTCGCCGCCTTTAAATCCTTCCCATGCTTTATTAAGTTCAGCCATTTTTTACCTACCTTGTTAATAAGGAAATTGCGTTAAGTTTTTGATTACAAGAAGCGTCAGGCTTAGTGCTTCCCGCCACGTAAATACATCACCCAGAAGGGCATACCTACCATCAACCCGCCGATAATATTGCCGATAGTCACGGGAATCAGGTTGTCAGAAATAAAATTGCTTACTGTCAGACTTGGAAATTGCTCAGGTGTCATACTGATCATTTGCCAGAACTCAGGAGAGGCAAAATTCTTAATTACGATCCCCATAGGAATCATAAACATATTAGCGATACTATGCTCAAAACCGCTGGCAACGAACATCGCTACCGGCAGGATCATGACAAACATTTTGTCTGTCAAACTGCGACCTGCATAACTCATCCACACCGCTAAACAAACCATGATATTGGCTAATGCACCCAGCGCCACAGCTTCAACAAAAGTGTGATGCAGTTTATGGTTCGCCGTTTGCAATACATTCAGTCCCCATAAGCCATTAGCCGCAGTCATTTGACCTGCTAAAAAGATGATAGCAACAAAGGACAATGCACCGACTAAATTACCAAAGTATACATTGATCCAGTTAAAGAACATTTGCCCCCAAGTAATGCGATTTGTTGCCTTAGGGATACACGTCAGTATAGTTGAAGTAAACAAGTCTGTACCGCAGGCGACAACTAACATCAGACCTAATGAGAAGCAAACGCCGCCCAAAAATTTAGCCATACCGAAAGGTACGTTAGTGGTGCCGGTTGTTGCGGTAATATAGAAGACGAAAGCGATGGAGATAAATGCGCCAGCTAAAATAGCTGAACAGAAAGTGATGATCGGACGTTTTGTGGCTTTATATATTCCCGAATTTTCGGCAACTTGAGTCATTGCCGCAGGGGATAAAACTGCAATGGGATTATCTGTGTTCACTGAATATAATCTCGTGTGTCTAATATAAAGACTAAATTGCTGAGTGATATTAGCGCCGTAGTATACTGGAAAAATTGAAAGTGATCATGGGGCGTAAAATAAAACTGTAAAGAAAACGCAGGAATTGTGGTGATTTCACTATTAACGCTATGATATATATAAATAAAAAAAATTTTAAAATTTACACTCTAATTTTAAGTTACGGTTGAAATTATATTTAAAACTGTTAATAAATTATAAATAATGTATTTAGTACCATCATGCTTATATTATTAATTTACTAAAATTTAACATTAATTTCTTTTATTTTACTTTTAATGCGTAAGCTAACAAAACTCTCTATGTTTTATAAAGAGTTTTGTTATTTAGTGCTTAATTAAACCAGACGCTTTGCCGCCTGCAATTTATTATAAGCACCTAATAAAGATTGATGCGCGCTCAGTTCGGTTAACTCTTCATCAATGGCAAATAGCCCGTGAAAACGCTGTTCTCCGCTAATATTGCGCCACACTGTTGCCACGGTTTCTGCGCCATACATGCGGATAAATGCCGGATTAAACTGTGCGGGATCACGATCTTCTGCATTGAGCTTCATCAGCAATAAAGTTTGTAAGCAGCGATAGTAATTACGGCGTTGTTCATTAAACAGTGACGCATTGAATTCTTGTGTCCACTCAACCCAAAGCAGCGCTTGATCGAGATCGCCGCCTGCCAGCGCCAGCATTGATTTCAACTCACCAACACGCAAACTGCTCCAGACATTATTTGAGCCGGAAGCGATACCTAATAACTCCCGAATACGGATAAAGTCATCTAAGCCTTCTTGATCCAACAGCTCAATTAACGCCAGATAAGCATCAGGCTGCCATTGGCTGGTTGGCAGGCTAAGAATAGTTGTACGCAGATGTTGCCCCATATTGTTATTTGCCAGCAACAAATCTTCTACCGGATAAATATCAGACATTCCCGGCGCGAGGATACGGCAGGCATCAACGCCTAAATGCTGGTAATCCGCGATATACACTTCAATTTGCTGCTTATGGAAGATTTGCATCAGCGTGGTAAATTCTTGCTCGGAAGTGCCGCTGAAATCCCAATCGACAAACGGATAATCTACGTGCTGTTTAAACAGATCCCAAGAAATTAAACCGCTGGAATCAATAAAATGCGTTTCTAAATTGGTATATTCCGCCACTTCTTGATTATCAAACGTAGGTGCATTGAATACATCGAGATCTTTCAGACTACGACCTTGCAGCAGTTCAGTTACGGTGCGTTCCAGTGCTACTCCGAAATCAGGGTGTGCGCCAAAAGAAGCGAAACAAGTTCCGTTTGCCGGATTAAACAACACCACTGAGATCACCGGATATTGACCGCCAAGTGAAGCATCATAAGCAAAAATCGGAAAACCCTCTGTTTCCAGTGTTGCTATTGCTTCCATGATTGCCGGATAACGTTTAATCACGTCTGTTGGGATCTCTGGCAGGCTGATCGCTTCAGCAATAATGCGATTTTTTACATAGCGCTCAAAAATTTCTGACAACGCCTGAACTCGCGCTTCATTACAGTTATTACCGGCAGACATGCCGTTAGATACGTACAGATTACCGATAATATTCATCGGGATATAAACAGTTGCCAGATCTGACTGACGCACAAACGGTAAGCTGCAAATACCGCGTTCGCCATTACCGGACTGTAAATCGATCAGATCTCTGCCTGTCAGTGTTTGGTCGGGATCGTAAAAACGATGCAAATGCTCATCTAAAATACCTGCCGGTAAGCGGTTATCCGCAGGAACAGGAAACCATTTTTCATTGGGATAATGCACAAATTCACTTTCGGCAATGGTTTTGCCTAAATAGAAGTCAGCAAAGAAGTAATTAGTCGATAAACGCTCGAAATATTCACCTAACGCAGACGCTAAAGCCGCTTTTTTGGTCGCACCTTTGCCATTGGTAAAACACAACGGGCAATCTTTATCGCGGATATGCACTGACCAGACATTAGGGATCGGATTAAGCCATGAGGCTTCTTCAATATTGAATCCTAATTGTGTCAGTTTTTGTTGAAAATTAGCGATGGAGTCTTCCAGCGCTGCATCTTTACCGGGGATAAATGTTTGCGTCGTTGTATTTTGTAGGGTGTTTTTTTGCATTATTCCTGCCTGATTAACCTGAACTTCGGATAAGAAATTATATTATTACGATAAATTTCAAATAATTATATGATTTTTACTTAGAAGCGGCAATCTACCGCCCGCTAAACCATCGTGAAGTCAACAGGTGACAGATTGCTGCTCTATAAAAATCAATCAATTTTATATTGAAAATCAAATGCTTTATGAAAATTTAGTTCATAAAAGCCAGCCGAATCAATTTAATGAGTTTATTATAAGCTGGTTTAGTATATTGCTGTTATGCTAACTCAATTGGGTTACAGATATATGTCAGTCATGATGTATTTGCTTATATTATGCTGAGTTGTGTTTCGACACATAAATCTTGTTATCCCAAACTCATTAATAATTCAGGTAGTTTCCTTTTTAAGAATAACCTCGACAGGAGATTTAAGTATGTCAGTCTTTAAGAAGTCTGCTCTTGCTGTTTTGATGTGTTGTCTTACCGCTCCCGCTTTTGCCGATAAATTACCAACGATTACTGTACTGGCAACCGGTGGCACTATCGCTGGCGGTGGTGTTTCTGAAACTCAATCTAATTATGTCGCAGGTCAGTTTGGTGTGGAGCATCTGGTTGATGCCATTCCACAGTTAAAAAATATTGCTGATATTAAAGGCGAACAGATCGTTAATATCGGTTCACAGGATATGAATGATGAAGTTTGGCTAAAATTAGCTAAAACCATTAACGAGCGCTGTTCTTCTACCGATGGTTTCGTGATTACGCACGGTACTGACACAATGGAAGAAACAGCATATTTCCTGAATTTAACGATTAATTGCAGTAAACCAGTGGTGATGGTTGGTGCAATGCGTCCGGCAACTGCCATGAGCGCTGATGGTCCGTTTAATCTTTATAATGCAGTGGTTGTTGCTTCGGATAAAAACTCATCAGGTCGCGGCGTACTGGTGGCGATGAATGATTCCGTGCTGGGCGGTCGTGATGTCACAAAAACCAATACTACCGGTTTACATACTTTCCAAAGTGTTAACTACGGGACGTTAGGTTATATCCATAACGGTAAAGTAGATTACCAACGTATGCCAACACGTTTGCATGAGCCGCAAGATATTTTTGATGTGAGTAAAATCACCGCATTGCCAAAAGTGGATATTGTTTACAGCTATGCCAATGCTTCAGCAGCACCAGTTAAAGCCTTAGTTGCTGAGGGCGCAAAAGGGATCGTCAGTGCTGGTGTTGGTAACGGCAATCTGTATAACAGTATTTTTGATGCGCTGGTGGAGGCGAGGAAACAAGGCGTAGCTGTTGTACGTTCTTCCCGTGTGCCTACTGGGGCAACCACACAAGATGCCGAAGTTGATGATGAAAAGTACGGCTTTGTAGCATCAGGTACGTTGAATCCGCAAAAATCGCGGGTATTGCTGCAATTGGCATTAATCAAAACACAAGATCCAGTTGAGATTCAGAAGATCTTTAATAAATACTAATCGTTAACCTCAGATTTGGATAAGGAAATGGTGAAAATCATAGGTTAATTTATTGATAATAAATAATAATTTTTAGGGCGGCAATCTGCCGCCCTACGAAAAATAACATAATTAATTGAAATTTATCGTAATAATATAATGTCTTAGCCAAAATTTAGATTAAATAGCCTAAATTTAGGGTAGGTATAGTAATAATTTATTGATAATAAAGAATGAATTTGCAGAGGCGACAACTTGTCGCCCGCGGGTACGGAATATAATACAAACCAAGCACCCCATTTTTTTACCTTATTGAGTGCGCTAACTGTAGTGAAAAATTTGGTGAAAAAATTTTAAACGAAACTAATGTATATAAGCATTGCAGCATCATTAAGCGAATGATAAAACCAATACACTCGTTTTTAAGTAATCTTTAATCAGGGCGGTGAAAACAAATGGCACAGGTATTTAATTTTAGTGCGGGACCAGCGATGTTACCGGTAGAAGTGTTACGTCAGGCAGAACAAGAACTTTGTGACTGGCAAGGGCTGGGTACTTCGGTTATGGAAATTAGCCACCGCAGTAAAGAGTTTATTCAGGTTGCTGATGAGGCTGAACAAGATCTGCGTGATCTGATGAAAATCCCTGATAACTACAAAGTGTTGTTTTCTCATGGCGGCGCACGCGCGCAATTTGCGGCGATCCCTTTAAATCTTTTGGGTACAAATAATCAGGCTGATTATATTGATGGCGGTTATTGGGCGCATAGTGCCGTACTGGAAGCTGAAAAATATTGCACGCCAAATATCTTTGATATTAAAACTAAAATTGATGGCTTAACCGCTACAAAACCAATGAAAGAGTGGGTGCTGAATGATAAATCCGCTTATGTCCATTTTTGCCCGAATGAAACCATTGATGGTATTGCCATTGATGAGCAGCCAGATTTTGGCGATAAAATAGTGGTTGCTGATTTATCTTCTACGATTTTATCGCGTCCGATTGATGTGAGCCGTTATGGTGCGATTTATGCTGGCGCGCAGAAGAATATCGGTCCTGCGGGCATTACCGTAGTGATTGTGCGTGAAGATTTGTTAGGCAAAGCACGCAAAGAAACCCCATCAATTCTGGATTACACCGTATTGAATGAGTGCGATTCGATGTTTAATACTCCGCCGACGTTTGCCTGGTATTTATCTGGCTTAGTCTTTAAATGGCTGAAAGCGCAAGGCGGTTTGACCGAAATGGCGCGTCGCAATGAAGAGAAAGCGGCGCATCTGTATAGCTTTATTGATAGCAGCGATTTTTATCGTAACGGCGTGGCGATTGCTAACCGTTCGCTGATGAATGTGCCATTCCAATTAGCTGATAGCGAGCTGGATAAAGTCTTCCTCGAAGAGTCTAAAGCGGCGGGTTTACATGCGCTGAAAGGTCATCGTGTTTTAGGCGGAATGCGTGCTTCTATCTATAACGCCATGCCGTTGGCTGGTGTACAGGCATTAACAGCATTTATGGCTGATTTTGAGCGTCGTCATGGTTGATAATTATTCTCTTTTTTAGGCTTAATTATTCCTCTCATTCCGTCCGTCGGTGATCAATATTATCGATGGACGGGGTGTCTAACTCGATTTTTTATCAAAGATTATTTTCTCATAATATCACTCCACAAATAACCGAAAGGACGACATCGATGAAAATCATTGGATTGATTGGCGGTATGAGCTGGGAATCGACGATTCCGTATTATCGCCATATAAATGAAACTATTAAACAGCGTTTGGGCGGGCTGCATTCGGCTAAAGTGGTGTTGTATAGTGTCGATTTTCAGGAAGTGGAGCAATTACAGCATCAAGGAAACTGGCTTGCTGCCGGTGCGTTGCTGGCGCAAGCGGCTAAAAGTCTTGAAGCTGCCGGTGCAGATTTTTTGGTGATCTGTACCAATACGATGCACAAAGTTTATGATCAGGTCGCGCAATCCGTGGCTATTCCTCTGTGTCATATTGCTGATGCGACGGCGGATATTATTCGTCATGATGGCTTGCAAACTGTCGGTTTGCTGGGTACTCGTTTCACAATGGAACAGGATTTTTATAAAGGACGATTAAGCCAGCATCATGGCATCAATGTGATTATCCCTGATGAAGCGGATCGCGAGATTGTCCATCGCGTGATTTATCAAGAATTGTGTCTGGGCAAGATTGAACCGCAATCGCGCCAAGAATTTAGTCGCATTATGCAGCAGTTGGCGGATAACGGCGCGGAAGGTATTATTCTCGGCTGTACGGAGATTGGTCTGCTGGTTAGCGCCGAAGATGCGAATATTCCGCTTTATGATACCGCTGAAATCCATGCTGTTCAGGCAGCAGAAATTTCATTGAGATCTTAACGAAAATCCGAAATAACCAAAGTATTAGCAAACATATTTATTATCACATCAAATTATCGATATAAAGAGAACACGTATTCATGCTGGAATCCTTAACGTTACAACCTATTGCAAAATTTGACGGCACAATTAATTTACCCGGCTCAAAAAGTGTTTCCAATCGAGCTTTGCTGTTAGCTGCAATGGCGAAAGGAAAAACTCGGTTAACCAATTTGCTGGATAGTGATGATGTACGTCACATGCTTAGTGCGCTGAAAGCGTTAGGTATCCATTATCAACTTTCTGATTGCCATACTATTTGTGAAATTCATGGTATCGGCGGTGCGTTAAAAGCCAATAGTGCGCTGGAGATCTTTTTAGGTAATGCCGGTACGGCAATGCGCCCGTTAGCGGCGGCACTAAGTTTAGGGCAGGGCGATATTATCCTGACGGGCGAACCGCGCATGAAAGAGCGCCCGATTGGTCATCTGGTTGATTCGTTGCGTCAGGGCGGCGCGAAAATTGATTATCTTGAGCAGAAAAATTATCCGCCGTTACGCTTGCGCGGCGGTTTTCAAGGCGGAGAGATTGCGGTGGACGGCTCAGTTTCCAGCCAGTTTTTAACAGCTTTATTAATGACTGCGCCGCTAGCCGCGCAAGATACACATATCACGATAAAAGGCGATTTGGTATCTAAACCTTATATCGATATTACGTTACACATGATGCGTGATTTTGGTGTGCAAGTCACTCACGATAACTATCAGATTTTCCATATTAAAGGTCAGCAGCAATATCAGGCAACCGAACACTATTTAGTTGAAGGCGATGCTTCTTCTGCCTCTTATTTTCTTGCTGCCGCAGCGATTAAAGGCGGCAGCGTGCGTGTGACGGGCATCGGTAAAAACAGTGTTCAGGGGGATATTCGTTTTGCTGATGTGCTGGAAGCTATGGGAGCGAAGATTCTCTGGGGCGGCGATTTTATCGAATGTCAGCGCGGTGATTTGAGCGGCATTGATATGGATATGAATCATATCCCTGATGCTGCCATGACGATTGCCACTACTGCGCTGTTTGCCAAAGGCGAAACTTGCATTCGTAATATTTATAACTGGCGCGTAAAAGAAACCGATCGCTTAACGGCTATGGCGACGGAATTACGTAAAGTCGGTGCCGAAGTTGAAGAGGGCGAGGATTATATCCGCATCGTTCCGCCCGCTAAATTGAAACACGCCGAGATCGAGACCTATAACGATCACCGTATGGCGATGTGTTTCTCACTGGTTGCGTTATCGGACACACCGGTAACAATTCTTGATCCAAAATGTACAGCCAAAACTTTTCCTGATTACTTTACGCAGTTTGTCCGTCTAAGCCAGTTTGCATCGTAACAATTCCGTTTGCGGAGCAGCATTGTAGATAATTATCAACAGTGCTGCTCCGCTTTTATTGCTGTAACTTAAACTGTCAGTTCACGGCGATGATGCGTATAATCAGCCGCAACTTTTTTTGCGTATTCTCGAAGTTAAGGAGCTTGCTATGGCAGCAGTTGTGCCGGTAATCACTGTGGACGGTCCAAGCGGCGTAGGTAAAGGCACGCTTTGTCAGGCGTTGGCGGAAAAGCTAGGCTGGCATCTGCTGGATTCAGGGGCTATTTATCGCGTTTTAGCTCTGGCTGCATTACATCATCATGTTGATTTAAATTCAGAAGAAGCGCTGATACCGTTAGCCATGCACTTAAATGTACGTTTTGTCACCCGGCAAGATGAACTGCAAGTGATTTTAGAGGGCGAAACGGTAACTAATGAGATCCGCAATGAAACCGTAGGAAAAGCCGCTTCTCTGGTTGCGGCTTTTCCTCGCGTGCGCGAAGCGTTATTGCGCCGCCAGCGTGCTTTTAGAGAGCTACCGGGATTGATTGCTGATGGGCGTGATATGGGAACGATCGTGTTTCCTGATGCACCAGTAAAAATCTTTCTTGATGCCAGTGCCGAAGAACGCGCCAGAAGACGCATGCTACAGTTGCAGGAAAAAGGGCAGTGTGTTAAATTTGAACGTCTTTTGTCCGAGATACAGGAGCGGGACTTCCGTGATCGTAATCGGGCGGTGGCACCACTCGTACCGGCAGCAGGCGCGTTGATGTTGGATTCTACCGATATGACGGTAGATGAAGTGATTAAATACGCATTAGCTTATGTGAACGATGTGCTAAAATAATTCATGTCTACTGTTTAATTTTTAAACAGTAGACTTTTTGTGAATAACTCTGCTGCATGGATGTAAGTAGGGTATGTATAACAACCCCATCGAACTGGATGTCAGATGGACGTTAAATTTAAGAATCCTGAAGATTAACAACATGACTGAATCTTTTGCTCAACTCTTTGAAGAATCCCTGAAAGAAATTGAAACCCGTCCGGGTTCAATTGTACGCGGCGTTGTTGTCGCTATTGATAAAGATGTTGTTCTGGTAGACGCAGGTCTGAAATCAGAATCTGCAATCCCGGTAGAACAGTTCAAAAACGCTCAGGGCGAACTGGAAATCCAGGTTGGTGATGAAGTTGACGTTGCACTAGACGCTATCGAAGATGGCTTCGGTGAAACTCTGCTTTCTCGTGAAAAAGCTAAGCGTCATGAGGCTTGGATCACTCTGGAAAAAGCTTCGGAAGAAGCTGCAACTGTTATTGGTGTTATCAATGGCAAGGTCAAAGGTGGATTTACCGTTGAGCTTAACGGCATTCGTGCGTTCTTACCAGGTTCACTGGTTGACGTTCGTCCTGTCCGTGACACGCTGCATTTAGAGGGCAAAGAGCTTGAGTTTAAGGTTATCAAACTTGACCAAAAACGTAACAACGTCGTTGTTTCTCGCCGTGCTGTAATCGAATCTGAAAACAGCGCAGAACGTGATCAACTGCTAGAAAATCTGCAAGAAGGCATGGAAGTTAAAGGTATCGTTAAGAACCTTACTGACTACGGTGCATTCGTTGATTTGGGCGGTGTTGACGGTCTGTTACACATTACTGATATGGCTTGGAAACGTGTTAAACACCCAAGTGAAATCGTTAATGTTGGCGACGAAATTACCGTTAAAGTTCTTAAGTTCGACCGTGATCGTACCCGTGTTTCATTAGGTCTGAAACAATTAGGCGAAGATCCTTGGGTTGCTATCGCTAAACGTTACCCAGAAGGTACTCGTTTAACTGGTCGCGTAACTAACCTGACTGATTACGGCTGCTTCGTAGAAATCGAAGAAGGCGTTGAAGGTCTGGTTCACGTTTCAGAAATGGACTGGACTAACAAAAACATTCACCCATCTAAAGTTGTTAACGTGGGCGATGTTGTTGAAGTTATGGTTCTGGATATTGACGAAGAACGCCGTCGTATCTCCTTAGGTCTGAAACAGTGTAAAGTTAATCCGTGGCAGCAATTCGCTGAAACCCATAACAAGGGCGAGCGCGTTGAAGGTAAGATCAAGTCAATCACTGACTTCGGTATCTTCATCGGCTTAGACGGCGGCATTGATGGTCTGGTTCACTTGTCTGACATCTCTTGGAATGTTCCAGGCGAAGAAGCAGTTCGTGACTATAAGAAAGGTGACGAAATTGCCGCTGTTGTATTGCAAGTTGATGCAGAACGCGAACGTATCTCTTTAGGCGTTAAACAATTAGCAGAAGATCCATTTAACAACTATCTGGCTAACAACAAGAAAGGTGCTATTGTTAAAGGTAAGGTTACTGCTGTTGACGCAAAAGGTGCTACAGTTGAATTAGCAGGTGGTGTTGATGGTTACCTGCGCGCATCTGATGCAAGCCGTGACCGTGTTGAAGACGCAACAACTGTTCTGAGCGTAGGCGATGAAGTTGAAGCTAAATACACTGGTGTTGATCGTAAAAACCGTGTAATCAGCCTGTCTGTACGTGCTAAGGATGAAGCTGATGAGAAAGAAGCCGTTGCAACTGTTAACAACAATAACAGCAGCAAACAAGAAGATGGTGGATTCTCTAACGCTATGGCTGAAGCATTTAAAGCAGCTAAAGGCGAATAATGGCGAGGGGCGGTTTACTGCCCCTTTGGTAGTTGAGCTGATAAGCTTGGAGGAACGATGACCAAGTCTGAACTTATAGAAAGACTCGCTAGCAGACACACGCACTTACCAACGAAAGTTATTGAAGATGCAGTGAAAGAGATGCTGGAACATATGGCGGTAACTTTAGCCGGTGGCGAACGTATTGAGATCCGTGGGTTTGGCAGTTTTTCTCTTCACTACCGAGCCCCGCGTATCGGTCGTAATCCGAAAACTGGCGAGAAAGTGGATCTGGAAAGCAAATATGTTCCGCACTTCAAACCAGGCAAAGAATTGCGAGATCGTGCGAATATTAATGTTTAATTAGTTGTTTATTAAGGTTTGTTTTAACGTAATCTTGATAGTAATTAAACATAAATAATGAAACCCGGAACGGTAATCGTTCTGGGTTTTTTATGACCTGAACTTTTAAACGCCTCCAAGTTTTTAAAGTAACAGCAATGTTTCGAGTTACCTCACAATAAAAAAGTCATAATTCTACAAGTCAGCAGAATAACTGTTAATTAACAGTGGAATTTATGATTTATCACTAGCGTGATCTCTCCTCATTTTTTACAACGAAACCTGAATAGCGGTGATCCGTTAACTATCTATTATTTAGTATTCAGGAATTCTCAATTTGCCTGCAACTCAACGTTTAACTTTTCATTCAAGTTTGTCGCCTGATCTTATTGCTATGGCAGTGATTAGCGGAATATTGCCGCTATTATTTATCCCAGCGTTACCAACGCCATTAATTTGGTGGTTACTAGCCGTAGTTGCTTTGCTACTGGCTTTATCCGGTCTTAATTCTGCTAAATTACTTTCCATTCTTTTACTAAGTTTTCTCTGGGGAAGTATTTGTGCTGATCAACTAAGTCAAAAAGCTGAGTATTATTCAGGGCAATCTGCATATATTCAGGGGCAAGTGCTGAGTGCCAATATCAATGCGGAAGGAAGTCGCGGTGTTCTGTTCCAAATACAGGCAATTAATGGACAACATCTATCATTCAGCGAACAGTTTCAATTACCGCTCTATTTTCCCGCCGCACAGCAACAAATAGCTTCAACTATGTTTGCAGGGCAAAGATGGCAGGGAAATATTCAATTTCGCGCAGTGCATAGCCGACTAAATCAAGGCGGATTTGATCGGCAGCGCTGGGCAATGGCGAACCATCAACCGTTAACTGGACAAGTAAAGTCCATCGCACTTGTTGATTCATCACAAAGTTTGCGCCAGCGAGTGATAAGCCGCATTACTCATCAAATTACGCAAAAAGCAACGCAAGACATTATTCTGGCGCTGGCATTTGGTGAGCGCGGAATGATGGAACAAGAGCGGCGGCAAATTTTTCTGCAAACAGGAACCGCGCATTTAATGGCAATTTCAGGGCTGCATATTTCGCTTGCAGCGCTATTTGGCTGGTTCGTCGCCAGAGGCTTGCAGTATTTTTTCCCCGTTAAATATCTTGAACCGCGTTTTCCGTTACTCGTAAGCTGGCTGATTGCCGCGATATATGTCTGGTTATCCGGTATGAATCCGCCTGCATTACGCGCATTTTTGGCATTATCATTTTGGATTTTATTGCACTGGTATGGTGTTAACTGGACAGCCTGGCAAGTCTGGTTGCGAATTGTGGCGATTTTACTGATTTTAGATCCGCTAATGGTTTTATCAGACAGCTTGTGGCTTTCTTGTTTAGCCGTTGCCGGATTAATTTTCTGGTTTCAATGGGTTCCGTTACCGCGTTGGATTGCTCCTCGATTCCGCAGTTTTGCTCGTTGGCTGCATTTACAGATTGCCATGATGATTTTATTAATTCCCATGCAGTGTTTGATTTTTCACGGTATAAGCTGGACAGCGTTATTCAGCAATCTGGTAGCCGTACCAATAGTGTCATTTATCAGTGTTCCGGCAATTTTATTTGGTTCGATTTTTAGCTGGTTGCCTGCGGTATCTCCACTCTTTTGGTGGATCACTGATCAGTCATTAATTTTTGTAATGTTTTTACTGGAGAAATTGCAGTATGGCTGGTCAGCAATTCCCTCACAAATGATATGGTTAAGTTTTAGTGGTTGGCTGCTGGTTATCTGCTGGCGGTTATCGTTATGGCACTGCGGTTTATTTACGCCGTGGATAGCGCTTTTGCTGGTTTTAGCTCCTCTTTGGCAGAAGAATACAGAGAACTGGCGCATCGATATGCTTGATGTCGGACACGGCTTAGCAGTTGCAATCCGGCAAGGTAATCAGGTAATCCTCTACGATACAGGTAATCGCTGGCGTGATGGTTCGATGGCAGAACGAGAAATTCTGCCATTCTTGCGTTGGCATCAATTAAATCTGGAGGGCATTATTCTTAGTCATCAGGATATGGATCATATCGGCGGCGTCAAAGATCTACAAAAAGCCTTTCCTGATATTTGGTTGCGAAGTTCGACAATAGGGCAAGGAGATAGCTGCAAACAAGGAGATAACTGGCAATGGCGCAGCTTAACGTTTACGGTGCTGTGGCCTCTGGACAGAGTAGAACGAGCGTATAATCCTGACAGTTGTGTGATTCGCATCAGCGACGGGCAACACAGTGTTTTGCTGACCGGTGATTTAGAAAAGGCGCAGGAATTAACGATGATCAGAATGTATGGTGAGAAATTGCAGAGTGATATTATGCAAACGCCGCATCATGGCAGCAAAACGTCATCAAGCTCATTGTTTATACAGACTGTTAGCCCGAAATTCACACTGACATCAGCAGCGCGTTATAATCCGTGGCATCTTCCCGCTAAAAAGATAGTACAACGATATAAAGACTCTGGGATAGAATGGATCTCTACTTCTGAAACAGGTCAGTCCAGTATATTGTTTTATAAAGATAATTATAAACTTTTTACTCTGCGAGAGCATTTTATGCCGCGCTGGTATCATCAGTGGTTTGGCTCTTAGCCCTATAATGAGTAGAATAACGCGCTATTTCGCATAATCGCATAATGTTGGTAACTTAATTTTGAACGATAAAGATCTCTCTACGTGGGAAACATTTCGCCGATTGTGGCCATTAATTAAACCATTTCGTCTTGGTTTGATTGTTTCGGCAATCGCTCTGGTTTTTAATGCTGGCACTGATGCGATGATGCTCTCATTGCTGAAACCATTACTCGATGATGGCTTTGGTAAAACTGGCAGTGATGTATTAGTTTGGATGCCATTAGTTGTTCTAGGGCTAATGGTGATGCGCGGTATAACCAGCTATGTGTCTACTTATTGCCTGTCATGGGTTTCCGGCAAAGTAGTGATGACAATCCGCCGCCGTCTGTTTGGTCACATGATGAATATGCCGGTTTCTTTCTTTGATCAGCAGTCAACGGGTACATTGCTGTCTCGTATCACCTATGATTCTGAACAGGTCGCCTCTTCCTCTTCCGGTGCATTGATTACGGTAATTAGAGAGGGCGCATACATATTAGCGCTGTTTTCTATCATGTTTTATAACAGTTGGCAGCTATCAATGATTTTGGTGGTGCTGGCTCCGATTGTTTCTTTTGTTATCCGCTTTGTCTCTAAACGTTTCCGTAATATCAGTAAAAATATGCAGAATACGATGGGGCAGGTGACTGCCAGCGCAGAGCAAATGCTGAAAGGGCATAAAGAAGTGCTACTGTTCGGCGGTCAGGACGTGGAAACTACCCGCTTTAATAAAGTCAGTAACCGCATGCGTCAGCAGGGCATGAAGATGGTTGCTGCCTCAGCAATTTCTGATCCGATTGTTCAGCTTATCGCTTCAACTGCATTGGCGCTGGTGCTGTTTGCGTCCAGCTTCCCAAGCATCATGGATACACTGACTGCCGGTACGATAACTGTCGTGTTCTCTTCAATGGTTGCATTGATGAAGCCATTGAAATCATTAACTAATGTTAACTCACAGTTCCAGCGCGGTATGGCAGCATGTCAGACCTTATTTACTATTTTGGATATGGAACCAGAGCAAGATAACGGCAAACTCAATGTTGAACGGGCAAAAGGTGATGTTGAACTGCATAATGTGACATTCACTTATCCGACGAAAGATCAGCCAGCACTGAAAAACATTAGCTTAAAGATCCCAGCCGGTAAAACTGTCGCTTTGGTTGGACGTTCTGGTTCGGGTAAATCGACTATCGCTAATTTGTTAACCCGTTTTTATGATATTCAAGAGGGTGAGATTCTGATTGATGGTCATGAAATCCGTGAATATACCCTCGCGTCACTGCGTGATCAGGTTGCGGTCGTGTCGCAAAGCGTACATCTGTTTAACGATACCATCGCCAATAATATTGCTTATGCACGAACCGAGCAGTATTCCCGTGAAGATATTGAAAAAGCGGCAACGATGGCTCATGCGATGGGTTTCATCAACAAGATGGATAACGGGCTGGACACTATGATCGGTGAGAACGGCGTGCTGTTATCCGGCGGGCAGCGTCAGCGTATTGCTATTGCTCGTGCATTGTTACGCGATAGCCCAATTTTAATTCTCGATGAAGCGACGTCTGCGTTAGACACTGAATCTGAACGTGCAATTCAGGCAGCATTAGATGAACTACAGAAAAACCGTACTTCACTGGTGATTGCTCACCGCCTCTCCACTATTGAAAAAGCTGATGAAATTTTGGTGATTGAAGATGGTCGCATTGTCGAACGCGGTAATCACGCTGCATTGATTCAAAATAATGGTGCATACGCGCAGTTACACCGTATGCAATTCAGCCAATGATTGAACGAATCTGGTCTGGTCAGTCAAAGCTCTATTTATTGCTGCTGCCGCTATCATGGTTATATGGCTTGATTAGCGGCATTCGGCAGCTTGGCTACCGATACGGATTGCTGAAATCCTGGCGCGCACCATTACCGGTGGTCGTCGTTGGTAATCTCACCGCTGGTGGGAACGGTAAAACACCGGTTGTGATTTGGCTGGTGGAAAATTTACAACGAAAAGGTATCAAAGTTGGTGTGGTTTCTCGCGGTTATGGCGGCAAATCAGCAAACTATCCGTTAATACTGGATCAAAACACCACTACCGATATAGCAGGTGATGAACCTGTACTTATTTTTCAACGCACTGGCGTACCGGTAGCGGTTGCTCCTAATCGTTCTGCGGCAGTTCAAGCGTTAATCAAACAATATCAATTAGACGTAATTATCACCGATGATGGCTTACAACATTATGCGTTACAGCGTGATGTGGAACTCGTTGTTATCGATGGTGTTCGTCGCTTTGGTAATGGCTGGTGGCTACCGGCAGGACCAATGCGCGAACGGGCAGGGCGATTAAAGTCCGTTGATGCCGTCATCACTAACGGTGGTTTTGCCCGAAACGATGAAATCCCCATGATACTGCAAGCAGGGCAAGCCATTAATTTACTTAGCGGTGAACGTCGCGCGGTAACTGAACTCAATCACATCGTCGCAATGGCAGGAATCGGACACCCTCCGCGCTTTTTTCAGACATTAGCCAGCCTGAATATCACACCAGAACAAACGCACGCTTTTGCTGATCACCAGCCCTATAACGCATCATCGCTTTCTTCTCTGGTTACATCTGATCAAGTTTTACTGATGACAGAAAAAGACGCAGTAAAATGCCGCGCTTTTGCCGCACAAAACTGGTGGTATCTGCCTGTTGACGCATGTCTGCCATCTGATGACGCACAAACGTTGCTGACATTGATCTTAACGCGCATTCAGCAAGATAAATAATCCCCAACTGGCTTTATCATTAAATCTTCGGGAGGAATATACTACTATCTCCCACAATAAAAATTTAAATAAATAGAGGTCGCACATGGATCATCGTCTACTAGAAATCATTGCCTGTCCGGTTTGTAATGGAAAACTAGCGTTTGATAAAGAACACCAAGAACTAGTGTGTAAAGTTGATGGTTTAGCTTTTTCTATCCGCGACGGTATTCCTGTTTTATTGGAAACAGAAGCACGTAAACTTACTTTAGATGAGAAAACAGCATGAGTTTTATCGCTATTATTCCAGCCCGTTTCGCCTCAAGCCGTTTACCGGGTAAACCACTGGCTGATATTGCCGGTAAACCGATGGTAGTGCATGTGATGGAGCGCGCGAAAGCATCCGGCGCGTCTCGTGTGATTGTTGCCACCGATCATCTTGATGTGAAAACCGCTGTTGAAGCGGCGGGCGGTGAAGTTTGTCTCACCAGTCCCGATCATAATTCCGGTACTGAACGTTTAGCAGAAGTCATTGATCACTATCAGTTTAGTGATGATGAAATCATCGTTAACATTCAGGGCGATGAACCATTAATTCCACCAGTTATTGTCCGTCAGGTCGCGGAAAATTTAGCTAATTCTGATGCTGGTATGGCGACATTAGCCGTACCGATTTCATCTGCGGAAGAAGTTTTTAATCCGAATGCAGTGAAAGTAGTGATCGACAGTAAAGGCTATGCCATTTACTTCTCGCGAGCCGCGATTCCCTGGGATAGAAACCGCTTTATGGCATTACAACAATCGATCGGTGATTTCTATCTGCGTCATATCGGTATCTATGCTTACCGCGCCGGTTTTATCCGTCGTTACATTAGCTGGGAGCCAAGCCCGCTAGAGCAAATCGAAATGCTGGAACAACTTCGTGTACTGTGGTACGGCGAAAAAATCCACGTTGATGTCGCAAAAGAAACGCCATCGGTTGGTGTGGATACACAGGAAGATTTAGATCATGTACGGCGAGTGATGGGGCATAAATACTGATCTATGGATAATGAGATTAGAGAATGACTGAAAAACTTTATTTTTATTTACCAAACGAGAACTTATATTATTAGTCGAGTACATCTATGTGTAGTTGCTCGTAAAGGTGTCTGGGTTGTTTCATCACTCCCGGTATCGGGAAAGGTATCAATAAATAAATTACATTAAGGAATAATATATGGGCGTTGGGTATTATGTACGAGTCGGTGATAAAACGACATGTGGTGGTGAGGTGTTATCGGGGGATAGCAAATACTCAATGGGCAATGCCGCCGTAGCCAGAGCCGGTGACAAAGTAAGGTGTGGAAAAGATGGGAAAGTCTATACTATCGCAGGGGGTATTGCCACCGAGATTAGTCATGGACAACTCATGGCAGGAACACTGCACAGTAGAAGTACATGTCCATGTCGTGCATCTTTTATTCCGTCATTACTCAATGCGACTTATTATTTTAATTCGCCAGCAGCGGCAACGCGAATGTCTCAAAGTTCGCAGCTAAAAGAAGAACCCGCACAACCGGCAAAAGAGGCAGAAAAAAATAGTCTTACTGATGAAAAAAATCAGGCTGCTGCCAATAAAGAACAACCGCCAAAGGCAATCGAACTTCCGTATCGTATTTTTGAAACACAGCATCAGATGGACGATTACAATGCACCGGACATGAAACACGGTGATTTGACGGAGGAACAGTTAAGAAAACAATATGGTATTGATGAGGTCAAGATTCATCAGACATTATTCTCTGATAAATACGTTGATCCCGATGAGGTTTTGGATCCTCATGTCGGGGTAAATCCATATAAATCGCCGGTTACCGCTGAAATATTATTCCAGCAGTTCAGAATTGATGCTACCCCTACGGCTTTGTATGGAAAATATAGTGATCTGATGCGTAAAATGATTCAGCATATGCAGGAGAATACGGGAACAACGTTTAGTGATCCGTTACTTGATCAGGCAATGAAAGAACGTATTCTTGAAGATAAATCAGGGGATAGCTCTCTCCAAAGAATAAAAGCAGTAATTGCTGATAAAATTGATAAACAATATAGCCTCTATCCAGAAGCGGAGAAAAAGCAGTTAACAGAGATCGTAAAGGGAAGTGTTCTTCCTCGATTTGATAATTTAAAAGATCGAACTAATGGACTTGGGATTACGGTTCATGATACATGGGCAACTCATATTACATTAGAATCATTAATGATAGCGGATCATAAATTCACTGCGACGATAACGTATCATATACAAGATCATTTTGGACTGGATGATGAGGATATAAAACACTGGTTATATAGTAAGTTAGACCTGTTTAAAGTCTGGTTTGTACTACAACGTTGGAAAGGCTATAACTATCAACCATTTATTACAGATATAAATGTAAGCGTGACTATTGAAGGAGCCTACTAATGAAGGCTAAGATAAAATGGTTGTTTTTTATCGCAATAGTTATTGCTGGAATTTATATGGGAGTTAGATTGTGTTTACCCACAGAAATTATTGATGTGCATCTTGATAATGAACTCATTGTTAAGAATTTTCCTATTCTTAAAACGAATAGAGAAAAATGGTGGAATGAAAATGAATCTTCCTTAAATAATAAATATAATTTCCCAACAACAGACACTAATGGTTCTTATTTTGTCAGAATAATTGACATTGGTCATGGTTATGAAGAGGAAATTCCTGACAGAGATTGGTTTTTACCCGGAGGAAGTACAGACCATTTGTTTTGTTTCAATGAGATGACCGTAAAAAATCGATGTGTTAGAAAGGATCATATCCTAATGGAAATATCTAAAGATAGTAAGGGGAAAGTGACATTTTACTTTTTTAAATAAATTTTGTTTCTATAGTTAATTCTAAACACTTCCACCAATCAATAATCGTAAGTGCTGGAAGTGTTTAAATATAACTAGAAGATATTACAGATATGAATGTAACCGTAACTGTAGAGGGAGACTACTAATGAAAGCCACAATAAAATGGTTATTTTTTATCGCAATCATTATTGGTGGTATCTATATGGGATTTAGATTATGTTTACCTACAAAAGTTATCGGTGTACATAGCGGTGATAATTACCTCATTGTTAAAAATTTCCCTATTCTTGAATCAGATAGAGAAAAATGGTGGCATGATAATAAGTCTTATTTAAAAAGT
>JAISKF010000038.1 GCA_031261005.1 Enterobacteriaceae bacterium | reverse complement strand
TGTTGGGATTTGCTTCAGCCGCCGCGATGGCAGCGCGAAGTCCGCCGCCGCCCGCCCCGATGATAGCAATGTCTGCGTTAAAGGTTTGCACTGCATTCCTCCATTATTCCAGTTTAAGTATAAAAAATTGTTTCATACCAGAGTGTTATCGCGACATCACAGACTGAATTTATCTGCGATTCACCTTAATAACCGCCAGGTATGTCGGCGATCCTAGTATTGGGCGCTTACTCTACCTACTATTATGTAGTCGTATATTGACGTGATCGATTTTTTTAGTGTTTATAGATCATAATCAATTACTTTTTTTGATGAAGATTTATATTAATAAAATGTGATCAACATATTAAATAATTGTTGATAAAGATGGTTGGGTGCTTTTTACAGCACCAAAAACCACAAATTGTGGCGGATATTTGTCTGGCTGATGAGATACGAGTAGACTTCTGAACAAATTTAAGTGTGGAGTAGAAAAAATGAGCGATGTGGCAAATTGGCAGCCTGGCGCTTCGATTGAAAAATTATTAAAACGCGCAAAAATTATTAGTCAAATCAGGCATTTTTTCGCTGAACGCGGTGTCCTCGAAGTGGATACGCCAGCGATGAGTCAGGCAACAGGAACCGATCTTAATCTCTTTCCTTTCCAAACCCGTTTTGTTGGTCCCGGCGCGGCTGATGGTCTCACCCTATTTTTAATGACTAGCCCTGAATTTCACATGAAGCGCCTGTTAGCGGCGGGCAGCGGACCGATTTATCAGATGGGTAAAAGTTTCCGCAACGAAGAAGCCGGTCGTTTCCATAATCCTGAGTTCACCATGCTGGAATGGTATCGCCCTGCATTTGATATGTATGATTTGATGAATGAAGTTGATGATTTGCTCCAGCAAATTCTGGACTGTGAAGCCAGCGAGGTTGTTTCCTATCAGCAGATTTTTATCCGTCATCTGGAGCTTGATCCTTTAGTTGCCGATAAAACGCAATTGCGTGCCGCCGCCGCTAAGTTAGATATGGAAGAGCTAGCCAACCGCGAAGAAGATCGAGATACCTTGCTGCAAATGCTGTTTGCTTTTGGTATCGAGCCGCATATTGGGTTGGAAAAACCCACTTTTGTTTATCATTTCCCTGCGTCGCAAGCAGCATTGGCGGAAATTAGCAGTGAAGATAACCGCGTGGCAGAACGTTTTGAGGTTTATTTCAAAGGCGTGGAACTGGCGAATGGCTTTCATGAGTTAACTAATGCGGGTGAACAGCGTCAGCGTTTCGAGCAGGAAAACCGCAAACGCGCTGTGCGCGGCTTGCCGGTTAATCCGATTGATGAGAACTTTCTTGCTGCACTGGAATCAGGTTTGCCGGATTGCTCCGGTGTGGCACTCGGTATTGATCGCCTGATTATGATCGCCCTTGAAGCGCAGTCTATCGGTGAAGTCATGGCATTTACTGTTGATCGGGCTTAATGGAGAGGGTTCTCTAGCCCCTCCCAAATGTCGGACGCATAACCCGCAGTCCAACGATTAACTTTATGCTGATGCCATTCACTCGCGACTAACTTAAAGGTATTTGTTGCTGTGGCTTTTTGTTCTAACTTTTCAGCTCTTCTAACTTCACTTGGATTAGCGCCATCAGCTATTAACGTTCTGACGTCTGTTCTTCTCTGGCGGGCTGAAAGCAAAGATACATCAGGGTAAGTCCCAAAAGAAATCATCTTAGGCTTTCTCTTTAGGCTTCGCATTTCTTATCTGAATATCTGTAAGCGCCATGTGTATAGAAATTTCCATTGAACGGGTTCTATACACATTCTTATACATTATTGTGTATAGCTTTCAATAGACGCAACTATACGTCAAGATAATGAAGTTGAGGTAACTACTATGATTTATAATGGGATTGTAGAAATCTATGGACATAAAGAGAAGTTGAAGTGGTGCCCGGACTCGGAATCGAACCAAGGACACGGGGATTTTCAATCCCCTGCTCTACCGACTGAGCTATCCGGGCAACGCGGTGCATTAAACAGGATTATTGCGGTTTCGTCAACGAAATTTCTGCTGAAAATGACGGAGTGAGCAACAAAGCGTCAATTTAATGATGTTCTGCTGATATTTTCAGCGAAACGGTGTTTTTCTCCATGTTGTATCCCATTAGTTACGCTATGAAAGTATTATTTTCAGGCGCAAATTCAGCGTAGAAAAAAGGCGTATTACTGCTCTGTAGTGCTGTGTTTGCTGACTTTCTCTAAATGATCGGTAAATTCCTGCGCGTTCATAAAGCCGGAAACGCGCAATTCAGTCAGCTCATTGCCGTTTTTATCAAAAAAGAGAATTGTTGGCAGTCCTAATACTTGAAATTCTTTTAATAATGCAATGTGTTGTGGATTATTCGCGGTGACATCTGCGCGCAATAATATTGCGCTGGCGAGTGTGTTTTGGACTCGTTGATCACTGAACGTATACTTCTCGAACTCTTTACAAGTGACACACCAGTCAGCATAGAGATCGAGCATCACGGTTTCGCCTTTGGCTTGCGCTAAGGCTTGATGCAATTCATCTCTATTATTAATCGGGTTGAATAGTTGATGTTCGCTGATTTGTGCCGGTGTTGATGTACCAAATGCCCAATCTTGCAGCGGACGAGCGATGATCAGCGCTGCCGCGAGTAACAGTAGTTGTATTATCCGCGCCCAGCGCTGTGTCGCGCGCAGGCTGATAATAAACGCCCAGGCGAAGAACATCAGACCTAGCGCAGACCACATGCGCCATTCCCAGACTTCGCCGTATAATCGCCCTAATAAAATCACCGGTAAGGCAAGAATGATAAAACCGAAGCCTTGCTTCACATTCTCCATCCATGCACCGCTGCGCGGCAGTACTTTGTTACCGAACAAAGTCACGAGGATCAGCGGAATGCCCATTCCCAGCGCATAGAGATAGAGCGTACCGCCGCCAGCCAGCAGATTGCCGCTTTGGGCGATATACAGCAGAATCGCTGTTAATGGCGCGGTGGTGCAAGGCGAGCTGATCAATCCTGCCAGTGCGCCCATCATAAATACGCCTGACGGCGATCCGCCTTGCTGGTGATTGCTCCAACTCGTGATTTTAGTTTGCACCGAAGAGGGAAGTTGTAGGGTATAAATGCCGAACATCGACAATGCCAGCAAAATAAACAGCACGGACAGCGTAATTAACACCGCAGGGTGCTGGAAATACGCCTGAAACTGCATTCCTGCTGCGGCAACTGCAATGCCTAATATCGTGTAAGTGACCGCCATTCCTTGCACATAAATCAGCGCCAGAACGAAAGTACGTGCCAGACTATGGCGTTGATTGCCGCCAAGAATAATGCCGGAAATCAGCGGGTACATCGGTAATACACAAGGTGTTGCAGCGGCAAAAATGCCGATCACCAATGCCCACAGCGGTGAAAATGGTAACGGTGTTGCTGCTGTACTGGCTGTTTTGATGGCACTTAACGGAACTTGGCGCGTTTCCGGCGGATAGCAAAAACCGGCTTCGGCGCAGCCTTGATAACTGACTTCGACGATCGAATCATTGCTGGCTTGGGTTAGTGTTAACGGAATGGATAACGACTCGGTATAGACGATGCTATCGCCATAGAAATTATCGTTATGCTTTTTGCCTGCCGGTAATTGATAAGGTTGCAGGGCGGCATTTTGCGGCACTATTTTCAGTTGATGCTGATACAAGTAATAGCCGGGCGCGATATTCCATTTGAGGGTTAACTGCTGATTATTCTGGCTGAAATCAAAAGTAAATGCTTGATCGGCAGAGATAAACTTCCCTTGCGTTGGTGATGATTCAAATAACGCTGCCTGCGCGCTGAATGCCAGACAAAATAGAGTAAGCCAGAAAAAGACGATCAGTTTAGTAATGTGTCGAGCCATGATAAATATTCTTTATTACCGCCGCTGACAGGAGATGCCAGCAGTTCAGGTGTTACACAGAAAAATACTATACGGATAGAACGGTGATTTGTCAGTAAATAGCACTGAAAGTGAGAGGGGGAAGATTATCAAAAAAGAAAAAACCTGAAACGTGAACGTTTCAGGTTTTGCAGAATAACTCGTTAGAATAATGATTGGCAGATGATTACAGAATCATGCCGCCAACAATAAATCCGAACAGCACAGACAGTGCGATAGCGATGATACCTGGGATCAGGAAAGAGTGGTTGAACACATACTTACCGATGCGGGTTGAGCCGGTATCGTCCATCTGAACTGCCGCCAACAAAGTTGGGTAAGTTGGCAGAACGAACAGAGCAGATACCGCAGCGAATGAAGCTACGATGCCCACTGGTGTTACGCCTAATGCTAATGCCGCTGGTAACAGTGCTTTCGCTGTCGCTGCTTGTGAATATAGCAGAGTTGCAGCAAAGAACAGGATAATCGCCAGCATCCAAGAGTGTTCTTGCAGCAGGCTGCCGGAGAACTCTTTGATTTCAGTGATATGAGCAGCAACGAAAGTATCGCCTAACCATGCAACGCCCAGTACGCAGACGCAAGCACTCATACCTGATTTGAACGTACCTGCATTCAGGATTTCAGCAGTATCTACTTTACAGAAGATACAAATCAGGGTGGCGATCGTTAACATAAAGACAACGATTGCGTGGTCACGGCCTAAAATAGGGTTTTCGATCAGACCAACTGATTTACTGATAGCCGTTGCATAAACCATAACCGCAACGATACCAACTAAAAATAACAGTACAGACAGTTTTGCACCGGGTTTGATCACGATGTCAGCAACTTTAGTGGTGCTAACCAGACCTTTAGCCATACGATCTTTATAAACAGGATCGTCTTTCAGTTCACAACCAAGATAGTTACTCACGATGGCAGTTAACATAACAGCAACGAAAGTAGTTGGGATACAAATACCTAACAGAGTCAGATAGCTAACGCCAACAGGCTCTAAGATACCTGCGGTAAATACCACAGCCGCCGAAATTGGTGATGCAGTAATTGCGATTTGTGAAGCCACAACAGCGATAGACAGCGGACGTGAAGGGCGGATACCTTGACCTTTTGCTACTTCGGCAATAACTGGCATAGTAGAGAATGCAGTATGACCAGTACCAGCGAAGATTGTCATAACGTAAGTTACGATTGGCGCAAGATATGTGATGTATTTAGGGTGTTTACGCAGCAGTTTTGCTGCCAGACTAACTAAATAATCCATACCACCAGCAACCTGCATCGCAGCAATCGCGGCGATAACAGACATGATGATTTGGATAACGTCGAATGGGATATTGCCCGGATTAATTTGGCAAATCAGAGTTAACACCAGAACGCCAAGTCCACCAGCAAAACCGATGGCAATACCACCTAGCCGTGCACCAATATAGATGGCCAGCAGGACAATCACGAATTGTACAGCTAACATAGTTTATTTCCTTGATTTAAAACGTGTTATTAAGTAAATAACACAAAATTAGCGACTTATTTTTCTTGATAAAAAGGCATGTTAACTTTTTGTGTAACATGCCTTATATCGCTTATTGCGGAGCTAAATTAGCTCTTAGCAATATTAGTCGTCATAGCGTTTTGCTTTATATTCTGGGTGCATCAGGTTCTCGATAGAGAAGATGTCATCAAGCTGTGCTTCGGTCAGCAGGCCGCGTTCAAGAACAACTTCACGCACGGTTTTACCGGTTTCAGCACAAATCTTACCAACGATGTCGCCATTATGGTGACCAATGAATGGGTTCAGATAGGTAACGATACCGATTGAGCCGAATACGTAGGCTTGACAAACTTCTTTATTCGCAGTGATGCCATCAATACATTTCTCAACTAAGTTGTGACACGCATTAGACAGAATACTGATAGATTCAAACATTGCCTGACCGATAACAGGTTCCATTACGTTTAACTGTAATTGACCTGCTTCAGCAGCCATAGTAACGCAAGAATCATTACCAATAACTTTGAAGCAAACTTGGTTAACCACTTCAGGGATAACAGGGTTTACTTTAGCAGGCATGATAGAAGAACCCGCTTGTAGTTCTGGTAAGTTAATTTCGTTTAAGCCAGCGCGAGGACCGGAAGACAGTAAACGAAGGTCGTTACAGATTTTGGACAATTTAACGGCAAGGCGTTTCAGTGCACCATGAACCATAACATAAGAGCCGCAGTCAGAAGTTGCTTCGATTAAGTCTTCTGCTACAACGCATGGGAAACCGGTAACTTCAGCCAGTTTTTGTACCGCCAGAGGGGAATACTCTTTTGGTGTGTTCAGACCAGTACCGATTGCCGTTGCACCAAGGTTTACTTCTAGCAGTAATTCAGCGGTACGATGGATATTTTTCACTTCTTCTTTCAGCAGAATACTGAAAGCGTGGAACTCTTGACCTAACGTCATTGGTACCGCGTCTTGTAACTGAGTACGGCCCATTTTCAGAACATCTTTGAACTCTTCAGCTTTACGGTCAAAACCAGCACGTAATACTTCGATAGCATCGTTCAGTTTCAGCAGAGAAGAATAAACTGCGATACGGAAACCGGTTGGGTATGCGTCATTGGTAGACTGACATTTGTTAACGTGGTCATTTGGATTCAGGAATTGATATTCACCTTTTTGATGACCCATCAGTTCCAGACCGATGTTAGCGATAACTTCGTTGGTATTCATGTTAACAGAAGTACCAGCACCGCCCTGATAAACATCAACAGGGAACTGATCCATACATTTACCGTTTTCCAATACTTCGTCACAAGCCTTGATGATGGTTTCTGCAATAACACGCGGAATTGTTTTCAATTCTTTGTTAGCTAATGCAGCCGCTTTTTTCACCATTACCATGCCGCGAACAAACTCAGGAATATCGCTGATTTTACCGTTGCTAATGTAGAAATTTTCAATGGCGCGCAGAGTGTGAACACCATAATAAGCATCAGCTGGCACTTCACGTGTACCTAACAGGTCTTCTTCGATACGGATGTTATTTGACATGTAAACCTTCTTAATATTCCAAGATGAATAAACAAAAAAACTGTGTTGCAGAGCATCACAGTTATAATAAAAGCATCAATGCTCTTGGATATAGGATCATAAGCACCTTTCCTTTTAAAGTATGAACCTAGATCAGATAATTGACATCATAAGAATTATTATTGATGTAAGTGTGATTAAAATCACACTTAAGAGGTAGTTGCTGTTTTTATCGCCAATGACAGTATTTTAAGTTGCCATATACAATATATTTACTTGAAAGTTATTGTATTAAATTAACATCAGGCTTGGATAAAGAAGTAGTTAATCTATTGATAATAAATAGTAATTCGTTTCGGCGGCAATCTTCCGCCCGCTGATTTCACCGTGATTTGACTGACAGCAATTGTCGCCAATATGTAAAATCACATAATCATTTGAAATTTATAATAATATAACTGTTATCCGCAGCTCAGGTTAAATTACTTTATTTTTAATAAATAGCTATCAATGAGTTATTTATATGTTAAATATTGATAGCTCATAATATAAGGCAGTAATGAAATTATATGTAGAATAATGAGATAAGTATGACATTATAAAATTGAACGTTATAAGTTATATAAATAAAGCCACATAAGTTTATATAAACGTTATATAAATGAGATCAGATAAAAGAGAATTAAATTTATTCTGAAGATTATGAAGCATTACCGCGTATCGATTTTACCGTGATCTGGCGGGCGGCAGATTGCCGCTCCTGTGAAAAATTACATAATTATTTGAATTTTTTAGTAATAATAAATTATTGTCCGCAGTTCAGGTTATTTACTCTTGCGTTGAGGGCGCAGATTCCGCCATCGGATCTAAATTAATCACTCGATCAGCACTTTCAATAGTTGAGAGACGATGAGCAATAAAGATCCGTGTTACTTTTAGCGATGAAATAGCTTCATTGATATGTGCTTCATTCGCGGTATCAAGATGGCTGGTCGCTTCATCAAGAAATAGTAAACTTGGACGACGGTACAGCGCACGTGCAATCAGTAACCGCTGTTTCTGCCCGCCGGACAAACTGCCGCCTAATTCGGTGATCAGTGTTTCGTATCCCATAGGCATACGCATGATCTCTTCATGAATATTGCAGTATTTAGCACACTCAACTACCCATGCTGAATCTTTTTGCTCCTCAAAGCTGGCGATGTTATCAGCAATAGAACCGGCAAATAGTTTGTCATCCTGCAATACACAGGCAATGTATCTACGGTAGTTATTGACACCTATCTTGTTAATATCAATACCGTTAGTAAGCACTTCCCCCTGACTGGGCGACAGTAATCCTGCCATGACTTTCATCAGTGTCGTTTTGCCAATACCTGACGGACCAATAATGGCGACGTTTTCACCCGGATCTATTTTTAAATTTAAGTTAGAAAAGATAGGCGGTGACAGATTGTCATAACGAAATCCAACATTACGAACTTCAAATCCTAGCGGCTGATTCTCAGGAAATACCATATTGTTAGGAAGAGTGCTTTCCGGCTCAGAGAAGACAATATCGGTTAATCGGTCACTGTGCAGCGACAACATTTTTAGATCCAGCACCAGATTAATCAAATTGGCAGTACGCTCAGAAAACTGACCACGGTAAGAGTTAAATGCGACGAACATCCCTAATGTCATCTGTCCGTCAATGACCATAGATGCACCAAGCCACAGGATAACTATCTGATCCACCATGCCCAGCAAAGTATTAATACCGCCAAATACCATGTTTAATTTCGTGAGACGGATATTTGCATTGGTGGTGTCGATGTTCAGATTGAGCCAATATTGCCCGCGGGTAGACGTTAGACCAAGTGCTTTCAGCGTACTGATACCATACAACGTTTCCATAAAATGGGAGTTGGCTTTAGCACCTTTGACAATTTGCTCTTCTGATGCTTGCCGATAGTGCTGATAGGTCGAAAGCCGCAAGATCATGTACAGTATCGTAAATCCCAGTACGACCCAGACTAGCCAGCCGCCATACAGAAACATCATAGTAAAGACACCAATAGCCATCAGGCTGTCGATGATACTGCTGACTAAATTGCTGGTCAGTGTGGTGCGAATAGTATCCAGAGAAGAGAATCGGGACTGAATATCACCTAGCTTGCGTTTTTCAAAGTAGGCAAGCGGGAGCTTCATCAGGTGGTCGAACAACCCCGCTTTCCACTGTACGCCAATCAGCGCTTCCATCACCAGCGAAGTCCAGGAGCGCAGCATTCCAACAAAAGTACGAAACAGAATAAAAAACAGTAAACCCAGACAGATCAACCCCAATAGATCATGGTCTTCTGCCAGAATGACATGGTCCATGACTAACTGAGTACCCACAGGTATCAGCAAGTTTACCGCTTCGATCACGACGGACAGAGCGAATACCTTAATCAGGAATCCTTTCAGACCCTCGATATTCCCCATCATACTCCACAGGCTTAACCGGCTTCTTTCGTTGTGCGGGATAAATTCATTACCTGGCCAAAGCTCTAAAGCAACACCCGTAAAGTGTTGTGACATCTCCTGTTCACTGACGACCCGACGACCAAATGCCGGATCATGCAGAACAAATTTATTGCGTCTGACCGCGACTAAAACAACAAAGTGATTTAAATCCCAATGCAGAATACATGGCGTTTTTAGCTGATTAACTTCATTGAGATCCAGCGTTAACGCCCGACTTTTCAGATTTATTTCTGCGGCGGTATTGATCAACACGCCAAGCGTCGCGCCATGAGATGAAAGACCAAAGCGGCGGCGCAAGTTGAACAGGTCGATATTCATACCATAATAACGACAAATCATGGCAAGACAGGCAAGCCCGCACTCTGCTGCCTCGGATTGCAAAATCTGAGGGACTTTTTTTCGTATGTTAAAGTTCAGACTTGTTAACAGATGGGTGAACGTTGCCTTATCCATTTACGGGTCCCGTTATACTCTTCTTGATGTCGTAAAAAGGTGAAAGCATCCATTGATATAAGGGGCGTTTCTCCAGAAACAGGGTGGTTTGTGCCATCATTCCGCTGGTCAAACGCAGCTCCTTGTTTGCCAACGTAAAATGATTACTATCCAGTGCAACAATCACTTTATAGTAAGACTGATCGGCTCCGCCGTTGGCTGTTCGGGGGGCGCTGCTGTAAGTAGACATTTCTTGTTTGGAAGCAGGAACAGCGGATACTGCCTGAATTTTTCCGGGGAATTGACCAAATTTTTGATAAGGGAAAGCATCGTAACGAATATTGATGCGATCCCCTGGTGATACATAGGGAACGCTGTTATTCGGCAGCCAAAGCACCAGATAATAGGCATTAATACTGGTTGGCGTTAGCTGTGCCAGACTATCTCCGGGGTTAACCATTTGACCTTCAGTGACGCTCATGGACTCAATTCTTCCATCACTGGGCGCGGTGATAATTAACATTCCGGCAGCATCAACTTCAGAAAGCTGACGCTGTAATTCATTGAGTTGAAATTGATTTTGTGCAATTTGATTATCAAAATCGGCGGCTCTGGTGGTTAGCTCACTTTGCAGATTGCTGATCTTCAGATTTTCCTGAATGATTTGCGTGTTCAATGACTGATAGGAATTCTGCTGTTGATAATAGAGATAACGCTGGTTATTAAACTGTTCTTTATTCACCAGTCCGCGTTGTTGATATTCTTCATAATTCTTCATGCTTTTACGCATTTCTTCCATGCCTTTGGCAGCATTACTGACCAAAGTCTGGGATTTTTCATTGGCTGCTTCGGATTGAGCAATCTGCTGTTTTATATTTTCTTGTGTTGCCTGCTTATTCTTTTCTAATTTAGTAATAATGCCTTCAACATGAATAATTTGTTTTTCGATAGCTTCAGTTGAGTGAAGAGTGACGTTACCTGAACGCGCAATACGGCTGACATCTAATTGGTAAAGTGCTGCCCCTTTAGTGACTTCGATTCCTGCTCCTACCAGCATTCTTGAAATAAATCCTTGCTGTGGCGCAAAGATATTAATAGCGCGAGGCTGAGTAACTATTTCACCATTAACGTTTATTCTGCGGGTATAACTACCGAATATTAACGATAGCATCAGAATTATAATGAAAAACACAGAGGTAACAGCAATAATCCATGCCGGATAACCAGTAACTAATAGCGCAGTACCTGCCCATTTCGCCTTTTGATGTTCAATTGCTTCCTGGCGAAATAAACTACGCTTCTCCATGTGCATATATCCTGATAACTGTTTAAAATATTATGTTGATTAAAAATAGAAAAACAAAGCATAAAAATGAGAGGCAAAGGACACCCCTCATTTTTATTTTTACTAACTAAATATTATTTCTTACCGAACAGACCGCCGAAAATACCGCTAATAGTACCTAATACGCCTTCAATGATACCGCCGATAGCGGCACCCATTTGAGTACCAGCAGGAGTTGCAGTAGTCGTGTTTTTAGCTGAGTCAACGATAGCACCAATGCTTGCACCAAGCAATGCACTGAAATCAAAGATAAAACCAGCACCAGATACTTCTTCTACTTCATGATTATGTAATTCGCGCATTTTAAAGTCCTTGTTTAAAAAAATGAATAATTTATGTTAGTGATAAATTAAAAAGTTATAAATAAACCTGTTAGGTAAATATATAAATAATTATTTATCCAGCCAGATGCTAATAGCTAAATAAATGGCTGTCAATTAATCTAATTAATGATTTTAACGTGTTTATATTAAGGTTTTTGTTGTTTTTTAGTATAGTGTTAATGGTTATTTAATGGATTTTAATGTACTAATTTAGTGTATGTGTTATATCATGTTTCAATTAATTAAATTTAATAATTTAAATTTTTCAAACTTAAATTTAGTCCTGTTTTTTGTATTACGCTAATACTGATTTTTAATCTTAATATTTAATTAATGCTGATTTAACTCTGAAATCATTTCATCTAATTATGCCGTAGTTCATCATTGGGTTAATCCAGTACTGAATTAACCCAATGATGATGGTAAATCACTTCTGCATAATCAAATTGAATGCTTTTGGGTATCCAAGCGTTTCACTTCTCATCAACGCTGCTTCCGGCGTGCGGTAAACGTTTTTCTATAATTGATTTGAGCAGTTGATTTAAGAACAGGGAGAGTATTAAATCAAGAATAGATCATCGAATTTATCATGAAGGAGTTACCGTGCGTTGGTTGCCGCTTGTTTTACTATTTTTGCTGATTTATATCGAGATGACCATTTTCGTTAAAGTCGCCGCTGTTATTGGGGTCGCGTTAACGTTAATTTTGGTGATCTTAACCTCCTGTCTGGGTGTCTCGCTGGTGCGTCATCAAGGGCTGAAAACCTTAATTCAAATGCAGGAAAAACTGGCACAAGGCGAAAATCCTGCCGGTGAAATGGTGAAAAGCGTTTCGCTGCTAATGGCGGGTTTCCTGCTGTTGATTCCCGGCTTTTTTACCGATTTTCTTGGCTTATTGCTGCTGTTGCCGCCAGTACAAAAAATGCTGACGTTAAGAGTCATGCCGTATATTCATACTTTCCGCTCGTCAAACGGCGAATCAGGCAGTCAGAACGGTTATACCGTTGAGGGTGAGTTTCAGCGTCGGGAAGATGACAGTAAAAAATACCTTGATAACCAAAATGGTAGTGATGACAGACGAGAATAACGATTATCCTGTCATTCTCCTGTATATCGCTGGTTATTTAAGCAAATACATGGATATGCAATTTTTTTCTTTTCCTCCCCCTTGAAGGGGGGAGAAACACCCCAATATCACCACCACAAGGCAGGCATTTTGCGTGTCTGCTGAACCCAAACCTGATAAAGACCTTTCTCAAAGGAGAGCTATCAATGAAAATTCGTCCATTACACGACCGTGTGATCGTTAAACGTAAAGAAGTTGAAACCAAATCAGCAGGCGGCATCGTTCTGACTGGTACTGCGGCAGCAAAATCTACTCGTGGTGAAGTATTGGCTGTTGGCAATGGTCGTATTTTAGAAAACGGTGAAGTAAAAGCATTAGACGTCAAAGTTGGCGATACCGTTATTTTCAACGATGGCTACGGCGTAAAAGTTGAAAAAATTGATAACGATGAAGTCTTAATCATGTCAGAAAGCGATATTCTGGCAATCGTTGAAGCATAATTTTTGCACGCTCTTGGTTACTAATAACCATGAGCTTTGAACTGAATAACGCAGGGCTTAGTGCGAGATAAAGCGTTCTGAACCGCGTGAAAAGTTGAATTGAATTAAGTTAGGGGAAACCGAAAAATGGCAGCTAAAGACGTTAAATTTGGTAATGACGCGCGCGTTAAAATGTTACGCGGCGTAAATGTTCTGGCAGACGCAGTAAAAGTCACGCTGGGACCTAAAGGCCGTAACGTAGTTCTGGATAAATCTTTTGGCGCACCAACCATCACTAAAGATGGTGTTTCTGTTGCGCGTGAAATCGAGCTGGAAGATAAATTTGAAAATATGGGCGCGCAGATGGTGAAGGAAGTTGCTTCCAAAGCCAATGATGCAGCAGGTGACGGTACAACAACCGCAACTGTTTTGGCGCAATCTATCATCACCGAAGGTTTAAAAGCAGTTGCAGCGGGTATGAACCCAATGGATCTGAAACGCGGTATTGATAAAGCAGTTATCGCAGCGGTAGAAGAGCTGAAAAAACTGTCTGTACCTTGTTCTGATTCTAAAGCGATTGCTCAAGTTGGTACGATCTCTGCTAACTCCGACGCAAGCGTTGGTGCGTTGATTGCCGAAGCGATGGAAAAAGTCGGTAAAGAAGGTGTTATCACTGTTGAAGAAGGCACTGGCTTAGAAGACGAATTAGACGTCGTTGAAGGTATGCAGTTCGATCGCGGCTACCTGTCTCCATATTTCATCAACAAACCAGAAACCGGTGCTGTTGAGCTGGAAAGCCCATTCATTCTGTTAGTTGACAAGAAAATCTCTAATATCCGTGAAATGCTGCCAGTGTTAGAAGCGGTTGCTAAAGCGGGTAAACCACTGGTTATCGTTGCTGAAGATGTTGAAGGTGAAGCGCTGGCAACGCTGGTGGTTAACACTATGCGCGGCATCGTTAAAGTTGCAGCGGTTAAAGCACCTGGTTTCGGCGATCGTCGTAAAGCCATGCTGCAAGACATCGCAACATTAACTGGCGGTACGGTTATTTCTGAAGAAATCGGCTTGGAATTAGAAAAAGCCACGCTGGAAGATTTAGGTCAGGCAAAACGTGTTGTTATCAACAAAGACACTACCATCATCATTGATGGCGTGGGCGATGAAGATGCTATCAAAGGTCGTGTCGCGCAAATTCGTCAGCAAATCGAAGAAGCAACCTCTGATTACGATCGCGAAAAACTGCAAGAACGTGTTGCTAAATTAGCAGGCGGTGTTGCTGTACTGAAAGTTGGCGCAGCAACCGAAATCGAAATGAAAGAGAAGAAAGCACGCGTAGAAGATGCGCTGCAAGCGACTCGTGCTGCGGTTGAAGAGGGCGTAGTTGCTGGCGGCGGCGTGGCGTTAATCCGCGTGGCAGCTAAGATTGCGGAAACCAAAGGCGATAACGAAGACCAGACTGTTGGTGTTCGTGTGGCACTGCGCGCAATGGAATCACCTTTACGTCAGATCGTTGCTAACGCCGGTGAAGAACCATCAGTGGTTGCTAACAATGTGAAAGCAGGCGAAGGCAGCTACGGTTATAACGCCGCAACGGAACAGTACGGCGACATGATCGAAATGGGTATTCTGGATCCAACCAAAGTTACCCGTTCTGCGCTGCAATATGCTGCGTCAATCGCCGGTCTGATGATCACCACCGAATGTATGGTGACTGACCTGCCGAAAGAAGACAAATTAGATATGGGCGCTGCCGGTGGAATGGGCGGCATGGGTGGTATGGGCGGAATGATGTAATCCCCCAGTGATTCAGCCAGTCTGAATCACACCTGCTCTAATCGACAAAACCCGTAATCAGACTTTCTGGTTACGGGTTTTTTAGTGGGGTGAGTTAATGGATTCTCGCTGCTATTATTTGAGCGAAAAGTTCGCGTCAATGTTTGTCTGATCAAATATGAAGAATGAAGACAGTTTACTCATTGGCTTGTCAGTGGCAAAAATTGATCTGTCCCTAGAATTATTCCTACCATAAAATCAACCATCTAAATATGGGTTAATATCGTATATATTTACTCACACCATATTTATCAATCGCTGGTCATAATATTTACTATGCCAAACAAACTGCCTCCAAACCTCGCCATTGCCGTAATCCGTTTGCCATCATCCGAATGGTTGCCGCCTGATTTGGCGCGGATTCCGCTTTCGTTACAACAACAAGCTGCGTGTTTTAATGTTAAGCGGCAGCAGCAGTTTCTTAGCGGACGCTGGTTGCTGGCGGAGCTGTTGTTTAATCAGCTTGGTTATGCGCGGTTGCCGGAAATAGAAATCACTGATAATGGTCGTCCTGCTTTTATTTCTAACGATGCCAATGGGTTGATCGATTTTAATATTAGCCATAGCGGGGAATATATTATGGTGGCGCTGGCGCAAGGCTGCCGTATCGGGCTGGACGTTGAGCATATTCACCCGCGCAAAAATTTGCTGAAACTGGCGCAGTACAGTTTTAGCCCTGAAGAGTATCAATGGTTGCTCAGTTTGCCGTCATCACAACAAAATGATGGTTTTTGGCAACTGTGGACGCTGCGGGAGTCGGTTCTCAAGCTCTCAGCAAAAGGTGTCTGGCAAATGAAGCAGCTACGGATCAATCCACAGCAACGCCATGTTTCTGCGGATTTCCTGCCGCAACTATTTTGCTTTACCAGCCGTCAAGATGATCGCGCGTGGGCAGTTGCCAGTGATTACAATATTGATCAGCCAAAAATCTGGCTGGTTGATAGCGAGAGTAAGTTAGTGGCTGGCGAATCGGCGAATTTAATAAGATTTATGGGTTAATTCCCCTCCAAAGAGGGGAATGACACAAAAAACATCAATGAATGATCAAGCGGTTAATGATTAAGCTATTAATGATCAATGAACATAATCTTAAACAAGAATAATAACGCCACAATCAGCACGCACGGGCTGATTTCTTTCCAGCGTCCGGTTCCGGCTTTCATCACGCAATAAGAGATAAATCCCAGTGCGATGCCCTCAGTAATAGAAAAAGTAAACGGCATCATAACGGCGGTGATAAATGCCGGTGTCGCTTCGGTGAGATCGCTCCATTTCACTCGCGATAGGCTTGATGTCATCAATACTCCGACATAAATCAGCGCGCCAGCAACCGCATAAGGCTGCACCATTTTTGCCAGCGGCGAGAGGAAAATAATCAGCAGGAATAATAAGCCGACAACCACTGCGGTTAAGCCGGTTCTGCCGCCAACGGAAACACCGGAAGAACTTTCGATATAGGTGGAAATGGACGATGTACCTAGATAAGCACCGGCAGAAGAGGTGATGCTATCCACCAGCAGAGCTTGTTTCATGCGCGGGAATTTGCCGTTTTCATCAGCTAAACCAGCTTTATCAGTGACCGCCACCATCGTGCCGGAAGAGTCGAACAGGTTAATTAGCATGAAAGAGAAGATAATTCCCGCTAAACCGACATCTAACGCGCCTTTCACATCAACCTGACCGATGATGCTGGCAATACTTGGCGGCGCGGAGAATACGCCCTGATAAGTTACATCACCAGCAATCAGACCAATCGCGGTTGTGACGACAATGGAAATCAACACCGCGGCATGAATGTTTTTTGCCGCCAACACCGCAATAATAAAAAAGCCTAAAACGCCCAGCGCCACGTTTAATGAAGTCAGATTCCCTAAACTCACTAAAGTGTCAGGATTCGGCACAATAATTCCGGCGTTTTTTAAGCCCATCATACCGATAAACAGCCCGATACCGCTGGTGATACCAACGCGCAAACTAACCGGAATGCTGGAGATCATCCAGTAACGCACGCGGAACAGCGTTAACAGCAGGAAGCCGATAGATCCCCAGAAAATTGCACCCATCGCCACCTGCCACGAATAACCCATCACGCCGACGACCACAAAAGCGAAGAACGCATTCAGCCCCATCGCCGGTGCTAAGGCGATCGGTAAATTCGCCAGTAATCCCATAAAAATACTGCCAAATGCCGCCACTAAACAGGTAGTGACAAACACGGCATCGGTATCCATACCGGCAACACCGAGTATTTGCGGGTTGACAAACACGATGTAAACCATCGTTAAAAAAGTAGTAAAACCAGCGACGATTTCAGTTCGCACCGTAGTGCCATGCTGCCGTAACTGAAACACTCGCTCAAAAAGCCCCTGCCCATCAGCAGAGCCGGAAACGGGTTTATTCATTTTGCTGTCCGAAAAGATAGATGTAGGTATATAAAAATAATCGCTAGATATAGCAAATAACGCAAATGATTACAGGATTTATTTGGGGTTGTGTCATCTTCGATTATGAAGAATGGCATAATTAGCCTCAGTTTTGGCGAAGTAAATGGCAAAAATAATAGGTTGATAATAATTTGTAGGGGCGACAACCTGTCGCCCGAATTAACAACGCGGTGGGTTCACGGGCGGCAGATTGCCGCCCCTACGGGTTATTCTTTATTATCAATCTATTATTCACACTATTTCTTTAGCCAAAACTGAAATTAATTATTTTTTATTCAGAATAAATGAAATAGTGTTCTAACGAATTAGTTATAAATTAAATAAAGATATAAGTATTACGTATAATTTGATTATAAATTCGCCTGTCCGGTCTATACTTATCCGCAGTAGATGGCTCATTTGCGGTTACTTTTCTTCGTAAATCGCCGATGCCTTATTACTTAAATAGAGTCATCTAACAATAGGTAACCTCCTGACGATATATTTTACAGGGATTGAAAATGAAAAATTTAAAAATAAGTATTCTCATAAAATCTATATTATCCATAGGGTTAGTTTTTCCCCTGGGTAGTAATGTCTTTGCTGCTGATGCACCGACGCATGATGTGCCGAAAGTACCCGCGCCGACAGCGCCGCAGCATTTTTCTGGCGCGGGTAGCTATCTGGCAAATCTGGCGGCATCAAATACTATGTTTGTTACACGCCTGCATGATCGTTTAGGCGAAACGCAATATACCGATGCTCTCACTGGTGAGCGGAAAGTCACTAGCTTGTGGATGCGTCATGTCGGCGGGCACAATAGATTCCATGATCGCAGCGGTCAGGTTAGTACGACAGGCAATCGCTATGTAGTACAGTTGGGCGGTGATTTAGCGCAATGGAGCAGCGACGGTTTAGATCGTTATCATCTGGGTGTGATGACAGGTTATGCCAATAATCACAGCCGCAGTCACTCCACAAAAACCCGTTATTCTTCTACTGGTATCGTCGATGGCTATAGTGCGGGGTTATATGGTACTTGGTATGCCAACCAAGTGAGTAAAGCGGGCGCTTATTTCGATAGCTGGGTACTGTACAACTGGTTTGATAACGAAATGAACGGGCAATTGCTCAATAGCAAAGATTATAAATCGAAAGGTTTCACCGCAGCGATTGAGGGTGGCTACAGCTTTAAAGTGGGTGCAAGCGATCACACCAGTTATTGGCTGCAACCTAAAGCGCAGATCGTTTGGATGGACGTCACCGCTGATGATCACCGCGAAGCCAGCAAGACGTGGATTAAACACGATACTAATGGCAATGTGATGACCAGCTTAGGTTTGCGTGCTTATGCCAGCGGTCATAATGCTATTGATGATGGTAAAAATCGTGAGTTTGAACCGTTTATTGAGCTGAACTGGATTCACAATACCGAAAATCACTCGGTGCTGATGAATTCCGTAAGCACTTACCAAAACGGAACGAAAGATCAGGCAGAAGTGAAAGGCGGTATCGAAGGTAAACTGAATAACCATTTGACCGGCTGGGCAAATATCAGCCATCAGTTTGGTTCACATTCCTACGGTGATACGCAGGGAATGATCGGGGTTAAATATAGTTTTTGATTGATTTGAGCTTTGGACAGGAAAATAGTGAAATAATTTTTCATTTTTGTGTAATGGGCGGCGACCTGCCGCCCGAAATCTGGCAAACATCATCAATCGTTAAATATGATAATTTATTTATTATCAGTGAATTACATGTTAAATGACGAATAATACAAGGCAATTACTGCGAGTTATATTCACATTAAGTTTCTCCTGCCGAAACAACACAATCACCAATACCGATTTAACAAATTGGTTAAAACCATTCTAATATTGCGACATATCAACATTAATATTCACCAATTGGTGTATTTATATACTCGTTGTACTTCAAGCTGCTTCTGTATTATCAGGTTTTAGTATAAGGCAGTGATTTTCTTTGTTGAGAGAAAAATCAACAAATTATAAAAATCCCTAAAAGGGAATATTCCAATAATTAAATTTTATTTTTTACCGGCGAATTGTCGTTGGAAATAGAGCAATGGAGATACCTAATGAACCGTTTCGTGATCGCCGATGCAAAAAATTGCATTGGGTGTCGCACTTGTGAAATTTCTTGTGCGGTCATTCACAGTTCTGGCGGTGATGTTGCCAATTTGTCGGTGGAAAGTTTTTCGCCGCGTATTCGGGTGATCAAAGGTAACAACATCAGTACCGCTATTCTGTGCCATCATTGCGATGATGCACCTTGCGCTAAAGTCTGCCCCAAAGGGGCGATTGTCCGGCGCAATAACAGTATTCAAGTCATTCAGGAAAAGTGTATCGGTTGTAAAACCTGCGCTATTGCCTGTCCTTTCGGTGCAATGTCGATTGTCACTAAAAGTATCACTATCTCTAGTGATGATGGAATTCCCGCTAAATATCAGAAAACCGAAGCGCATAAATGTGATTTGTGCGAGGGAGTGGCGGAGTCGCCAACCTGCGTCAGAGTTTGCCCGACTAATGCACTGCGTCTGGTTTCTACTGAATCGATAAATGCCCAGTTGCGCCAAAAGCAAGAGCGTGCGGCATTGGAAGAAGCTGCTGAGATTCATTTCTAATCAGCAAACGGATTTGAGGAGTTAAACGAATATGAAAAAAGTGATTACAGTTTGCCCGTATTGTGCATCGGGCTGCAAAATTAATCTGTTAGTTGAAGACGGGAAAGTCGTGGGTGCAGAGGGCGCGAACGGTAAAACCAATCAGGGCGAGTTGTGTTTGAAAGGTTATTACGGTTGGGATTTCCTTAATGATACCAAACTGCTGACACCGCGCTTAACCAAGCCGATGATTCGCCGTCAGCGCGGCGGCGAGCTGGAGGCGGTTTCATGGCAGGAAGCGATCGAATTTGCCAGTTCGCGCATGAAAAAGATCATTGAAGAGAATGGTCCAGACGCGGTGATGACCTCCGGTTCATCACGCGGTCCCGGTAATGAAGTGAACTACATCATGCAGAAGTTTGCCCGTGCTGCGATCGGCACTAACAACGTGGATTGCTGCGCGCGCGTTTGACATGGCCCCTCGGTTGCAGGTCTGCACCGTTCAGTGGGTAATGGCGCGATGAGTAACTCCATCTGCGAAATGGAAGACACAAAGTGTCTGTTTATCTTCGGCTATAACGCCGCAGATTCTCACCCTATTGTTGCGCGCCGGATTTTAAAAGCGAAATCCAAAGGTGCGAAAGTGATTGTCTGTGATCCGCGCTATATCGAAACCGCGCGTATTGCTGATATTCATTTGCCGCTGAAAAACGGCAGTAACATCGCTTTGCTTAATGCGTTTGGTAATGTGTTAATCAGTGAAAATCTCTACGACAAAGAGTTTGTGGAAAAACACACTGAGGGATTCGACGAATATTGGAAGAGTGTAGAGAAGTACACGCCGGAATATGTCGAGCAAATCACCGGTTTATCAGCAAAACAGATCCGTGAAGCGATTCGCGTGTATGCGGCTGCGCCGTCTGCCACGATTTTGTGGGGAATGGGGGTGACGCAGTATAGCGTCGGCGTTGATACCGTGCGTTGTTTAGCGAGTCTGGCTTTGCTGACCGGTAATTTAGGGCGACCAAATGTCGGTTTAGCGCCAGTGCGCGGTCAGAATAATGTGCAGGGTGCTTGCGACATGGGCGCGCTGATAGATACTTTACCGGGCTATCAATATATCAGCGATCCTGCGGCGCGCGCGAAGTTTGCTAAAGCGTGGGGCGTGGAGTCGATCCCAGAGAAAAAAGGTTATCCGGTCAGCGAAGTCGCGCATCATGCGTTGCATGGCACAGTGAAAGCATTCTATCTGATGGGGGAAGATCCGCTGCAAACCGAGCCGGATATTTCGATGGTTCGGGCTGGTTTTGAAGCCCTTGATCTATTGATCGTGCAAGACATTTTTATGACGCAAACCGCAATGATGGCGGACGTGATTTTCCCTGCTACCTCTTGGGGCGAGCATGAGGGGGTTTATACCAGCGCCGATCGCGGATTCCAGCGTTTTTATAAAGCGGTAGAGCCAAAAGGTGATGTGAAAACTGACTGGGAAATTATCTGTCTGATGTCTACGGCGATCGGCTATCCGATGAAGTATCACAATACCAAAGAGATTTGGGACGAAATGCGCGAGCTGTGCCCGATCTATTACGGTGCGACTTACGAGAAACTAGAGGGATTAGGTTATATCCAGTGGCCGTGTCCAACGTTGGATCACGCGGGTACACCATATCTGTTTGAGGGCAAGAAGTTTAATCGTCCGAACGGATTAGGGCTGTTGTACTCGTGTGAATGGCGTCCGCCGATGGAAATGACCGATGAAGAATATCCGCTGGTGCTGTCTACCGTGCGTGAGGTCGGGCATTACTCTTGCCGCTCAATGACCGGTAACTGTACCGCATTGCAAACTCTTGCTGATGAACCGGGATATATCCAGATCAATACACAAGATGCTGCTGCTTTGGGAATTAGCGATCAGCAATTGGTATGGATTTCTTCACGGCGCGGCAAAGTAATTAGCCGCGCAGCGGTGAGCGATCGAACCAATAAAGGCGCGGTGTATATGACTTATCAATGGTGGATCGGTGCGTGTAATAAGCTGACACTTGATGAGTTAGATCCCATCTCGAAAACACCGGAATACAAATATTGTGCAGTGAAGCTGGAGACGATCCCCGATCAGGATTGGGCGGAAAACTATGTGCAGGTTGAGTATACGGCGTTAAAGAGCCGGTTACGGGTGGCGGCTGAGGGAATATAATTAACTAAAAAGGCGCTAAGAAATTAGCGCCTCAGACTGGTTATTACCGAAAAACACGACTTGTTACGTGGCTACATTGTGGCTACACTGTAGCTGTAATTAGATACTATACAAATAGCATGAGGTGATTTATGACCAGTTCAGTAGTTAGAGCGAGAGTCTCATTAGCGTCAAAAGATGCAGCTATGGCAAATGCTAAAGCCTTAGGTCTTGATCTTTCTACTATTATAAGAATGGTAGTAAATCGTTTAGCAATAGATGGCGAACTACCTGAGGGATTATTAAAACCTAATCATGAAACGCTAAAAGCCATTCATGATCTTGATAGCGGAAAAGATGTGCATCATGCTAAAGATGTTGATGAGCTGAAAAATGATCTCGGTTGGTAAGCCATGTTAACGATCGTTTACTCATCTAGTTTTAAAAGGGACGCCAAAAAGTATACTACGAATAAAAAAGCGCAAGCGGTGATTTTAAACATCATTGCGCTTTTACAAACGGGGACTCCCTTACCTGCTAAATATCGGGAACATCTATTGGTAGGTAAATATATTGGATATTTAGAGTGTCATGGACTACCCGATTTGTTATTGATTTATCAAAAAACAGATACAGAATTAAAACTTTATCGTGTTGGCAGTCATTCTGATTTATTTAAATAAAAACCATTTACTATTAGCTAAATACATTATCTGACGCTGATATTACTTCTGGCAGTCAACTAAAAAAAGCAACCAGTTTGGTTGCTTTTTTTGGTTTAGAGAATTTTAGTTTAGAGAATAGAACAATTAAACTAAACGTCCAGATTCGCTACTTTCAGCGCATTTTCTTCGATAAAGGCACGGCGCGGTTCAACTTCGTCGCCCATTAGGGTGGTGAATAGTTGATCCGCAGCGATAGCGTCTTTAATCGTCACCTGCAACATACGGCGACCTTGCGGGTCCATCGTAGTTTCCCAAAGCTGGTCTGGGTTCATTTCGCCAAGACCTTTGTAGCGTTGGATCGCCAGTCCGCGGCGCGACTCTTTCACTAACCAATCAATGGATTGTTCAAAGCTGGTGACTGGCTGACGGCGTTCGCCGCGTTCGATAAAGGCATCTTCTTCAATCAAGCCGCGCAGTTGTTCGCCCAGATGACAGAGCTTGCGATATTCGCCGCCCAGAATGAAGTCAATATTCAGAGTGTAATCGGTATCTACGCCGTGAGTACGAATGCGGATCACTGGTTCAAATACGCCGTGTTCGCTGTTTTCATGTACCAGCGCGATATAGTTGCTGCCGTGCTGCTCTTTATCATTCAGGATAGAAACTAAAGAGTCCGTCCATGCCTGCACTTGGGCTTTATCCGCCAGAATTTCTTCGGTCAGTGTTGATTGATAAATCAGTTGATTCAGCAGTGCCAGCGGTGTGCGGCGTTCCATGCGTTTGAGCATTTTCTGAATGCTGTAATGTTCAGCGACCAGACGTTCCAGCGGTTCACCGGCAAGTGCTGGCGCATGAGGATTCACATGCAGCGATGCGCCGTCAAGAGCGGTAGTGATCTGATATTGATCCATCGCTTCATCATCTTTAATGTATTGTTCTTGCTTGCCTTTCTTCACTTTATACAGCGGCGGCTGGGCGATATAGATATAACCGCGCTCGATGACTTCCGGCATTTGGCGATAGAAGAATGTCAGCAGCAGAGTACGAATGTGCGAACCATCGACGTCGGCATCGGTCATGATGATGATGCTGTGATAACGCAATTTATCTGGATTGTACTCATCACGACCAATTCCGCAGCCCAGCGCGGTGATCAGTGTTGCCACTTCTTGCGATGAGAGCATTTTGTCAAAGCGTGCTTTTTCGACGTTGAGGATTTTACCTTTCAGCGGCAGAATCGCTTGATTCTTGCGGTTACGGCCTTGTTTTGCCGAGCCGCCCGCCGAGTCCCCTTCCACTAAGTAGAGTTCAGACAGTGCCGGATCACGTTCCTGACAGTCTGCCAGTTTGCCCGGCAAGCCGCCTAAATCTAACGCCCCTTTACGGCGCGTCATTTCACGGGCTTTACGCGCTGCTTCACGGGCGCGGGCGGCGTCGATAATTTTGCCGACCACAATTTTGGCATCACTTGGATTTTCCAGCAGATATTCCGATAACTTCTCTGCCATGATGGACTCAACCGCAGATTTCACTTCGGAAGAGACCAGTTTGTCTTTGGTTTGTGAAGAGAATTTAGGATCAGGCACTTTTACCGAGACAACGGCGATCAAGCCCTCACGCGCATCATCACCGGTAGCGCTGACTTTGGCTTTTTTGCTGTAACCCTCTTTTTCCATGTAGGTATTCAGAGTACGCGTCATCGCAGCACGGAAACCGGCTAAGTGAGTTCCGCCGTCACGCTGCGGAATGTTGTTAGTAAAGCAGTAGATATTTTCCTGAAAGCCGTCGTTCCATTGCAGAGAAACTTCAACATTGATGCCATCTTTTTCGTTCTGATGGGTGAAGTAAAATACCGTTGGGTGAATCGGATTTTTGTTGCGATTCAGATACTCAACAAACGCTTTGATACCGCCCTCATAATGGAAGTGGTCATGTTTATCGTCGCGTTCATCGTTTAATTTGATAGAAACACCAGAATTCAGGAATGACAATTCACGCAGGCGTTTTGCCAGAATGTCATACTGGAATTCCAGATTCGTGGTGAATGTTTCCGGACTTGGCCAGAAACGAATGCGTGTACCGGTTTTATCGGTTTCGCCGACCACTTTCAGCGGTGCTTCCGGTACACCGCCGCGATAGATTTGTTTATGGGTTTTGCCTTCGCGCGCAATCACCAGCTCAAGTTTGTCAGACAGCGCATTAACGACGGAAACCCCCACGCCGTGCAAGCCGCCGGAAACTTTATATGAGTTATCATCAAATTTACCACCTGCGTGCAGTACGGTCATGATAACTTCTGCTGCCGATACTCCTTCTTCTTCGTGAATACCGGTAGGAATGCCGCGCCCGTCATCTTGTACGGAAACGGAATTGTCGCTGTGAATGGTGACAACGATGTCTTTACAGTAACCCGCCAGCGCTTCATCGATGGCGTTATCAACAACCTCGAATACCATATGATGCAAACCGGTGCCATCGTCGGTATCACCGATGTACATGCCAGGACGTTTACGTACCGCGTCCAGACCTTTTAATACCTTGATACTTGAGGAATCGTATGTATTCGACATTAGCGTTTCTCGCTCACTATTAATCCTGTGGTTGATGCTCTATTTTGCCATGTTCTACGGAGAACATCTTGCCATTTTTGTCCAACATATCAGCGATTTGTTCAGCACTCACCGCGCTGACAAAAACTTGTGCGCCGGTTGCTTTTAAACGCTCTGCCAGTAATCGGCGGCGATGGACATCAAGCTCGGAAGCAAAATCATCGATAAGATACAGGCAACGACGCCCGCTCTGGCGAGTCAGGAACTCACCTTGAGCTAAACGCAGTGCACACATCAATAATTTGAGCTGACCGCGTGATAACAAATCTTCTACCGGCGTTCCATCGGCGCGGATACGAAAATCAGCTTTATGCGGACCTTGAGAGGTATAAGTCAGTGCCCGATCACGTTCAAATTGTCGCTCAAGAAGTTCACCATATTCACTCTCTTTATCCCAACCGCGCTGGAATGAGAAAGTGAGGTTGAACTCCGGTAAAAACTCTGCACAAGTTGCGGTTATATCTTGTGCAATAGCACTGGCATAAGCTGCCCGCCATTCGCTAACACGCATTGCCAGTGGGATAAGTTCCTGATCCCACGCGCGAATCTGTGAATAACGATGGGTCTGGCGCAGTGCCGCATTCCGCTGTTTCAGCAAGCGTTTTAGATTGCTCCAGCCATGAAAAAAATGAGGGTCGCTATGAAAACAGCCCCAATCTAAAAACGCCCGCCGATATTTAGGTCCGCCGTTAAGCAGGGTAAACCCTTCCGGCGTAATTAACTGAATGGGTAAAAGCTGAGCTAACTCCGAGACTTTGTGGTCATCACCGCCATCAATACGTACTTTGGTATCGCCTAAGCGGTTTTTTCGCAATCCAACCGACAGCTCCCGTTCATTACCCGCTATTCTACCATGTAATACGAATTCTTGCTGCTCATGACGAACAACGCGCCCTGTTTGCAAGCTGCGAAAAGCCCGACCGTGACCGAGCGTATACACGGCTTCCAGCACGCTGGTTTTACCGCTGCCGTTAGGACCGACGAAAAAATTGAAACCGGCAGACGGGATAAAGTCCGCCGTTTCTATATTGCGGAAATCATTGATTAATAGACGAGTTAAAGCCATTCAGAGATCTATCGACCTCATTTATAAACGCATTGGCATAACAACGTAGGCTGCGCTGGAATTCGCGCAATCTTCGATTTGCACGCTGGATACGGAATCTGTCAGCAACATGCGAACATTTTCACATTTCAGGGCATTTAAGACGTCCAGTACATAGCTGACGTTAAAGCCAATTTCTAAATCTGCGCCGCCATAAACCACATCGAGGATCTCTTCCGCTTCTTCCTGCTCTGGGTTGTTTGCAGTGATTTTCAATTGATTTTGATTCAGATGCAGACGAACGCCACGAAATTTCTCATTAGAGAGGATCGCGGCGCGTGAGAACGCTTGTTTCAGCTCGTCACAGTTCGCTTCCAGCGTTTTGTCAGGATTTTTCGGCAATACGCGGCGATAATCAGGGAATCTGCCATCAACCAGTTTGGAAGTGAAAATAAAATCGCCGACATGAGCGCGGATATTATTGCTGCCAATTTGCAGACGCACATCACCGTTGCTGCTATCGAGCAGGCGAACCAGCTCCAGCACGCCTTTACGCGGCACAATGACATCATGCGGCGGCAATTTTTGCCCTACCGACATAGAACAAACTGCCAGACGATGACCATCAGTAGCGACGGTTCGCAGCGCTTCATCTTCGGTTTCAAACATCATGCCGTTGAGGTAATAGCGCACGTCTTGATGTGCCATAGAGAATTGCGTGGCTTCAATCAAGCGTTTTAGCGTGGCTTGCGGTAACGTGAATTCAACTTCACTTTTCCAGTCATCAAGATTGGGATAATCCGCCGCAGGCAAAGTAGAAAGCGAGAAACGGCTGCGCCCTGAACGCACCAGAATGCGATCATTTTCCTGCGTGATGCTGATTTCTGCACCGTCCGGCAAGCCGCGGCAAATATCGAGAAATTTACGGGCTGGAACTGTAATCGCGCCATCTTCATGAGGCTGGGTCAGCGTAACTCGCGCGACCATCTCCATTTCCAGATCGGTGCCCGTTAACGATAAGTAACCGTCTGTTACTTGCATCAGAAGATTACCAAGAATAGGCAGTGTAGGGCGACCACCCAGAGGGCTGCTGACTTGTTGCAGCGGCTTAATTAAATGTTCACGATCAATGATAAATTTCATAAGCGTTATGATGATAATGTTCTGATTAAGTTAGAGAAATCTTCTTTGATGTCGTGGCTTTCCTCTCGTAACTGCTCAATCTTACGACAGGCATGAAGCACGGTGGTATGGTCTCTGCCACCAAACGCATCACCAATTTCCGGTAAACTATGGTTGGTCAACTCTTTTGCCAGCGCCATAGCCATTTGGCGCGGGCGGGCAACGGAACGGGAACGCCGTTTAGACAACAGATCTGCTATCTTAATTTTGTAATATTCCGCTACGGTTTTCTGGATATTATCAATAGTAACCAGCTTTTCTTGAAGTGCCAGTAAATCGCGTAACGCTTCACGAACAAAATCAATCGTAATAGCGCGCCCTGTAAAGTTCGCATTGGCAATGACACGGTTTAACGCGCCTTCCAGTTCACGCACGTTAGAGCGCAGGCGTTTCGCAATGAAAAATGCGACTTCGGCGGGCAGGCGAATATCGTTTTCATCAGCTTTCTTCATCAAAATTGCTACGCGCGTTTCTAATTCTGGCGGTTCAATAGCTACCGTCAGCCCCCAGCCGAAACGGGATTTTAAGCGATCTTCAACGCCGTTAATTTCTTTCGGATAACGGTCAGAGGTAAGAATAATTTGTTGATTACCTTCCAGTAACGCATTGAACGTATGAAAGAATTCTTCCTGTGAGCGCTCTTTATTAGCGAAAAATTGAATATCATCGATTAACAGCGCATCGACAGAGCGGTAATAGCGTTTAAACTCTTCAATGGCGTTGTTTTGCAAGGCTTTAACCATGTCTTGCACGAAGCGTTCAGAGTGCATGTAAACCACTTTAGCATTGGGCTTACGCTCAATAATGCCGTTACCGACAGCATGCAATAAATGCGTTTTACCTAAACCAGTTCCGCCGTATAAAAATAGTGGGTTATAAGCGCCGCCAGGGTTATCTGCGACTTGACGGGCAGCGGCTCTGGCAAGCTGGTTAGATTTACCTTCGACAAAGTTATCAAACTGATGTTTAGGATTTACTCCGGAACGATAAGAAAGTTCTGGCTGTGATGAGGTATTCTCCCAGCTTGGACGCATCGCGGCAGGGCGGCTTACTGCTGCATGAGGCGCGTCATGAGTGCCATTAACACTCGATTTCGCCGGGTGATTAACTTGAGCCAATGGTTTCGTGCCGACTTCAAAACGTAGCTGCGGCACATTAGCACCACAAAAATCGTTTAATAACGCATTAATATTATTTAAATATTTATCGCGAACCCAATCTAAAACAAAACGATTAGGTGCGTAAAGGGCGAGTGTATCGTCACTCAGCTCCGCCTGTAACGGACGGATCCACATACTGAATTCTGTGGCAGGTAATTCATCTTGCAGTTGGGCAAGGCACTGCTGCCAAAGAGAAAGTGACACGGCGAACTCCACGCGAGCTAGAATCAATAAAAAGTAAGGGAATGATATGATTTTTTTCTTATCCCCTACCGCATACAACAACGGTCGCAATATAGCCATATATCGGTTGGTTATAGCTATGATTTTCTTTTTATAACAGAAAGTTGCGTCAGGAATATATACCGATTGCCAGTACCGACTGCTAGTCTGGTTCAGCTTCCTGCTGCCATCGATCCGCAATAAGGGACGCAATCAACGCCCGTAGATGATAGCGTAAAGCGCGGAAGAGATCTTCTTTTCCATGCAGAAGATCTTAACTTTATCCACAGGCAAGGAGAGTTTACCTGAATAAAAGGATTAAGTGAGGGCTTAGATTAAAAACTGCGGAAAAAAACATAAAAATCATAATATTTACGCAGTATTATATTGAATTGTAAGTAATATTTAGAGTGTAATTATTTTTTTCTATACAACTTCTTGATGAAGTTGCTACGGCTGTCAACATCGATCAAACGCAATATTTGCCGAGTTTTAATCAAGATCATGATCTCGCGCGGTGGGATCTTATCAATAAAGTTGATCGTCTCGTGATTCTATGGATTTTAGTGTTGTTCACTATCCGAATGATCCCTGCATATAGCGACATATAAATGAAAAAGGATCGACTAACGATCCTTGCGATTTTCCAGATAGCACGTATAATCCTCAGCCCTACTTGTGTTGTGGCTTGTGGCGCTTCTCGCTCCTTGTTATTTAACCTCTCAAATTTGGCATCTGGTATGCTGAATAATGAAAAAGAGGTCGATTAATTGAGGATTGCGATAATCACTGCGAGTTTTTCAGTAGAGATAAGCGTTCTGAATTGACTTGGGAGTGTACAATTATTACAATCCCGCCTCTTTGTACTTTATAATTGCGGTACTTTGTGATTGAGGCGTCGGTCGTTTTCACGTCGAGCAGCTAAACGCATCGTAACTAATTAGTAATATTAAGATTTAGGTAGAGATCGCCATGAAACGCACTTTTCAACCGTCCGTATTAAAGCGTAACCGTAGTCACGGTTTCCGCGCTCGTATGGCCACAAAGAACGGCCGTCAAGTTTTGGCTCGTCGTCGTGCTAAAGGCCGTGCTCGATTAACTGTCGCCAGTTAATTGAGTTAACCATCTGTGTGGTTAAGCTTAAGCTAGCATTCCCCAGGGAGTTACGTTTGTTAACTCCCAGTACTTTTACATTTGTTTTTCAGCAGCCGCAAAGAGCCGGTAGTCCTCAAATCACCATTCTTGGCAGAGAGAACTCGCTGGGTCATCCCCGTCTTGGTCTTACCGTCGCAAAAAAATACGTGAAGCGAGCTCATGAACGTAATCGCATCAAACGCCTAACCCGCGAGAGTTTTCGTTTACGTCAGCATGATCTTCCCTCTATGGATTTTGTTGTTATTGCCAAAAAAGGTATTGCCGATCTGGATAATTGCGCGCTGACCGAAACATTGGATAAGTTATGGCGTCGTCATTGTCGGCTGGTACCCGTATCTTGATTATGTTGATACGCGGTTATCAACTGGTGATCAGCCCGTTATTAGGGGCGCATTGCCGGTTTCGTCCAACCTGTTCTCAATACGGAATTGAGGCATTACGCAGGTTTGGCATGCTGAAAGGTAGTTGGTTGACAATCAAACGCGTATTAAAATGCCATCCTTTACACGAGGGTGGTGATGATCCTGTTCCGCCCAACAATACTGACCATAATTAATAGAGAACATTACCAATGGATTCTCAACGTAATCTCCTTCTTATTGCCCTGCTGTTCGTCAGCTTTTTGATATGGCAGGCATGGGAAACAGATAATGCACCACAACCGGCACCAACGGCGGCTGTGCAGCAAACCACTGCACCAGCAACCGGTTCAGCCTCAACCCAGTCAGAATTAACTGCGGGTGAAGGCGGTTTGATCACCGTTAAAACAGATGTATTGTCTTTAACCATCAATACACGCGGCGGCGATATTCAAGACGCTGATCTGTTAGCTTATCCTGCTACATTAGGTTCAGCACAACCGTTCCAATTACTGGAAAAAACACCAGATTTTTCTTATCAAGCACTGAGCGGTTTGGTAGGTAAAAATGGTCCTGATAATCCGGCTAACGGCGCGCGTCCTTTATATACCACTGCACAAGACACCTTTGAGCTGGCTGATGGTCAGAACGAACTCACTGTACCAATGACATTCACCGATAGTAACGGCGTGAAATACACTAAAACGTTATCGTTCAAACGCGGTGAATATGTGATTGGCGTTGACTATACGGTGAATAACACCAGTCAGCAGCCAGTAGATTTAGTGCTATTTGGTCAGTTAAAACAAACGGCTAAACTGCCGAAAACTCGCGATCACGGTAGCAATAACTTTGCGTTGCAAACTTATCGCGGTGCTGCGTACTCTTCTGATGAAACTAAATACAAAAAATACAGTTTTGATGACATCAGCGATGAGAACCTGAAAATCGATACCAAAGGCGGTTGGGTGGCAATGCTACAGCAGTATTTCGTGTCTGCGTGGATTCCAAACCAAAACAGCCAAAGTACGTTCTTCACTACGCATGGCGATGATGGTCAATCATCAATCAGTTTCAGAAATGCACCTGTCGTTATTCAACCGGGCGCAACGCAGAACTTAAATGCACAGTTGTGGGTTGGTCCTGAAATTCAGAGCAAGATGTCTGATGTGGCGGATCACTTAGACTTGACCGTTGATTACGGTTGGTTATGGTTTATCTCTCAGCCGTTGTTCAAATTACTGAAATTCATTCAGAGCTTTGTGGGTAACTGGGGCTTCTCCATCATTGTTATCACCTTTATCGTGCGCGGTATTATGTATCCGCTCACTAAAGCGCAATACACCTCAATGGCGAAGATGAAGCTGTTACAGCCGAAACTTCAGGCAATGCGTGAGCGTATTGGTGATGACAAACAGCGTATGAGCCAAGAAATGATGGCGCTGTACAAAGAAGAAAAAGTGAACCCGTTGGGCGGCTGTTTCCCATTAATCATTCAGATGCCAATCTTTCTGGCGCTGTACTACATGTTAATGGGTTCTGTTGAACTGCGTCAGCAACCATTTATGCTGTGGATTCACGACTTATCTGCACAAGATCCGTACTACATTCTGCCGTTAATCATGGGCGGAACTATGTTCCTGATCCAGAAAATGTCACCAACGCCGGTGACTGATCCAATGCAGCAGAAAGTGATGACTTATATGCCGGTGATCTTCACCGTATTCTTCCTGTGGTTCCCGTCAGGTCTGGTTGTTTACTATATAATGAGTAACTTAGTCACCATTATTCAGCAACAACTGATCTATCGCGGTCTGGAGAAGAAAGGGCTGCACAGCCGTGATAAGAGCAAGAAAGAGAAAAAGGCTTCTTAATCCGCTCGCTGTATAAGTTAGATAAAGAATAACAGGCGGTCATAATGACCGCCTTTTTTATAATATGCTCAGTCGTAAGTAACCTGATGCTTGGGTAATTAGTTATATTATTCATATAAATTTCAAATAATTATGTTGTTCTTCGTCGGGGCGGCAATCTGCCGCCCGCCAAACTACGGTGAGATCAACGGGCGGCA
>JAISKF010000054.1 GCA_031261005.1 Enterobacteriaceae bacterium | reverse complement strand
AAGGCAAAGAATGGGATTAACGTATGCACCGCGCTGCTAAATAAACCGCGCAATTCAGGATCAAGATTCCCCAGCGCAAAGCCAATTAAAAACGGTAAAACCGCGCCGACAAAGGCTTGTGGCTCAAACGAAGCGATACCGGCTGTACCCAAAATGATCATGGTCATTAACGGACCTGATTCGATGGACATCAGCACGAATGCACCGGCTTCTTCCTGTGAACCGTATTGCTGCATGATGGACGCGTACAGCCCGCCGTTAGTCATATCCATCGAAGCAACCAGCGCCAGCGTTGATAAACCGGTAAAGAAACCGATTTCAATACCATTTTCCGGCAGAACGTGTGATGCAATCGCCGCAACAACCCATGCTACGGCAACTTTGGTGACCACCAGCGTACCGGATTTACGCAACACCGTGCCGGTGGCACTTAGTTGAATCGACGCGCCCATACAGAAAAACCATACAGCCAGAATCGGCACAGTGCCGGAGATTAAGCCGTTAGTGAATGAACCGAAATATTTACCCGCATCTGGCGATAAGGTATGGCACAGCGCACCGAGAAACAGCGGAACCAGCATCAATCCGCCGGGAATTCTATCGATAGCTTGTTTAATTTTCATTTTATTTCACCTAAGTTTATATATGAATATTTAATAACAACTGGTGTATTTTTCGAGATGGTAAAATCATAGCTCTTGGATATATAAAGCTATTTTTATTATTTATATAAAGTATTAGCTATTATCTTATTCTTAACAGGAATAATAGCTTTGCTGATTATTCAGTTAATCTGAATTTCGGATAAGAAATTATCACGATGAATTTCAAGTGATTATGCAATTTCTTCATAGAGGCGGCAATCTGCCGCCCGCTGATTTCACCGTTATTTAGTAGGTAGTTAACAACTACGCCTACAAATTATTCTCAATATATCAATTTATTGCTTTTACCACTTTCTTATCCAAACCTGAAATTAGTTAAATTATTTGATATTAAATAATTTATCGACAAGCGCTAATTGTTCTGGATTCAAAACTCCACCGTAATTACGTGATGTTGGTTCCATATATTTATATTTTCTGGATACCACCGTTTTTATTGTTGTAACGAAATCATCACCGATAGCATAAATACCGGACAGACGACCAATTTCTTCATGTAGCGCAGCAACAACATCAAGATCGTTAGCCGCATAAGCCTGCTTAATTTGAGTAAATAACTCAGGAACTACATTGTTCAAGCCTGACAAAACACCAGCGCCGCCATTCATCAGGTTTGGTACGAAATATTCATCGAAACCGGCAAAAATAGAAAAGTCAGGACGCACAGGAGTAACAGTACGTACCAACAAACGGGTGTGAGAAGAGCAGTCAACAGTATCTTTGATACCAACAAAATTAGGGCACGCGTTAACTAATTTTAATGCCAGTGCAGCATCAACATCACAGCCAGTACGAGCAGGGAAGTTGTAGATCAGCCATTTACCTTTAAAGCGGCGATCTAAATCAATATAGTATTCAAAGAGTTGTTTTGGTGTTTGTGCATAATAATAGTGCGGCAGCGCCATTACTGCGTCATATCCTTCCGCGTAAGCAATGTCAGCCAGATGAACCATATCATCAACGCAAGTGGTGGAAACATGAGCAATCATTGGCAACGCAGACATTTTACGCGCTTTCTTTATCAGTTCTTCTCGTTCGCTGAGGCTCATGGTGACAAACTCACCGATAGTTCCCATCAACAAAATACCATCAGTTCCGGCTTCTTTTAGGCGATCAAAGTGTTGTTGCAGTGCATCATAATCAACTTTCCCTTGTGCATTAAAAGGGATAACAGACGGACACCATGCACCTGAAAATTGGGCTTTATGACTCATTATTTTGTTCCTCTACTGATTTTAGATTCTGGGTTTTATTTCAGTCACGGGGCTACAGCAAATTCTTTTTATTTATAACTCTTATATATTGGAGTTATTATCTTGTATATGAGAGTCAAGAATATACTGAACTTAAACTTCATGTCAAAGCGGGGAGTAGTGAATTGTATGCCGGAGATCACAAATTGAATTTGTTGTTTATATTTTCGGATATAGATGGAAAGAAGAGATACACCGTAAGTTATTTAGGCAACATTAACGGAGATAAAATAGAAGAAAAAAATGAATGACGCGCTTTTAACGGATTGCTTCTGACAACATATTAGCGGCGGTTTTTACCAGTTCGACAAACTGCGGAATTTTCTCTTTTGAGACTTGGAAACTCACACCAGACATACTGATTGCGGCAATAACTTTATTATTTCGATCAAATACCGGCGCTGAAATACAACTTACGCCGTCATAATCTTCTTCATTGTCATACGCCCAGCCTTGCTGACGTACTAATTTCAGCTCTTCTTTTAATGCAGTACGAGTAGCAATGGTGGTTTTGGTTTTAACCAACAGATTTTCTTCCGGTATCAGGCGTTCGATCTCTTGTTCCGGCAACCAAGCCAGCAGACATTTTCCTAAGCTGGAGCTATGCAGCGATAAGCGCTTACCTAACCAACTCCGCACCACAATCGCGTTTGGGCTTTCGATTTTTGCCAGATAAATCGCCGATGTGTTATCCAGCACACCAAGATGGCAGGCGAGACCGGTTTGGTCGCGTAGAAATGTCATTGGAGCAATGGCTAATTCACGAATATCAAAGCTGTCAATCGCTTGAATACCCAGCTCAAATAACGTTAAACCAAGATGATATTTGCCTTTTTCCTGACGTAAAAATCCATGTGCCACAAGGCTATTGAGCAGGGTGGCTGTAGAGCTTTGAGCTAATTGCAAATTTTGGTGGATTTGACTGAAAGTAACGCTGCCATGCGAGGAGACATAGTTTAAAATACGCGCAGTTTTATCAATAGCAGGTGTTTTCGTGGTGATCTCAGGCATAGAATGTCGCTATTTCAGATTGTGAGACAAGGCGGAAAAGCAGTGTAATGGAAAAGTTGTACAAACTCAAAGCACTAGACGAAACGGCGTCTTGTTTTCTGATAGGCTTGTATTGCGTTATGGTAAATAATAGCGGTTTTACATTGATATTTATGAAATTTATAGGGAAAGAAAGTGCCATCACCATTTAAAGATATTGCTGAACTTCGCGATTTGCACCACAGTTTGCCCGCATTTAGTGAAAAATTGTTGGGCGTATTACAACATCTGGCACTTTCTCTTAAGTCATATCATGCGGATCATATTTCTGTGCGCTGTTTTCAGCAGGCAACCGCTGAACGCTGGCGCGCCGGTTTGTTACAGTGCGGCGATCTGATTTCAGAAAAGATAATTAACGGCAGACCAATTTGTTTATTTAGCCTGCATCAACCGCTGCAAGTCGGTGCATGGCACATCGATTGTGTTGAACTGCCTTACCCCGGAGAAAAGTTGTATCCCAAAGAAGATTGGGAGCATGTGGAATGGGTGGTTCCAACTAAAAACGGGGATCTTGACACTTTCCATCAAACCGCGCTGGCGCTATTTCCTGATAAAACGCTATTGATGCCGCAGTTAAAATTGAAATTTAGTAATCCAGACGGAGAGGGCGAGCAGTTAGCGAATCCAACGCTGGCAGTGACAGAGAATGGTATAACAGTGAAATTTCACCCTTATAGTATTCGGGATATTGTGAAGTAAAGTCTTTATTTTCGTTGAAAGAACGGGCGACCGCAAAGATCGCCCATTATCTAATTAGAGAAGAAATTATCAGTGACGATGTCACGTTATTCTGTTGCTAACAGATCAACCGCCGCTTTTTTCATTCGCTCCAGCGCTTGCTCTAATACACTGCGATGACAAGCAAAGTTAAGACGCACGAAATGCGGATTGCCGAAGTCACTGCCCGGCGAGAGTCCAACGCCAGCTTCTTCAAAGAAAGCGTGCGGATTGGTAATTGGCAGCGCAGAGGCATCGATCCACGCCATATATGTCGCTTCAACCGGCATTAATTTCAAACCCGGAATCGCGTTAATTTTTTCCATCACTAAGTCACGATTAGCGCGCAGATAATCTAACTGCTCTGCTAACCAGACATCGCCATCTTTATATGCGGCGGTAGCAGCAACATAGGCAAGAATATCAACGCTTGGCACAATTCCCATTCTGGCTTCAATAAAGCGATGGCGCAGAGTGGCATTTGGGATAATAGCAATCGATGCGCCGAGACCCGCAATATTAAAGGTTTTTGATGGTGCCATTAACGTTACGGATCGTTGTGCAGCATCTTCACTTAGTGAGGCGAATGGAATGTGCTCCAGACCTTGTTCTAACAGCAAATCACAATGGATCTCATCAGAACAGACCACCAGATTATGGCGTTGAGCAAAATCTAATTGAGCCAACAACTCTTCACGACGATAAACCGTACCGCCTGGATTTTGCGGGTTACATAGCAATAACAGTTTTTCATGACCGGATAATTGCGGTTCAGTCGCGTCTAAATCCAGCACCCAGCGTTTATTTTGTAATTTAACGGGTGCTGAAACCTGAGTACGATTGGCTAAACGCGCTGATTTCATAAATGGCGGATAGATCGGGTGCGGCGCGATAGTCCCTTGTTCTGGTGTTGTTAACGCACGAACTGATAAATTGAGACCGCACACTAAACCCGGCAGAAAGACCAACCATTCTGGTTGAACTTCCCAGTTGTAACGCTGTTTCATGCGTTGAATAAAAATATCGATAAGCTCTGGCGAGGGATAACCATAACCGAATACACCTTGAGCAACGCGCGCTTGCAGTGCTTCAATAACGGCAGGCGGGGATTTGAAATCGCTGTCCGCAACCCATAAAGGAAGAATCTCCTTGCCTTCATATTTATGCCACTTATCACTATCGGTGTGACGACGCTCCACGTACTGATCAAAATTAAATGCCATAGTTAAAACCTTTGATATGCCTTTAAGTGGGTTCTGTTTTTCTCAAGTGTAGACTACGCCTGTTGTGTTCTCTTGCTCAAGAAGTGTTTTATCTTTACTTGATTTTGGAGGGAAAATGCCAAAACTCGAAGTATGCTGCTACAGCGCCGATTGCGCGATGAATGCGGAACTTGCTGGTGCGGATCGCATTGAGCTTTGTGCCAGCAGGCAAGATGGCGGCATCACACCAAGTTTTGGAACGTTAGATTGGGTTGCACAGCATGTTTCCATTCCTGTTCACCCGATTGTTCGTCCGCGCGGCGGGGATTTCTACTATAGCGCCAGTGAATTTGATGTTATGCAACGCGATATTGCACAGATCCGCCGTCTTGGTTTTGCAGGGATTGTGGTCGGTATTCTCACTGTTGATGGTCATATTGATATTCCGCGTATGCAGCAACTTGTTGATCACGCAGATGGTTTATCCATCACTTTTCATCGCGCTTTTGATATGTGCGTAAATCCCATACTGGCATTAGAACAACTCACGGCGATAGGTGTTGATCGCATTCTCACTTCCGGTCAGCAACAAACCGCTGAAGCTGGTTTACCGCTTATTCGCAATTTAATTCAACGCAGCCGGAAGCCAATCATTATGGCAGGCGGCGGAGTTCGCTTAACTAATCTGCAAAAATTTATTGATGCAGGAGTGCAAGAGTTGCACTCTACCGCAGGGCAAATGATGCCATCATCTATGCGTTATCGTCGCGCTGGCGTCAATATGAGCACTGACAGCGAAGCCGATGAATTTGCACATTACAAAGTTGATAGCGATATGGTTGCCGCGATGAAAGCGGCGATTGCGGGTTAATTTAATCTCAGGTTTAGATAAAAAGGGCAGCCATAAAAGCTGCCCTTACATTTACTGTTTGGTCACGCTATTTTTGAATTTTCAGTATGCCATCTATATTCGCAATATCACCATCGCCTTGCTTATAGCGGGAAATATCCAGAGAAGACCATTGCCAGCTTCTATCTATTTTCTGGCAATACGCGGTTAATACGACGGAAATATCTTGTGTAGTTTGCTGGTAGCTGCCATTAGGTATAAATCCTGTTGCTGGAAGAGATGCGTCTTCCGGTTGCAAAGCACCATCCCAGTTGACAAGACCGCCTGACAGGTCAGTGATATTAAAACCAGATGCAATCCATGTTTGATCACGTCGCTGAGATTTACCATAAAGGTTCGAACTAATTTGTGAGGCTGTTTTCTGATAACTGCCGTTAGGTACGAATCTGGACATATACATCTCCTGTTTTTAATAGTTGCCATTATTGTTCCTTAAAATAGAAATCTGAAAATCAAATTTCTATTCAGAGAACAAAATTTATAATGTTGCTAAGGTGACTTTTAATTAATAACCATGATTAATATTAGCTATATGTGTATTTTTATTGATTTAAGTATAGAGTAAAAAATTGTTTTCACAGAAAAGTTGCATGAAATTATAATATTGATTATTAATCAATTGATTACATCATTATTATTTATTTAACTATGTCCTGCTATTACCAGACTAGTTCAAATAAATTCAATAAATTTTAGTGGGTTTTGGCTTACATTCTTAATCTGAATGGCTCAGTAAATGATGGCCACATCAAGACGGGATTTCTGCTGGTCGGTCAAATTTCACATCGTTTTTAGCCAGTTTCAGTGGCAACATTACTAAAACATATAACCACCCGCATAACGGGTGGTTATATGATGAATCATAAAATTATTACTTCCTATCATTCACAAATACCATTTGCGACGGGCTGCCAACGGCGGTGAATCTATTTGTGAAAGTCAGTTTTCCGCTGACTGGTTCAATAGAGAATTGGGTGATGTTATCGCTGCGCTGATTCATGGCATATAGCGAGTTACCATCAGGAGAGATGACCAGCGTGCGCGGGTAATCACCGCGAGTCCAGACGTTATCCGCCATTGTCAGCGTTCCATGCTCATTAATATTAAATTGCGAGATGCTGTTATGCAGGCGGTTTGCCACATACAAATGATGAGCGTCTTTACTTAACACCAGACCTGCTGCAAAGCTGGTGCCTTTGTATCCCTCAGGTAGAGAAGAGAGCGTTTGCTCTGCTGTTAATTTGCCTGACTCAGGATCGATCACATAGGAAGTCAGGGTAGAGGCTTCTTCATTAATCAAATAAAGATGTTTATTTTCAGGGTGGAAAACAAAATGGCGCGGACCAGCGCCAGACGATGAAGCATCAACAAATGCCGGATTGTTCGCAGAGATAACGCCGGTTGCCTGATCCAGCCGCCATTGATAAATACGATCCTGACCTAAATCCGTTGAGTAAACAAATTGCCCGCTCGGATCAACATCAATCATATGTGCGTGAGCGCCATCATGATCGCTGATGGCGAAACTGCCTTCCACCGCCGCGGCAGGTTTATCAGCTCCGGCGTCGCCGCTGTTTTGTCTTACTGCGCTTGGGCTGCCTAACTTGCCGTCTTTTTCAATTGGGAAGCTGGCAATCGAGCCGCTGACATAGTTAGCAACAAATAGATATTTTCCTGTTGGATTAATAGATAAATAAACCGGACCTGCGCCTTGAGAATCCACTTCGTTTAATTTTTCCAGTGAACCATCTTGCTTATTAACTGCATAGGCAGTAATTGAGCCATGTTGCGAGCCGTTATAGTCGGCGACTTCACTGGCGACATACAGATGATGGCTGTCTTTATCCAGCACTAACTGAGCGGCATTTGGCACAGAACTAACCAGTTTATCTTTTGTCAGTGAGCCATCTTTGGCATCGACTTTCATCAGATAAACGCCTTCACCATGCGGATTATAGGTAGCAACGTAAGCAAATTTCATTGTTTGTTCGGTAGACTGGGCGCTATCAGCGGCTAAAATTGGCAGGGAAAACAAGGCAGATAAGCTAATTATTATGCTGCTATATAGATGCGTTTTTGTTTTTGGTGTAACAGGATTAACTTTTTTGTTCATATTATCTCCTGAATTAATGATTAACGGGATAGACTACTATCCTGTTAATCATTACCGGAGAATCTAAAAAGGTCAAATGATCAACCAGATCTATGGTTTTTTCGCCACAATAACGGCACGTATTGGCGCTGGATAGCCCTCAATAGTCTTATGATGATCATTAGGATCTAAAAAATCAGCCAGTGATTCTTTGTCCATCCAGTCAGTTTTATGCTGTTCTTCGGTGGTTGTCTGGCAGCTATCAACAATCCGAATATCAATAAATCCGCATTTTTCCAGCCAGTTTACCAGCGCAGCCGCAGAGGGAATAAAGTAAACGTTACGCATCTGAGCATAACGATCACCCGGCACTAAAACTTGTTGAGCATCACCATCAATAACAATGGTTTCCAGCACTAATTCACCGCCGGAAACGAGCTGATTTTTTAATTGAAAGAGATGATCGATTGGCGAGCGGCGATGATACAGCACGCCCATGGAAAATACGGTATCGAACGCTTTCAGTTCAGGAAGTTGTTCTATGCCTAAAGGCAATAAATGCGCGCGCTGATCGCCGCCTAAGAGTTTGCGTACAGCTTCAAACTGGCATAAAAATAGCTGGGTCGGATCAATCCCTACAGCCAAATGCGCGCCAGCACCAATCATGCGCCACATGTGATAACCGCTGCCGCAGCCGACATCGAGAACCGTTCTGCCCGCCAGTGAAGAGATATGCGGTATAACGCGTTCCCATTTCCAGTCAGAACGCCACTCGGTATTAATATGAATACCGTAGAGATCAAATGGACCTTTGCGCCACGGCATCAAGGTTCGTAAATGATTAGTGATACCTTGAATTTGCCCTGCACTTAATTCTGCTGTTTTTTCCGCGCTAACCATTTCTGCTGTCACTGAATGCAGTAAATCTAAGCGCTCAGGTTTAATCGTCGGTAAATAATCAACCACATTAAACCATTGCTTAAACTGCCCGTGCAGTGACTCTTTTTGCCATGCAGCGAGTTGTGCCGGTAATGTTTCCAGCCAGTGGCTTAATGAGCCTTTGGCGATCAAACGATAAAAATCACCAAAATCAATCATGATGCTGTTCCGTTTGTTGTTGCATCGGTTGCTGTATCTTTCAATGCAATAAGTGAACCGAAGTTAAAGCATTGAAACCAGGTTTCAGCATGACTGAAACCTGCGTGGTGCAAGCGAGTTTTATGGGTTTCCACGCTGTCAGTTCGCATCACATTTTCTAACATGCTGCGCTTTTGACTGATCTCTAGTTCGCTGTAGCCATTGGCACGCTTGAAATCATGGTGCATATCAAACAGCAATTCGCCGATTTGGTTATCTTCAAAATTGAATTTTTCTGACAGCACCAAAATGCCGCCAGGTAGTAAGCCTTGATAAATTTTATTCAGTAAACGCTGGCGATCATCAGGATCAAGAAATTGCAAAGTGAAGTTAAGGACTACCATCGAGGCATTTTCAATATTGATATGGCGAATATCTGCTTCGATGACTTCAACAGGCGTTGCAGCGCGGAAAGCGTCAATATGACGACGGCAGCGTTCAATCATCGCCGGTGAATTATCGACAGAAATAATGCGGCAGTTATCTACTTTAATATTACGGCGCATGGATAATGTAGCAGCACCAAGAGAGCAGCCTAAATCGTAGAGATTGCTGTTAACGCGAGCAAAACGTTCAGTGAGCATACCAATCATAGAAATAATATTGGAATAACCGGGAACGGAGCGTTGGATCATATCGGGAAAAACTTCAGCGACCTGTTCGTCAAAGGTCCAGTCGCCCAACTTATTGATGGGTGCGGCAAATAAGGTGTCACGATTTGGCATAGCAGTAGGTAGTAGATAGTCGGAACAAATGAATAAGGCGCGTAGTTTAGCAGAGCAAGCGGGAAATGTCTGTAAACCGTCATCGCAATGGAGAAAGGGGTTTTAGTACAAAATAAAAATTTGTTCCCACGGCAAATAGTAAATATTGGCACCGATCATTAATGTTAAGGCAATGTAAGTCGCATTCATTGCCGAACGGCATCTGCGCCAGTCATGGTGACGTAATCCATACAGATGAATGAGTCTGCCAATAATGAGCATAATGCCGCAAACGTGTACCAGCCAGACATTGGCACCGTTCATTTCCATCACGACCATTAAAATCAGGGCAACAGGAATATATTCCATCGCATTACTTTGCGCGCGGATCGCTGTTTGCAGCTCGTAAAAACCGCCGTCACCAAAGGAGACATGGTATTGAGTACGCATTTTGATTACATCAAGCGATAGCTTGAGTAAGAGTAGTGCTCCCAGCACAACATACAGTGCGCTGACCATTAATCACCCCAATTGAACATCAAATTTATACTTAATATCATAATCATAACTGATAAATTTTCCTGCTATTAATAAAATAAATCATCGTTTTTTATTAATAATTAATATGATAGAGGAGTAAAATTTCTACATGGCACAATACTAATTGATTTTTATCATAATTTTTTTATTAAACTGCTATCTGTTCTTTCCTTCCGCACGTTTTGACAAAATATCCACTTCAAAAATTTGCTGATAATCAATTCAGTTTGATTATTTTTTATTCGCTTAAGTATAAATTAAATCGAATTGGATAGATGTGAGAGGCAGCACTCTTATCGACAACTATTATTTCCTTTATAATAATCGGCTTTTGGGTAAGGTTTGCTATAGCCAGATACCTGAAAATGAATAACAATGAATCGAGCAGTCTTATTGCTTAAAAAATGACAGAAATGATTGTTTAAAAGTGAATGCCATTTAGATATGACAGAAGTTTGTTGATGCACCGTGAGTATTTAGCTTGAAAAGCGGTGAGTCAGCGTTAAAAAAATTGGTCTCCCCCGAAAATTTTTGAAAAATTTCGGCTGGTATGCGAGTGAAGCCCCGCAAAACCGTAAGAATACCTCATCAGATACCTTTGATGCTGTAGCCAGTTACAGGCGCAGCATTAGCTGAATAAAAGGATAATAGCGTCATGCGTACTCATTATTGTGGACAGCTCAACACCTCGTTTGTTGGGCAGGAAGTCACCTTATGCGGTTGGGTCAATCGTCGTCGTGATTTAGGCGGTCTGATTTTTATCGATATGCGTGATCGGGAAGGGATTGTACAAGTATTTTTTGATCCAGATTGCAAAGCTGCTTTTGAGCAAGCCTCCGAGTTACGTAATGAGTATTGTATTCAAATCAGCGGAACGGTACGCGCGCGTCCTGAAAGTCAGGCAAATAAAGATATGGCGACTGGCGGCGTGGAAATTTTCGCTAACAGCCTGAATATTATCAACCGTTCAGAACCATTACCGCTGGATTCCAATCAAAATAATACCGAAGAACAGCGCTTAAAATATCGCTATCTGGATTTGCGCCGCCCGGAAATGGCGCAACGGCTGAAAACGCGCGCGCGTATTACTGCGCTGGTGCGTCGTTATATGGACAGCAATGGTTTTCTGGATATTGAAACCCCAATGCTGACAAAAGCAACGCCGGAAGGTGCGCGTGACTATTTAGTGCCAAGCCGCGTACATAAAGGCAAATTCTATGCGCTGCCGCAGTCTCCGCAACTGTTCAAACAATTACTGATGATGTCTGGCTTTGACCGTTATTATCAAATCGTTAAATGTTTTCGTGATGAAGATTTACGTGCTGATCGCCAACCAGAATTTACCCAAATTGATGTTGAAACGTCTTTTATGAGCGCAGAACAAGTACGCGCAACAATGGAAAAGATGATTCGCGGTATTTGGTTAGAGTTGAAAAATGTTGATTTGGGTGATTTCCCAATCATGACATTCGCCGAAGCCATGCGCCGCTATGGTTCAGATAAACCAGATTTACGAAATCCGATTGAAATCGTTGATGTGGCTGATCTGCTAAAAGACGTTGATTTTAAAGTTTTTTCAACGCCAGCTAATGATCCGAAAGGTCGCGTCGCAGCGATTTGCGTTCCGGGCGGCGCGCAGCTTACTCGTAAACAAATTGATGAATATACGCAATTTGTTTCTATCTATGGCGCGAAAGGTCTTGCCTGGCTGAAAGTGAATGATCGCAAAGCGGGTATTGACGGAGTGCAAAGCCCTGTGGCTAAGTTCCTGACCGCTGAAATTGTTGAAGAGATTCTGACCCGAACTCAGGCTAATGACGGTGATATTCTGCTGTTTGGTGCTGATAGCTTTAAAATCGCTACCGATGCGTTGGGTGCTTTGCGCCTGAAAGTAGGGCGTGATCTGAAAATTACTAATGAGAATAGCTGGCAGCCATTGTGGGTGATCGACTTCCCTATGTTTGAAGATGATGGCGAGGGCGGCTTAACGGCAATGCACCACCCATTCACTTCACCAAAAGATATGTCACCGGAAGCGCTGAAAGTGAGTCCAGAATCCGCTGTGGCAAATGCTTATGATATGGTCATCAACGGCTATGAAGTGGGCGGCGGTTCTGTGCGTATTCATAGTAACCAGATGCAACAAACTGTATTTGGTATTCTGGGGATCACCGAGAAAGAGCAACGTGAAAAATTTGGTTTCTTACTCGACGCATTAAAATATGGTACACCGCCGCATGCGGGTTTGGCTTTTGGTCTGGATCGCTTAGTGATGTTGCTGACTGGTACGGATAATATCCGCGATGTCATTGCTTTCCCTAAAACAACCGCAGCAGCTTGTTTAATGACTGAAGCACCAAGTTTTGCTAATGCAGCAGCATTGCAAGAGTTAGGCATTGGCGTGCTTGAGCAAAAGTCAGATAAGTAGAATCAGATAAGTAAAGTTAGAGAAAGAGAAGTCATGAAGCAGTTTAAGCGCCCGGAATCTGTGCTGGTAGTGATCTACAGCAATAACAGCGGTCGGGTGCTTATGTTACAACGTAACGATGATCCTGATTTTTGGCAATCGGTTACGGGTAGCTTAGAAAAGGGTGAATCAACGCAACAGACGGCGCGGCGTGAAGTCAAGGAAGAAACCGGAATTGATATTCTGGCAGAGCATCTGGAACTGCAAGATTGCCAGCGCCACGTTGAATTTGAAATTTTTCCACATTTTCGCCATCGTTATGCGCCAGATGTGACGCATAATTTAGAACATTGGTTTTGTTTAGCTTTACCCGCTGAACGCGAGGTTACACTATCTGAGCATAGCGCCTACCAATGGATCGATAAAATGCAGGCTGCTCAATTGACGAAATCATGGAGCAACCGGCAGGCGATTGAAGAATTTGTTATATAAGCCAAGCGGCTTTCTACTGGAGATAGTTTATGGCAGGTCATAGTAAATGGGCCAATACCAAGCATCGCAAAGCGGCGCAGGATTCCAAACGCGGTAAAATTTTTACTAAAATCATTCGTGAGCTGGTAACAGCCGCTCGTTTAGGCGGCGGTGATCCAGGTTCAAATCCGCGTTTACGTGCTGCAATCGATAAAGCGCTGTCAAACAACATGACTCGTGACACCTTAAACCGTGCGATTGCGCGTGGTGTCGGCGGTGATGAAAACGACAACATGGAAACCATCATTTATGAAGGTTACGGTCCGGGCGGCACGGCTGTTATGGTTGAGTGCCTGAGTGATAACCGTAATCGTACGGTTTCCGAAGTGCGTCACGCTTTCACTAAAACTGGCGGTAACTTAGGTACTGATGGTTCTGTTTCTTATCTGTTCACTAAAAAAGGCGTGATCTCTTACGCTGAAGGCAGTGATGAAGATGCCGTAATGGACGCTGCATTAGAAGCGGGTGCAGAAGACGTTGTGACTTATGATGACGGCGCGATCGACGTATTTACTACGCCAGAAAGTTTCGGTGATGTAAAAGATGCGTTAGATGCTGCTGGTTTGGTTGCTATTGCTGCCGAAGTATCGATGATTCCATCAACGAAAGCGGAATTAGATGAAGAAACGGCACCGAAATTGTTGCGTCTGATCGACATGTTAGAAGACTCTGATGATGTGCAAGAGGTTTACCATAACGGTGAAATCTCTGATGAGGTCGCTGCGACACTTTAATGGCCATTATTCTTGGCATTGATCCCGGCTCGCGGATAACCGGTTACGGCGTTATCCGTCAGCAAGGGCGCAAGTTAGAATATCTCGGCAGCGGTTGTATTCGCACCGTTGTCGATGATCTTCCCACTCGTTTAAAACTGGTTTTTGCCGGTGTTTCCGAAATTATCACGCAATTCCAACCTGATGTTTTCGCTATCGAACAAGTGTTTATGGCGCGTAACGCTGACTCTGCATTGAAGCTAGGGCAGGCGCGCGGCGCAGCCATTGTTGCCGCGGTGAATGTTGATTTGCCGGTATTTGAATATGCCGCTCGTCAGGTCAAACAAACCGTTGTCGGGACGGGTGCTGCTGAAAAATCGCAGGTACAGCATATGGTGCGAACTTTATTGAAATTACCAGCGAATCCACAAGCCGATGCCGCTGATGCGCTGGCAATCGCCATTACGCATTGCCATTTAAATCAAAATACATTGCGTATTGGTAACGGACGGTTAACGCTGGCTCGCGGGAGAGTTGCCGAGTAATTGGGACATATCCAGAAATAGCGCTGTTTTGATGCTACCGTGATCAAATAAAAATAAATAAAAGCTGGATATTTATCCAGCTTTTTTATGTAATAATAAAAACAGCTTGTGTAAGTCATAAGGAGTCTGAATCGTGATAGGTCGTTTACGTGGAATTATTCTGGAAAAACAGCCGCCTGAAGTATTAATTGAAATTAATGGTGTCGGTTATGAAGTGTTTATGCCGATGAGCTGTTTTTATGAATTGCCGGATTGCGGTCAGGAAGCTGTCGTTTTCACTCATTTTGTGGTGCGGGAAGATGCTCAATTACTGTATGGCTTTAATAATAAGCAAGAACGTTCACTGTTTCGTGAATTAATTAAAGTAAACGGCGTTGGTCCTAAATTAGCGCTGGCGATCCTTTCCGGTATGTCTGCCCAACAATTTGTTCATGCTGTTGAGCAAGAGCAGGTGAGTATTCTGGTGAAATTACCAGGTGTAGGTAAAAAAACGGCTGAGCGTTTAGTCGTGGAAATGAAAGATCGCTTTAAAGGCTTAAATGGTGATCTGTTTAACAATACAACTGACTTGCCTCCGGTGAGTTCAGCTAAAAATGCAGATAATGACGCAGAAGTGGAAGCGGTTTCTGCTTTGGTCGCTTTAGGCTATAAACCGCAAGAAGCCAGCCGTTTGGTTAGTAAAGTGATGAAATCGGGAAGTGAAAGTGAAACGCTGATCCGTGAAGCACTGCGTGCAGCACTGTAAATTACAAGAGATAAAATAAGCATGATTGAAGCTGACCGTCTAATTTCTCCCGTCGCGCAATTTGATGAAGAAGATCCTATCGATCGCGCTATGCGCCCTAAGTTACTGAATGAATATGTCGGTCAGCCTCATGTTTGTGAGCAGATGGAGATCTTTATTCAGGCAGCACGATTGCGCGGTGATGCACTGGATCATTTACTGATTTTTGGTCCTCCCGGATTAGGAAAAACCACGCTTGCCAATATTGTCGCTAACGAAATGGGAGTAAATCTCCGTACTACTTCGGGTCCGGTGCTGGAAAAAGCCGGTGATCTGGCGGCAATGCTGACGAATCTCGAACCTCATGACGTGCTGTTTATTGATGAAATCCACCGTTTGTCGCCAGTAGTGGAAGAAATCTTATATCCCGCGATGGAAGATTATCAGCTAGACATCATGATTGGTGAAGGTCCTGCTGCGCGATCAATTAAGATTGATTTACCGCCGTTTACACTCGTTGGCGCAACAACGCGCGCGGGTTCACTGACATCACCGCTGCGTGATCGCTTTGGTATTGTGCAGCGTTTGGAGTTTTATCAGGTTAAAGATTTGGAATCGATTGTTTCCCGCAGCGCTCAATGTATGGAGGTAAATTTATCCGATGAGGGTGCAAACCAAATTGCGCGCCGTGCGCGCGGCACTCCGCGTATTGCTAACCGACTGCTGCGTCGGGTACGTGATTTTGCCGAAGTGCGTGCTGATGGCTCAATCAATGCGGATATAGCCACTAAAGCTCTGGATATGCTTGATGTTGATTCAGAGGGTTTCGACTTTATGGATCGCAAATTGCTGCTAGCTATTATCGATAAATTTATGGGCGGACCTGTTGGACTGGATAATCTCGCTGCTGCGATCGGCGAAGAACGTGAAACCATCGAGGACGTTATCGAACCATTCCTTATTCAACAAGGTTTTATTCAACGCACACCACGAGGACGCATGGCAACACAACATGCTTACCGGCATTTTGGGATTGTGATGAATGAAGATAATCGTTGATTTTATGGTGATTTAGCGGGCGGCAGATTGCCGCCCTTAGAAAAAATAAAATAATTATTTGTACAGGCTTAAATGCTCTTTTGCATAGGCTTCAAAGTCTGTGCAACCGCCGATGTGAACCTGATCGATAAATATTTGCGGTACGGTTTCTACCGGTTTACCAACAGTTTTTTCCAGATCAGCTTTAGTGATACCTTCGGCATGAATATCAATATAGTTGTAGCTGAAATCATCACGTTCTTTGCTTAATTTTTCGGCTAATTCTTTAGCGCGAACACAATAAGGACAACCAGGACGTCCGAAAATGACTGCAAACATGAGCACTCCTTAGAATTTAAATTTTACGGCTTATTGCCGTTAGCCAATATAATAAATCACCTGATAGTGTAGCTTGCTATAACAAACAAAAAGAAGCAGGAATTGCCTGTCAGTTTGATAAATATTTCCTATGTTATTTCTGTATGAGATAATAAATTGAAAATTAAAGGAATATTTCAATTTCATTGGGGGTTTTATATCCAATGGTTATACCCGTCAGCTATATCAACAAAGACATTCACAAAAAATGCGGAGTTTTTATGACACCAACTATCGACTTATTATGCTCTCATCGTTCTATTCGTGCTTTTACCCCGCAAGCGATCAACGATGAACAGCGTCAGGCTATTATCCGTGCAGCACAAGCAACGTCCAGTTCTAGTTTTTTACAATGTACATCGATTATTCGGGTGACCGATCATAATTTACGGCAAAAACTGGTTGAGTATAGCGGGAATCAAAAACATGTTGCTCAGTCACCTGAATTTTGGGTGTTTTGTGCTGATTTCCATCGTAATCAGGACATTTGCCCGGAAGCAGAATTAGGTTATGCCGAGCAGTTATTGCTAGGTACAGTTGATACCGCAATGATGGCGCAAAATGCGCTAACCGCAGCAGAATCATTAGGATTAGGCGGTGTGTATATTGGCGGTTTGAGAAATAATATCGCCGCAGTAACGGCGTTACTTCAACTACCGGAACAGGTTTTACCGCTGTTTGGTTTATGTCTTGGTTATCCTGATCAACAACCAGAATTAAAACCACGTTTACCGGCTGAAATCATCGTACACGAAAATAGTTACCAGCCGCTAAACCGCACCTTGCTGGCGGAATATGATGCTCATATTTTGGCTTATTACGCATCACGGACCGGCAATAATAAGCAAGTGAGCTGGAGTGAGCAGATCAAAGCGACGGTATGTAAAGAGAGTCGCCCGTTTATTCTGGAGTATCTGCACAAGCAGGGTTGGATCACTCGCTAAAATTAGTTGTATCAACTACCTAAATTGATTAATCGAAGCCTGATAGTAATATCCGGCTTCAGCTAATTTATCGCACAGTGCTTTAACATCAATATCGTAACTGCGCGCCAAATCTTCCAGAGATTGAAATTGATCCCTTAATTTCATATTAACGATGCTAAGTAATATATTGGGATCTCGTGTTAGAAAGTTTTGTAACATCATTTTTCCTGTTATTTTATATAGCGTTATCTTCTAAATATTGCGAGCTATATCAAGGCTGCAAGTGGATTCATTTGCGTTAGTAAATGAGTCAGGTGAGCGAATAAAACCAACACCGCAACAGTCTGAATATAATAATTTACCGCAACTGATGCTAAATAAGGTAATATTCACCGCTTATCCCGTTTTTTTATTTTGATTTTTGATTTATTGAGGACATATACATGGATAAGCTGATCGTTCCTGATCTGGCTTTAATGCGTAGCTGGTTAGAGCAGTTAGGCATTTCCTACTTTGAATGCGATTCCTGTCAGGCGTTGCATTTACTTCATTTGCAAAGCATTGATGGTATTTTTGATGCCAAAGTGGATCTGTTAGAAAATGTGATTCTGTTCTCTGCGGTAGCGGAAATTCGTCCGGTGGCGCTGATCCCATTAGTGGCTGATCTCAGCCAAATTAATGCCTCATCATTGACTACAAAAGTTTTTGTGGATATTCAAGATGATAATCTGCCTAAACTGATTACTTGCCAGTCGCTTAGTGCCAGTGCAGGAATTACCATTGAGCAATTCCAGTTGTTACTACAGGAAGCAGAAGAGCAAACCATGCAAATCGTGATGGAAGCGCGTACCAATGAACTGTTAACCGGCAGTGAAAACGATCGCGAAGCAGAAGAGGATATTCAGCTTGTCGTTCCGATGATTCATACAATTCATTAATATTTTTGATTTGTTCGTCATTCATTCCTCATTTCATACCAGATTTTGGAGTCCGGCTTAATGCAGTGCGCGCTTCACACTTCAGGACTTTGCTCTTCATGTCAATGGCTCGATAAGCCTTATCCGCAACAACTGAAAGAGAAACAGCAGAACTTAATGGAACTGCTGTCTGGTTTGTCCGTTGCTGCATGGCTTGATGTGATTCCCAGTGCTGAGTTTGCATTCCGCAATAAAGCCAAGATGGTTGTAAGTGGCAGCGTTGAACGCCCGATACTTGGCTTGCCGGTGAAAAATAGCGCTGCGATTGATTTATGCGATTGCCCGTTGTATCCGCTGTCCATGCGTGCAGCTTTTCCGATACTCAAACAATTTATACTTAAAGCAGGGCTAACGCCTTATAATGTTGAGCGTAGAAGAGGGGAATTAAAATTTATTTTGTTAACGCAAAGTCAGCATAATAACGGTTTAATGCTGCGCTTTGTGCTGCGTTCAGAAACGAAGTTAGCGCAGTTGCGTAATTCATTGACATGGTTACAGCAGCAGTTACCGCAATTGCAGGTGATTTCCGCTAATATTCAGCCAGAACATAAAGCGGTGCTGGAGGGGGAAACAGAAATTATCCTCACGCCGCAGTCAGTTATTGAAGAACGTTTTAACGATATTCCACTCTATATGCGTCCGCGCAGTTTCTTTCAGACGAATCCTGATGTCGCCGAAAAACTCTATGCTACCGCGCGTGATTGGGTTGCTGCGTTAAATATGCAGCACAATATTCGCAGTATGTGGGATCTGTTTTGCGGTGTCGGCGGTTTTGGGCTGCATTGTGCTGGCAATACCAAGATTAAACTGACGGGGATCGAAATCAGCGCCGAAGCCATTGAATGTGCCAAACGTTCTGCGGCAGCAATAGGGCTGGAAAATATCTATTTTGACGCGCTGGATTCTACTCAATTTGCTGAAAGTAAATTTCAGCAGGACAAACCAGATTTAGTGCTGGTTAATCCGCCGCGTCGGGGAATTGGCAACGAACTTTGCCAATATCTGAACCAGATGGCACCGAAGTTTATTATCTATTCCAGTTGTAATGCCCAAACGATGGCAAAAGATATTCGCCAGCTTGCGGATTATCAAATCACTAAAGTTCAGTTATTTGATATGTTCCCGCATACCGCTCATTATGAAGTGCTGACACTATTACAACGTCATAATAATTAATTTGAACTTCGAATAATTATGCGATTTTCTTGTAGGGGCGATAATTTACCGCCCGCCACACTACAATGAAATTAACGGGCGACAAGATTGTCGCCTTAACGAATTATCCAAACCTGAGGTTATTTATTCAGGAAACCATTTGTTACTAATCTGCTGATAAGTCCCGTCTTTTTTCACTGCATCTAATGCTTTGTTGATCTTATCCATTAACGCCACATTATCCAGACTCACCGCAATTCCTAAACCTGCACCAAAGAATGCAGGATCGGCAACATGCTCACCCACCGTGGTTAATTCAGGGCTAGTTTTCAGCCATTCATTTACTGCTGCGGTATCACCGAATACCGCGTCAAGACGACCATTTTTTAAGTCAATCACCGCCGTTTGATAACTGTCATAAGGTACAGTTTTAATTTCCGGGTGTTTCTCATTCAGATATTTCTGATGTGTTGAGCCATTTTCCATACCGACTCTCTTACCTTTCAACTGATCAACTGAAGTGATTGTGTCTTTACGCACGATCAGTACGGCAGAGTTTTCATAATAAGGCTGGCTGAACAGTACTTGCTTGCTGCGCTCAGGGGTGATGTCCATACCGGAAATTACCGCATCATAACGACGGAATTTCAGTGCCGGAATTAAGCTATCAAAAGCATGATTAGAATAGGTACATTCTGCTTTCATCTCTTTACATAACGCTTTGGCGAGATCGAGATCAAACCCTGAGATGTTATTGTCCTTGTCCATAAATTCAAATGGAGGATAAGTTGCAGAAGAGGCGAAGCGAATAGTATCGGCAGCCTGAACAGACAACGCAGCGCTGGCGAGTAATAAGGTTGCTACAACTTTTTTCATGGTGATGACTCCAGTAATCAAACAATTTTATTAAGTAAAAGATGAATAAAAAATCGGATTAAATGAATATATAGTCATTTAATATGAATAAGCAAGCAGAAAATAGCGGTATGCGAAAAATAGTTGATAAATTTTTAATCGACAGAAAAACAAGAGGAAAAATGGGGGAAAGTGAAAAAGTAGACCGGAGTATTAGATAATTTCCCCTCTGACAGAGGGGAAAGAGAAAATGACAGACAAAAAATCAACGAACTACTGATCCCCATAAATCATATTCATCAGCATGTTCGATGCTAACTTGAACAATATCGCCGACGTTAACGTGTTTTTCTTCATTCAGATAAACAACGCCGTCGATTTCTGGCGCATCAGCCATACTTCTGCCGATCGCGCCGTCAGCATCGACTTCATCGATAATCACGGGCAGCGTTAGCCCAATTTTATCTTGTAAACGTTGGGCGGAGATTTGTTGCTGTAACTGCATAAACCGATGGAAACGTTCTTCTTTAATTTCTTCCGGCACTTGATCAGCAAGTTGATTCGCGTCAGCGCCTTCAACAGGGCTGTATTGGAAACAGCCAACGCGATCTAATTTAGCTTCGCGCAGGAAGTCCAGCAGCATAGTGAAATCTTCTTCCGTTTCTCCCGGAAAACCAACGATAAACGTAGAACGCAATGTGAGTTGCGGGCAGATTTCACGCCAGCGTTTGATGCGTTCCAATGTGCGCTCCACCGAACCCGGGCGTTTCATCGCTTTCAGAATTTTCGGGCTGGCGTGTTGCAGCGGAATATCCAGATAAGGCAAGATTTTTCCTGCTGCCATTAATGGAATCACATCATCAACATGCGGATAAGGATAGACATAATGCAAACGAATCCAAATGCCCAGCGCCGCAAGCTGTTCGCATAAACTAACCATATCCGTCTTAACTGGCTGACCATTCCAGAAACCAGTGCGATGTTTAATATCTACGCCGTAAGCAGCGGTATCTTGAGAAATCACCAGCAACTCTTTAACGCCTGCTTCTACTAAGCGTTTTGCTTCATCTAACACAGAACCGACAGGGCGGCTATCGAGATCACCGCGCATCGACGGAATAATGCAGAACGTGCAACGATGATTGCAGCCTTCAGATATTTTTAGATAGGCATAATGTTTCGGTGTTAATTTTACGCCTTGCGCGGGAACTAAGCTGGTGAATGGGTTGTAATCCGGCTTCGGTGCATAAGTATGAACGTGTTTTAACACCTGCTCATAGCTGTGCGGACCAGTAATTTCCAGCACTTTAGGGTGAACTTCGCGGATCTGATTTTCTTTTGCGCCTAAACAGCCGGTTACGATCACTTTGCCGTTTTCCGCTAATGCCTCACCAATCGCTTCCAGCGACTCTTGCACTGCGCCCTCAATGAAACCGCAAGTATTGACGATAACTAAATCGGCACCCTCATAGCTGGAAACCACCTGATAACCATCGGTACGCAGCTCGGTTAGAATCCGTTCCGAATCAACCAGATTTTTCGGACAGCCTAAAGAAATAAAGCCGACAGTCGGCGTATGGTGTGTGGTATGGGACATTACTCAAAGCTCACTGATTTGTGTTGATTAGAATGATGAGGGCTTCTGTTTCTTCTGTATCGCTGAGAAATTCATGGAAGCTAACGGAACATTTTACCTGTGTCGCAGCAAAAATCATACCGCTATGTTTGATGGGTTGGAATTGGGGGCGATTATACAGGGGATATTTTTATTTATCCTGTCTAAAGACAATTAGAAATAATAATGAAATATATTTAAAACTATTTCATGAAATATATCTCATTACAAAATACATTAATTATAATGCGCTAATTTTTTATATAAGAACAATAAATAATTTGAATGTAATTAACTTTATTAATGATATTTAATTATAAAGGTTAAATAGCTTTTATAGCTGATACATTTAATTGCGTTTTTATTATATATAACTAATTGGGGTTAATATATTTATGAAGATAAAGAAAATATTTATCGACAAGAACGTTGATTTATTTGATGGAAGCGATAACAGGAATAAATGTCAATTTAAAAAACAACCTCTCGCCTTAGCTATTTTTACAGCAATAGTCTCAACATTAACACTGACTTTTCCCGACACAATACGTGCTGAAACAATTATTAATAGTAATGATACACAAAATATTAATAGTGAATGGGATCTGACAGCAGATGATACTGATGATGGTAATTTCATCGTCGGTTATAGTTCAGACGGTAATGTTATTGTGGGGAAAGATGGAAAACTTACCGCTAATAATCTCAATATTGGGCGTAATGGCGCAGACGGTCATGTAAAAGTTGAAAATGGCGGGAAAATTTTCATTAACAATACAGGAAACAATCGTTATGGCTATCCACTAACGATTGGCGGCGATGGATTTAATTGGGATGACACTAAAGGCGGCAGTGGTACGCTAAGTATTGATGGTACAGGCAGCGAGGTTAATGTTGATCCGCAAACTGGCAGCGTTGTAATTGGTAGTGGAGGTGCCAGGGGGTATTTATATATTTCTAATGGCGGGCAATTTATTGTAAAAGCCACTGCTGATAATCATGGTGTCAATATTGGTAATGACGGTGATGGAAAGAATCGCGCTGATGGTTATGTTGATGTCAAAGATGAAAATAGCCTGTTTTATTCAGGTGATAGCATTTATCTTGGTGCTGGAGAATATTCAGGTAATTTGAGCGTTAGTAACGGCGGGAAAGCTAAAACGGATCGGGATTTGATTGTTGGTCAGGCAGTTGGTGTTAAAGGCGATAATATTTTATCTGTTTCCGGTAATAACTCACGGGTAGAAGCGAATCACGTCATTATTGGTCGCAGTTCTAATACTACAGGTATTGTTATTGTTTCAGATGGCGGAACATTATCTGCGAAAGACGGTATAAGTATTGCTGGTGAGGGGTACACCGCGGGTGCTGTCGGCGATCTTATTATTGGCGGTCGTTACTTACCTGTAGCCGCAGGAAATGTTGAAACACCCTCAATTACATTTGGTCATGGTACTGGCAGGATTATCTTCAATCATACCAATAAGGATTATCAATTTAGTGCCGACATTTCAGGTAGTGGAAATATCTATGCGACTTCCGGCAGTACCGAGTTAACGGGGGATAATCGTCAATTCAATGGTCGGTTTACCATTAACAAAGATGGCAAACTGGTTGTTAGCAAACAGGAAAATTTAGGCGGTACGGCGGGTGTTGATAATGACGGTGAATTAACACTGAAAAGTGATAGCGACTGGAACTTTATTACTCAGTTACACGGTACGGGTGTATTAAACGTTGATACCAATAATCATCAGTTTAGTTTTGCAACCGGAAATGGCAGCAATTTTACCGGTACAGTCGCATTAAATAATACCAACTTCGCGCTGGAAGATCAGAATACCTCTTGGCTAAGTGATTCAACGTTGCAACTCAATAGCGGCAGTGTAACGACGGTTGGCAACGGGACTCAGCGTATTCATGGTTTGACCATCAATGGCGGGAAACTGATTTTTGATCAGGTCAGCCCAAATAAACCGACTGCATCAAACCCGATTGAAACCTCAAAAGAGGGGCAGTTAGATATTCGGGGATCAGGTCAGATTCAGATCAAAAATCCGGTACTCGAACTAAAAAATCGCCCTGTTATCGATACCGATAAAAACCTGATGGAACAAGATGATGCCAACTCGTTAGTTCAACTTATCAAAGCCAATGGTACTGTCGCCGGAACCGGCGGTCAGCTCGAATTAGTAGATAAAGACGGTAATGTTATCAGCGATAAGCAGCAATTTGATGTCACGCAAAATGGCAAAAAAGTCGCTAACGCCAGTTATGACTATCAATTTACCAGCGGTGATAAAAACGACGGGTTGTATATTAACTATGGTTTGAAAGAGTTGGAGCTATTAGGTAAGCGCGGTGATGCGTTAACACTGACGCCATCAGCAGGTGCAACAGGTATGGCAAGTGATCTGCGTGCGAAGTTAACGGGTGAGGGTGACTTAGCGATTGATAGCGATGGCGGGCGTATTTCGTTATCTAATGGCGGCAATGATTACACCGGTAATACGTTTGTTCGTCATGGTGTGCTGGATATGGCGAATGATAATGTGCTTGGTAAAACTGCCAGCTTACAACTGGAAAGCGGAACCGGTTTTGATATGCACGGTTACAAGCAATCTATCGGGCAACTTGAAACCGCCAGCGGCAGCTTAGTAAATATCAGTAAAGACAGTGAATTAACGATTACCGGCGCACAACGTACTGATGGCGATCGCGATGGCGGAACGCTGGAAGAGAATACGCTAATTGGCAGCGGAGCGCTGATCGTCGATAACAGCGATGTGACCGTTAACGGCAGTAATCACAATTTCAGCGGTGATGTAACGTTAAAATCCGGTTCACAGCTAACGTTAAATCAAGCGACAGGCTTGGGATCACTTGGCAAACTTACCCTGACTGGTGCTGATGATAAATTAGATCTTAATATTGCTCCGCCGGAGAAATCGCGCATTGCAAATAAATCAGATAGTACTCCGGCAACGACTTATTTATTCCAGAAATCACTGGCAGGTAAAGGCAGCGTATCATTACATGATTCCACCGATATTACTTTAGCCGGTAATAATACTGATTTTAGCGGCATATTTAATATTGATAAGGACGCAGCATTACGCGCTTCATCAGATAAACACTTGGGAACGGCGGATATTAACCTTGCCGGTTCGCTGTATCTGACTTCCCAAAATAACTGGGAATTGAAAAACGCAGTGAATGGAGCAGGCGAGCTGTATAAACAAGGCAGTGGTGTGTTGTATGTCAATCGTGATCTGGCTTATACCGGTGATACTAACGTGGAAAATGGTGCGCTAGTTCTTGGTAAAGACGGCACACTTTCCGGTAGTAAACAAATTACAGTTGGAGAATACGGTACATTTGGCGGTGCGGGAAACGTGTCGGGTAAGGTGAATAATAGCGGGATATTAAGTGCGCTGAACGCTATTGATGGTTATAACTCGGCTGCTGCCAGTGATTTTACCATCGGTGAGTTACGTAATAGCGGAGCGATCAATCTGGCTGGCGGTGCAGTAGGAAATCGGCTGATTGTAAATGGTGATTACTATGGTCTGGACGGTAGCCGCTTGTATTTGAATACTGCGCTGGGCGGTGATGATTCCAGAACGGATAAGCTGGTGATCAAAGGTAACAGCAGCGGCTCTTCTGATCTGTATGTGTATAACTTTCATGGTAAAGGCGTGCAGACTAAAAACGGGATTGAGAGGGAAAATCAGACGGTGAATTTAAACTCGCTAATCGCGTAGTATCCGGCGGTTATGAATATCTGCTGTATAAAAATGCCCCTGATAATGAAGACGGCGACTGGTATTTACGCTCACATTTAACGGATAACAACAAACCTGATGGCGGAGATGACGATTCCGGTTCTGGTGATCAAGATGATGATACTTATGTTTATCGTCCAGAAGCAGGCAGTTATATCGCGAATATGGCAGTTGCGCGTTCAATGTTTGATTTGCGTTTAGAAGATCGGGAAGGGCATTTAGAAGACAGCAGTTTATGGCTGCGTCAATCGGGCAGCCATACTCGTCAACATGGTGTATTTGATCAGCAACGCACACAGACTAATACCTATGTAGTTCAGGGCGGCGGCGAGATTTTCTCTGCTCAATTCAGCGGGCAAGATCGTTTTGGTGTCGGCGTGATGTTTGGTTACGGTAATGCCAGCAGTCATACCGATTCTAAACTGACAGGTTTCTACTCTAAAGGTCAGGTTGATGGCTACAACGCCGGTCTTTATGCCACTTGGTATCAAGATGCCCAATCGTTAAACGGTTTATACGTTGATAGTTGGCTGCAATACAACTGGTTAAATGCGTCAGTTAATGGCGAGGATTTAAGTCAGGAAAATTATGATATTAACGGCGTGAATGCGTCATTAGAGAGCGGTTATCGCATACCCGTTTATCAAAGCGCAAATGGTAACGTCTTTATTGCTCCGCAAGCGCAAGTGATCTATAGCGGTATGCAAGCCGATGATCATACCGAAACGGGCGGTACGCAGGTGCAATCCAGCGGTACGGATAATATCTCAACACGTTTAGGGGTAAAAATTTCTCGTGAGGGCGTCAGTGATCAGGATAAGGGCAGCGATAAACTGTTTGCGCTCTATGCTGAAGCGAATTGGTTGTATAACAGCAAATTAGCTGGTGCAAATATGGACGGAGAGCAGTTTGATCAAACCGGAACGCGCAATATCGGTGAAGTGAAATTAGGGCTGGAAGGGAAGTTACACCGTCATTTTAGCTTGTGGACAAATGTATCGCAGCAGCTAGGTGATGATGGCTATAGTGATACATCAGGGAATATTGGCTTTAAGTATCAGTTTTGATTAATTATATGTAATTTTTTTGTAGGGGCGGCAATTTGCTACCCCTATGAATTATTCTTTATTATCAATATATTAAATTTATGCAGATAATATTTACTTCACAATCGATCCGTCAGGTCGCTTCAGATCTTTGCGATCCCGCCAGTTGGTATAAGCAATTGGAACGGCAGCTTGTACGGCAATCAATGCCAGCCAAATAAACCAGCCGAAAATTTTTACGATGGAATAGAACGAGAAACTCGATGCGTCGTAACCCTCAACTGGTTTGATAGAGATGATGTTTTTAAACATATTCAACATATTGAATCGCCAGCCATAATGAACGATACGGGTAATTTGATTATCGTTATTGGCAGATTGCGCCTGAGCCTGAATATCCGCACTGTTAAATTTGAAATACCACGGGAAATGCCAGCCGGTATCTTCGTTACGGTACATCACAATCTTCTTATTTTCATTGGTGGTGGAGATGTAGTACACGTCGTGCGTAGGACCGTCAGCAGGGTTTTCTGCGGAAATTGGACCATCATTATCGACACGCTTAACTTCAGTTCCGGTGATTTTTACAATGTGAGTTGACGGTAAATAATAGCTGCAAAGAAGCCCCGTACCGATGGCGAAACAGATTAAATAACCGATAAATATTTTTTTTATTAAAGACATAAAATCATACTACCTTGTAAGTTTTATTGATGCTGTAAGTTGTCATATTGCTGACATAAGTGTATGTCATTGTTGTGTTCAGTGCATGGGGAAAAAGAGAAAGGCGTTAAAATTTGAATAATAAAAAACCCGATAAGTATGAAACGTAAAGAACTTATCGGGTCAACCTCAATGAGGGAGTTTGTAAAATAAAGCAGTGGCACTATCTAAGACGCTGAACTGATAAAATAGTTCAGCTTGTATATAAAAAATTTTAGGATTTTTCTTGCATCACCACTAGTTAGTTGATTTAACAATAAATTAACTTAGTATTCCGGGCCAGATCACAATAATCAACGAACCGGCTAAAGTCAGTAAGACATTAGCGATAGCATAAGTTCCGGCGTAACCTAACGCCGGAATATTACTGCGCGCGGTATCACTGATAATATCCATTGCCGGAGCGCAAGTTCTTGCGCCCATAATGGCACCAAACAGCAGCGCACGGTTCATGCCGATAATATAAGCACCGATCAGATAGCAGATAAAAACCGGAACCAGACTGACAACGAGGGCAGCAATTAACATTTGCCCGCCAAGCATTCCCAAATTGTTACCAATCCCGCTGCCTGCACTTAGCCCGACACCAGCCATAAAGACCATTAGTCCGAATTCTTTGATCATACTCAGCGCTCCGCGCGGAATATAGCCGAAAGTCGGGTGATTGGCGCGCATAAAACCAAGCATAATGCCGGAGAAGAGGAGTCCCGCAGCGTTACCAATAGCGAACGAAAAGTTATTAAACTGGAATGTCACCTGACCAATCATTAAGCCCACAATAAAAAAAGCGCAGAAAGCGAGGAGGTCGCTTACTTGGCTGTGGATCGAGATAAAGCCGATCGTTTCCGCGACTTTTTGTACACGGTGAGCATCACCGCTGACTTGTAGCACATCACCTTTATGCAGTACGACATTATCGTCGATTGGCATTTCAATCTGACTACGGATAATCCGATTCAGGAAGCAGCCATGATCCGTTAAATTAATCTGACTTAAACGTTTACCCACAACGCTGTTATTTTTGACGACTATTTCTTCAGTGACAATACGCATATCCAGCAAATCGCGGTCAAATACTTCATAACCATTACGAAATTTAGGATCAAGACGCGCTTGTGCATCAGGATAGCCAACCAGCGACACTTCATCGTTAATCTGTAAAATCGCGTCACCATCAGGTGTGGCAATAATACCGTTACGGCGAATTCTACCGATATAACAACCGGTTAAACGATGAATCCCAAGCTCGCGCAAATTTTTACCGCCAACCCATTCAATTACTTCAGATCCAATGCGATAAGCGCGGATAACCGGTAAATAAACTTTGCGCTGGCTATCACTATCCAGACCACGTTCACGGGCGATTTGTTGAGCGATAGTTGGCAGATCCTGACGCTGTAATTTAGGCATATAACGCGCAGCAAAGATCAGACTGACTAAACCAATCAAATAGGTTAACGCATAACCCAGACTCAGGTGATCTTGTGCGATGGCTAATGTTTTGGGATCAGTCGTAATTTGCCGCAAGGTATCACCAGCACCGACCAGAACTGGCGTTGATGTCATTGAGCCTGCCAGCATACCGGCGGTAAAGCCGATGTCCCAGTTGAAGTATTTGCCTAAACCTAATGCAATGCACATTGCACTACCGACAAGGATCAGTGCCAGCATGAAATAGCTTTTGCCATCTTGAAAGAAGATAGCGAAGAAGTTTGGTCCCGCTTCGACACCAACACAGAAAATAAACAGCATGAAACCGAGACTTAACGCCTCAGTATTAATAGAAAAATGCTCATGTCCCAATAACAGGGAAACCACCAGAACACCAATTGAACTTCCTAGCTGAACAGAACCCAGACGTAGTTTCCCTAAGCACAGCCCAAGTGCTAAAACTACAAACAACAATAGAATGTAGTTACTGTTGAGTAGGCTAATAATATTAATATTCACGATGTTAACTTTAAGATTAATAACTTTAAGATTGAAGTTATGGCGGTGAGTAAACAGTGGATTAATGATATTTCCACATAAAAAAAAGAGTCTTGCTCTAATATTTTGCATCTTGATAGATACAAGTATAGAAGCAAAACTTTTGTACGAATATTACAGTAGTTTAAAACTTATTGATCTGATCGTCATATTCAAAATAGTTATTTAAACAGTATTAAAATGATAAATTTATTTTTAACTTATTTATCATGATATTACTCTGCTTGTTTTTTTATCAAACTAAGAATAAACAGGCAGCAAGAACACAAAACGACAGAAGGACCGGCAGGCGTATCGTAACCTGCGGAAAAAGCTAACCCACCCGTCACGGCAATAATGCCGATAATGATCGCAAAACCAGCCATTTGTTCTGGCGTTCTGGCGAATCGGCGCGCAGTAGCCGCAGGAATAATCAGTAACGAAGTAATAATTAATGCCCCGACAAATTTCATTGCTAAGCCAATAGTCAGCGCGGTGATCAGCATCAGTAACAGTCTTACGCGTTCTGGATTGATGCCATCAACTTGTGCTAAATCTGGATTAATTGTCACGGAAAGCATAGATCGCCATTGCCACCACAACAGCAACAGCACGACAGCAACACCAGCAGCGATCAGCCATAAATCGGAAAGCGTCACAGACAACAAATCACCGAACAGATAAGCCATCAGATCAACGCGCACATTTGACATCAAACTAATGGTAACTAAGCCCAACGAAAGGGCGCTATGCGCCAGAATACCGAGTAAGGTATCCACTGCGAATTGCGGGCGGCGTTCCAGCCAGACAAGACCGATCGCCAGCAATAAAGTAATCACAATCACAGCATAAAAGGGATTTACATTCAGCAGCAAACCAAATGCCACGCCGAGCAAAGAGGAATGCGCTAGCGTATCACCGAAATAGGACATTCTGCGCCAGACGACAAAAGAGCCAAGCGGTCCTGCGGCTAAAGCCAGAAGCACACCTGCTAGCCAACCCGGAAATAATAATTCAATCATGCTCGTGATCACCTGAACAAGTACCCGAATGAGTGCCTGAATCTGAATTTTTAAGAATAATATGACCTTGCAGATCATGCTGGTGATTATGATGGTGGTGATAAATCGCTAGTTGCTGCGCGCCATGTTTACCGAACATGGCAATAAATTCTGGGTGTTCGGAGACGGTTTCCGGTGCGCCTGAGCAACAAATATGCTGATTGAGGCACAGCACTTCATCGGTTTTTGCCATCACCAGATGTAAATCATGGGAAACCATCAATACCGCGCAATTTAGTTCATTGCGTAATCTTTCTATCAGATCATACAGCGCAAGTTGCCCATTAACATCAACGCCTTGCGTCGGTTCATCAAGCACCAATAATTGCGGGCGATTAAGTAATGCGCGCGCAAGTAATACGCGCTGAGTTTCACCGCCGGAAAGTTTCTGCATCGGCATATTAATCAGGTGTTTTGCCTGTACGCGGCTGAGAGCAGGGATAATATCCGCTTTTTTGACGTGCGGGCGCAAATACATAAAGCGCTCAACGGTCAGCGGTAAAGTGGGATCAAGATACAGTTTTTGCGGCACATAACCGATGCGTAAATCTTTCGGGCAGGAGACTTTCCCTGATGTTGGTGCGATCAAGCCAAGTACCACGCGCACCAGCGTAGATTTCCCTGCGCCGTTAGGACCGAGCAACGTCAGAATTTGACCGGCATCAAGTGTAAGAGAAATATTAGACAATACGTTGCGGCTGCCAAAAACAACCGAGATGTTTTCCAGATTAAGCAAACTTGCCATTTTTCATTTTTCTTGCAGAATTTTTGAAATGTTATAATATAACATTTCACGAATGATTACTATTCTTAGTATGAACTATTCTTAATATTCACTCTATTGAAAATGAGACCAAATCCATGCAGCAGATAACAAATAGCAAGTGGTTTAATCGTATGATTTTCGCCGGTGCGTTATTAACCACAGGAGTCACAAGCGTTGTTGCCACCAACGCATCAGCCGCAGTGTTGACGTCCATTAAACCATTGGGATTTATTGCCGCCGCCATTACTGATGGTGTTACCGAAACAGAAGTATTACTGCCAGATGGTGCTTCGCCGCATGATTATGCTCTTCGTCCGTCAGATGTCCAGAAAATACGTTCTGCCGATCTTGTTGTATGGATTGGTGAAGATATGGAGGCTTTTCTCACTAAATCATTACAACAAGTTGCCGATAAAAAACAAATTGAACTCACCGAATTAGCTGCGATAAAGCCGTTATTGAGTAAAGGTGATGATGATCATGGAGCAGAAGAACATCATGAAACAGGGCATGATCATGATAAACATGAAGATCATGACGAGCATGAACATCATCACGGCGATTATGATATGCACATTTGGATGTCGCCGGAGATCGCAAAACAGTCCGCTATCGCGATTCACGATAAATTAGTGGAACTTATGCCCCAAAATAAAGACAAACTAAATGATAATCTTGTTCAGTTTGAACAACATCTAGAGCAGACAAAAGGCAAGATTACTAATATAATGCACCCGTTGCGCGGCAAAGGTTATTTTGTTTTCCATGATGCTTACAGCTATTTTGAAAACGCCTTCGGTTTGACCCAATCAGGGCATTTTACCGTGAATCCAGAGATTCAGCCCGGAGCGCAACGATTACATCAAATAAGAACACAGTTGGTTGAGCATAAAGCGCAATGTGTTTTTGCTGAGCCACAATTCCAGCCAGCCATCATTAATGCTGTCGTTCAGGGAACCAATGTCCGCACAGGAACATTAGATCCGCTTGGCAGCAAGATAACGTTAGGCAAAGATAGCTATATGCAGTTTTTAACGCAGCTATCCCAACAGTTTGCGAGCTGTCTGGAGTAATGAAATGAGGAATTAGAGTAGTGCTGCAAGTGGTTAGAACTATTGCGCTGATATATAACAATTTTTCCAAGCCCCAAAAATTAACACTTGGGGCGCTTCTGTTTCTCACCTGGAGTATGTTGGTTTGGCAGGCAGCGATTTATCAGCCAGAAAGTGAATCTGATGTGTCCAGTATATCTACCATTGCTGATAACAGTATAGAAGCTGATGATTTAGAGCCAATGGATCAAGCGACACCTGATGACGATATTCCTAAAGATGAATTAGATGATGCTGATGTGCCGAATGAATATGTTGTTTCCAGCGGCGATACGCTTGGCAGTATTTTGACTCAGTTTGGTATTGATTCTGCTGATGTTTATTTACTCTCCAACAAAAACAGCGCATTGGCGAATCTGAAAATCGGTCAGCAGCTAAACTGGGCATTAGATGCAGAGGGCTCACTGCAATCACTCACCTGGATTGTATCTCAGCGCGAAACGCGTACTTATCAACGCAACGAAAATGGCTTTATTGAATCCATTGATACTTTAAAAGGTGAATGGAAAAACAGCGTTGTTACCGGCACGATGGACGGCAATTTTGTAACCAGCGCCAGAGCCGCAGGATTAACCAGCAGCGAAATTAATGCCGTCACCAAAGCATTACAATGGCAACTGGATTTCCGTAAGCTGAAAAAGGGCGATCGTTTTTCAATTCTGTTCTCCAGAGAACAGTTGAATGGTAAAAATGAACAAAGCCAGTTAGTTGGTGTGAGAATTCAAAGCTCCGGTAAAGATTATTACGCTATTCGTTCCAGCGACGGTAAATTCTACGATAAAGAAGGTTCAGGTTTAGCAAAAGGTTTCCTGCGTTATCCAACACCAAAGCAGTATAAAATCACCTCACAATTTAATCCGCGCCGTTTGCACCCAATTACAGGACGTGTTGCACCGCATAAAGGTGTGGATTTCTCAATGCCTGTCGGTTCGCCGGTTCTGGCAGTTGGTGACGGTGAAGTGGTAGTAGCGAAATTCAGCGGCGCTGCTGGTAACTATGTAGCAATTCGTCATGGTCGCCAGTACAGTACTCGTTATATGCACTTAAATAGAATTCTTGTGAAACCCGGTCAGAAAGTAAAACGCGGCGATCGCATCGCTCTTTCTGGCAATACAGGTCGTTCAACCGGACCTCACTTGCATTATGAATTATGGGTGAATGAATTGGCGGTTAACCCATTAACAGCAACCTTGCCGCGTACTGAAGGCTTAATTGGTAAAGATCGTGCAGAATATCTGGCGTTAGTAAAAGAAGTCACGCCGCAGCTTCATCTCTGATAATAAATAAAACGCTGTTGAGAGATTCAACAGCGTTTTGTTTTTATATATCTAAATAATCTTTCTTTTCTTGATGATCAGTCAGGGTTGAGTAACAAAGATTACTCATCATATCTAATGAGTTTTATATGCAAAAACAACAAAAACAGCGTTCAAATGTGGAATTTATTCCGGTATTTAAAAAGTCTTTTTTCCTGCCTAAATATTGGGGGGTGTGGTTTGGTGTCGGGATCATGTTATTGCTGGCTTATGTTCCGGCAAAAGTAAGAAATCCGATACTTGGTAAAATAGCGAAATTCGCTGGTCGTTTTGTCAGCGGAGCCAGACGCCGCGCACGTATTAATCTTATTTATTGCTTTCCTGAATTAACAGAACAGCAGCGGGAAGAGATCATCGATCAAATGTTTGCGACTGCGGTTTACTCAACCATGCTGATGGTTGAACAAAGTATACGCAGCCCTGAATATCTGATGAAACGAGTGCGTTGGCATGGTGATGAACAGTTAGACGAGATCCGTGCTTCCGGGCGTAATGTAATTTTTATGGTGCCGCACGGCTGGAGCGTTGATGTTCCTGCCATGATGATGGCGGCGCGCGGTCAGCCAATGGCAGCGATGTTCCACCATCAGAAAAATGAACTGGTTGATTGGATGTGGAATACCGTTCGTCGTCGTTTTGGCGGTCGTATGCACGCGCGGCAAGATGGCATTAAGCCTTTTATCAGTTCGGTGCGTCAGGGCTATTGGGGATATTATCTGCCTGATCAGGATCACGGTGCTGAACATAGTGAGTTTGTTGATTTCTTTGCTACTTACAAAGCGACATTGCCAGCCGTTGGACGTTTAATGAAAGTTTGTCATGCGGCGATCGTGCCGCTATTTCCGGTTTATCGCCCTGATGAAGGTGTTCTGGATATTTATATCAATCCTGAAATGGGCGATATTGCTGATGCCGATGCTCATACTATCGCGCGGCGTATGAATGAAGAAGTGGAAAAGCTGGTAACGCCGAATCCTGAACAATATGTCTGGGTGCTGAAATTTCTGAAAACCAGAAAAGAGGGCGATATTGAGCCTTATAAGAGGAAAGATTTGTAATTGATTAATCTATTAAAAATAATAAAGGACGCCGAAACGTCCTTTATTTTTTTCTTGTGTTATCAATTACAACACATTAACAATCGCTTCGCATAGAGGTGCCATATTATCCAGAGTCAAGCCAGCAACGTTAATACGTCCTGAATTAACTGCATAGATGGCGTATTCACTTCTTAGACGCAGCACTTGCTCTTGAGTCAGCCCGCTGAAAGAGAACATACCGTTTTGCTTGATGATGAAACTGAAATCCTGCTTCGCACCTTTTTCTTGCAGCGTGGTAACAAATAGCTGACGCATACGATGGATACGCAGGCGCATATCGGTCAGTTCTTGCTCCCAAATGGCGCGTAGAGTAGGGTCAGTCAATATGGTCGTAACAATAAGACCGCCGTGCGCTGGTGGATTTGAGTAATTGGCACGAATCACTGTTTTTACCTGACTGAAAACACGATCGGCATTTTCGCTGTCGGCGGTTACTATTGTGAATGCACCAATACGTTCATTGTATAAGCCGAAGTTTTTAGAGTAGGAGCTGGCGACAATCAATTCAGCGTGGGTGGCTGCAAAAATACGCAGACCTTGAGCATCTTCTTCTAAACCGTTGGCAAATCCCTGATAGGCGAAATCAAACAGTGGTAACCAGCCGCGTTTTACGGAAAGATCAGCTAATATCTGCCATTGTTCAGCGGTTGGATCGATACCGGTTGGGTTGTGGCAGCAGCCGTGAAACAGCACTACATCACCAGCTTGTGCTTGTTCTAAACTAGCGAGCATACCATCGAAGTCTAGCGCATGTTCTGCTGCGTTGTAGTAGTTGTATTCAAAGGTTTCAAATCCTGCTGCCCGAAAAATATTTTTATGATTCGGCCAGCTTGGATTACTGATCCAGACGCGTTTTGCATTGGTGTTAGCAGCAATAAAATCAGCCGCAATACGCAATGCGCCTGTTCCGCCTGGTGCTTGTGCAGTACGCGCGCGTTTGCTGGTGAGAATTGGGTTGCCAGCACCAAACAGCAATTCTTGTGTGCAGCCAGCGAAAGCAGGAATACCGGTAATACCGAGATACACTTTGGTTTTTTCATTTTCCAGTAAAAACTGTTCCGCTTTTTTTACACTATCAAGAACCGGCGTTTGACCTGTTTCATCTTTATATACACCAATGCCAAGATTGATTTTATTTGAGTGAGTATCGGCGTTATATAAATCTGCCAATCCTAATATCGGGTCAGCGGGTGCGGCTTTAATATGTTCAAACATAGTAGATGACTTCCAATGGATTTAGGTTAGATTAACGGAGAAAAGCAGAACGAATCAGTATAGTTAAAGTTGCATCAACTCGTCGGCTTCAATTACTGGTGTAACATGAAAAAGTAAATAAAACTATAGGGTTGTTAAAAATATTGCAAAATTTAATAACATAGTTTTATTTTGCATAAATACCGTGAATTAGATCATAAAAAAAGCACCCCGAAAGGTGCTTTCTGTGTACATAAACTGTTCTCTTTAGATAAGAGAATTAGAATACGTAAACTAAACCAACAGAAGTGATGTCGTCGTGAGGGATACCCAGTTTGTTATCATTATCAATGTTGTTGATCAGATAGTTAACACGAGCAGAGATATTTTTATTGAAGTAGTAAGTAGCACCTACAGTTGCGTAGTTTTTGATTTCTTCGCTCTTAACGCCAACATTTTCCAGATCTTTAGCTTTGTTATATACATAAGCTACAGATGGTTGCAGACCGAAATCAAACATATATTGAGCAACAACCTCAAAACCTTGAGTTTTGTTGTAAGCACCAATCTCATTACTAGTTTCTGAGATATAATTATGAGTTCCAGTATAAATTGCAGCTAAATAAACATTATTAGCATCATATTTAACACCAGCAATCACAGAGTCAGCGCGATCACCTTTACCATCACCTTGTTGACCGTCAGTACGATCAGACGATGTGTAAGCTGCACCAGCAGCGAAACCAGCACCTAAATCATAGCTGGTAGAAAGACCCCAACCATCACCGTTACTGTCTACATGATTTCTATCATCTTTATCATTGCGACCTTGATATTGAACGGCAAATTTTAAGCCATCAACTAAGCCGAAGAAACTAGAGTTACGGTAAGTTGCTAAATTGCTTCCGCGAAGACTCATAAAGCGATCAGGCTCAGCGACAGCGTCAGCACCGAATTCTGGCAATACGTCAGTCCAGGCATTAATGTCATAACTAATGCCATAATTACGACCATAGTCGAAAGAACCAGCATCACCAGCATCCAGACCAACGAAAGCTAAACGAGTAAATACGGAATTACCACCTTCAGCAGCTTTAGTATTAGATTGAGTTTGGTACATGCCATAACCAGTCAACTGGCTATTGATCTGAGTTTCACCGCGAATACCTAAACGAGCATAAGTTTTGTCGCCGTCTTTGCTATCAGCATGAGAAAAATGGTGAGATGCTTGGAATTTACCGGTAACTGCTAATTTACTACCATCTTTGTTATAAACTTCTGCTGCATTTGCTGCACCAGCAACTAACAGAGCTGGAACGATCACTGCTAAAATTTTACGTTTCATCTTTAAACTTCCCTCATTGGAGTTGTTTGGCATCTGCCACTGCTTCCGACTTTATTTTGTAGTCGGTAAACGTTGATGCCATCTAAATTACTTGCAGGTTTTATGCCCGCAAGACAATTAATTGAGCGTTTAGATGCTACTAACATACGCAATAACTTACAAGTAAAAATAACTTGTTACATATACGAATATATTTAAACTTTGTGATACACATCTAAAATCAATAAAAAAAGGGCTGGAATATCCAGCCCTTAGGGTTTCACAACTTAATTCAAGCTGAATATTTCAATCTAAAATAGAAATATTCAATCTATTAATTAATTGTAATTAAAATGAAACATTTCTTGGTGTTCTTGGGAACGGAATAACATCACGGACATTTTGGACACCAGTCACATAGGCGATTAAACGCTCAAAACCTAAACCAAAACCCGCATGAGGAACAGTACCGTAACGGCGTAAATCACGATACCAACTGTAATCCTCTTTATTCATGCCTAATTCAGCCAGACGGCGATCAAACTCTTCCAGACGTTCTTCACGCTGCGAACCGCCGATGATTTCACCGATACCCGGAGCTAAAACGTCCATTGCGGCAACGGTCTTGCCATCTTCATTCATACGCATATAGAACGCTTTAATATCTTTCGGATAGTTTTTCACTACGACCGGCGCTTTAAAATGTTTCTCTGCCAGATAACGTTCATGCTCAGAAGAGAGGTCGATACCCCAACTTACCGGATTTTCAAACGCCTGCCCGCAATTAAGCAGAATTTCGATAGCATCGGTATAGTCAACCTGAGCAAAATCAGAAGTAACGAATTTTTCCAGACGAGAAATCGCTTCGCTGTCTACGCGCTCAGCAAAGAACTTCATATCATCAGGACGTTCTTCTAATACCGCTTTAAACACATATTTCAACATACTTTCAGCCAGCGCTGCGATGTCATTTAAATTGGCAAAAGCCACTTCCGGTTCGATCATCCAGAATTCAGCTAAGTGACGGCTGGTATTTGAGTTTTCCGCACGGAAAGTAGGACCAAAAGTATAAACTTTAGATAACGCACAAGCGTAAGTTTCGCCGTTTAACTGACCAGAAACAGTCAGGAACGATTCCCGACCGAAGAAGTCTTCACTGAAATCTACCTGACCTTTATCAGTACGCGGCAAATTTTCCAGATCTAATGTAGAAACGCGGAACATTTCACCGGCACCTTCGGTATCCGCCGCAGTAATAATCGGCGTAGACACCCAAAAATAACCTTGTTCATCAAAGAACCGATGAATCGCTTGCGCCAGCGTATGCCTCACACGCGCTACTGCACCAATAATATTGGTACGCGGGCGTAAATGCGCTACTTCACGCAAATATTCAATAGAATGGCGTTTAGCTGCCATTGGATAAGTATCAGGATCATCAACCCAACCCGCAACTTTCACGTCAGTTGCTTGCAGCTCGAAAGATTGACCTTCGCCAAGCGAAGCTGCAACTTTACCGGTGACAATCACCGAACAGCCGGTTGTCAAATGTAAAACTTCGTCCTGATAATTCGGCAGAGAACTATTAATGACAGCCTGTAATGGATTAAAGCAGGAACCGTCATAAACGGTTAAAAAGGAGATACCGGCTTTAGAATCTCTTCGGGTTCGTACCCAACCGCGAACGGTGACTTCGCTGTCAACCGCAGCGCGACCTTGCAATACGTCGACTACAGGCACTACGCTCATAAATTTCTCTCTTATGATATTCAATTTGTTTAATGTAATTTCAGGTCTGCGGATAGGGTATTACTCGCATTCGCAGCCTAACGCTATGACTGGCAGCATGTTAACTGACAATCAGAAAACCGCAATATCTGGCAGATAAATTAACCTAAACTTCGGATAATCGGATAATCGGATAATCGGATAAGAAGTTATATTATTACGACGATGAGTTTCAAATAATTATGCAATTTTTTCATGAGGGCGACAATCAACCGCCCGCAAAATCACGGTGAAACCAACGGGCGATTGATTGCTGTTCTTACAAATTGTTATTTATTATCAATCCATTAATCTATTATTATCGCCATTTTCTTATTCAAGCCGGAGATTAATTATCCCGCTTAACTAACGGTAAATTAAACGCCTTATGTAAGGCTTTAACGAAACTCTTATCCTGACAAATGGTTTTACCCGGACTATCAGACAATTTAGCCACCGGCTTGCCGTTACATTTAACCAGCTTAATCACGATATTCATTGGCTTAACATTTGGAATATCACAGGTTAAATGCGTACCGATACCGAAAACGAGCTTAACGCGCATATAAAAATGTTTATACAGCGCTAGCGCTTTATCAAAATCAAGATTATCCGAGAACACCAGTGTTTTAGTTAACGGATCAATTCCTAAATGCTGATAATGAGCAATCGCTTTCTCGCCCCATTCAAATGGGTCGCCGGAGTCATGGCGTAATCCCTCATATTGACTGGCAAATTGAATACCGAAATCACGCAGGAAAGCGTCCATTGTGATGCAGTCGGTGAGGGCGATACCTAACTGATCGGGATATTCGTCCAGCCAGCCTTGTAACGCTGCGCGCTGGCTATTCGCCAATACCGGACTGATTTGCTGGAAAGCCTGAAACCATTCATGCGCTTGCGTACCTACAGGCGGCATACACAAACGCCGCGCTAAATCATAATTACTGGTGCCGATTAAATAAGGCGAAAATTCCTGCTGTAACACCGAAACAATATCGTGTTGTACAGCTTTACTGTAGCGGCGGCGCGTACCAAAGTCAGACAGTTTAAATTGTGACAGATCCACATCAGCCGAATCAGCACGAAAACGCGCCAGTTTATCGCGCAGATAAGCAACAGCTTGTTCGCTGCCAATATTCGGTGTTCTGTGACAGTGTATTGTTTCACTGATAATCGCCAGCAGCGGAATTTCCCACAAAATCGCTTCACACCAAAGACCGCTAATTCGCAAATGTAGCTTGCCTTTTTCGTTACTGACTTTTACTTGCTCAGGATTAAAACGGAACGTTTTCAGCCAGTCTAAATAATCCTGATGAAAGAAAGGCAGGGCGCGCAGATATTGATATTCTTCTTCGGTGAGCGCCAAATCTTGCATTAACGCGATTTGCTGGCGAATTTCATCAGCATATTCACCGAGAAGATCTTCATTATTGCGGCAACGAAACTCTGCTACCACAGTGGTGGTGCGATAACGATGAAATACAGCTTGCTGCATGTGCAATTTGTAAGCATCGGTATCTAATAATGAGGTGAGAATGGGGCTTGCCTGTTGTTTCATGTTGCGATTACTGTTTTCTCATTGAGTGACGCTCTGAAATGTCCAGAGAGTATACCTTTAATATCGGGTTAATAAACTCTGAATATGTGCGCTCAGTCTGTCTGACTTTCCATCAAGCCAAAAACAATACTGAATATATACAGAAAAGAAAATGATTATTTTTCTCGTTATCTTATTGTTTTCTCTTATTTAGTCGATGATTTCACCGCCAGCACTTTTGCAACTGTTGATTAACAAGCATAGACTCAGCTTTATACATGAAGAACGACATTATTTTATATAGGCGCTATATGACACACAAACCACAGGCAAAATATCGTCAGGACTATCGCACACCTGATTTCACGATTACCGACATCGATCTGGATTTCGATCTCACACCAGAAACCACCAGAGTAACGGCTATTAGTCAGGTTCAGCGCAATGGTGAAAAACATGCGCCTTTAGTTTTAGACGGCGAAAATTTAACGCTGATTTCAGTCAGTGTTAATGATCTTCTCTGGCAGGATTACCAGCAGCAAGACGGGCAATTAGTGCTGAATAATCTGCCGGATAACTTCACGCTGAAAATTATTAATGATATTCACCCAGCCGCTAACAGCGCGCTTGAAGGATTGTATGTTTCCGGTGATGCGCTGTGTACACAGTGTGAATCTCAGGGTTTCCGTCATATTACTTATTATCTGGATCGCCCTGATGTACTTGCACGTTTTACCACACGCATTACGGCGGATAAAAAAGCCTATCCATTCTTACTTTCTAACGGAAACCGTACTGCTCAAGGTGAGTTAAGCGATGGTCGCCATTGGGTGCAGTGGCAAGATCCGTTCCCGAAACCTTGTTATCTTTTTGCACTGGTTGCCGGTGATTTTGATGTATTACGCGATAAGTTTGTCACGCAATCAGGGCGTTCTGTAGCGCTGGAATTATATGTGGATCGCGGTAATCTCGATCGTGCTGACTGGGCTATGACGTCACTGAAAAACGCCATGCGCTGGGACGAAACTCGTTTTGGGCTGGAATACGATCTGGATATTTACATGGTCGTTGCCGTTGATTTCTTCAATATGGGTGCGATGGAAAACAAAGGGTTAAACATCTTTAACTCAAAATATGTGCTGGCAAAAGCCGAAACCGCAACGGATAAAGATTATCTGAATATTGAATCGGTGATCGGTCATGAATATTTCCACAATTGGACAGGTAACCGTGTTACTTGCCGCGACTGGTTTCAGTTGAGTCTGAAAGAAGGCTTAACGGTTTTCCGTGATCAGGAATTCAGCTCTGATTTAGGATCGCGAGCTGTGAATCGTATTGATGCCGTGCGCGTTATGCGCGGCGCACAGTTTGCCGAAGATGCCAGCCCAATGGCGCACCCAATTCGCCCTGATAAAGTCATCGAAATGAATAATTTTTATACGCTGACTGTTTATGAAAAGGGTTCAGAAGTGATCCGCATGATGCACACGTTGTTAGGTGAAACGAATTTTCAGGCAGGTATGAAACTCTACTTCCAGCGTCATGACGGCAAAGCGGTAACCTGTGATGATTTTGTGCAGGCGATGGAAGACGCTTCCGGTATCGATTTGACGCTGTTCCGCCGTTGGTACAGTCAATCCGGTACACCGCAGCTAACTGTGCGCGACAGTTACGATGCAGCGAAACAGCAATACACGTTGACCGTAAGCCAAATGACACCGCCAACGCAGGATCAGGCAGAAAAATTACCGTTGCATATTCCGTTAAGTATCGAACTGTATTCGGATACTGGTGCAGTAATCCCGCTTTCATATAACGGAGAAACGCTAAATTCCATTCTTAATGTCACTGAATCAAAACAGAGTTTTATCTTTGATCACATTGAGCAAAAACCGATTATTTCGTTACTGCGTGAATTTTCCGCGCCGGTCAAACTGGATTATCCATACACCGATCAGCAACTCGCGTTTTTAATGCAGTACGCGACTAATGATTTCGCTCGTTGGGACGCCGCTCAAATGCTGCTGGCGAAATACATCAAATTGAATGTGGCGAATGTACAGCAAGGCAAACCATTTGAGTTACCGTTGCATGTGATTGATGCTTTCCGCGCTATTTTGCTGAGTGACGTATTAGATCCTGCATTAGCCGCGCAGATATTAACGCTGCCGTCAGAAAATGAAATTGCTGAACTGTTTGACGTGATCGATCCAGATGCCATTCATGCAGTAAAAGGCGCGTTGGTAACAACTTTCGCCCAAGAAATGCAAGATGAGTGGCTAGCGGTGTATTTAGCTAACAGAACGCAGGAATATCGTATTGAACATGGTGATATTGCTAAACGCGCGTTAAGTAACGTTTGTTTAAGCTATTTAGCGTTTACCGATAAAACATTCGCTGATGGTTTAGTGAGCCAGCAATATCATCATGCCAATAATATGACGGATTCATTAGCGGCGTTATCCGCCGCTGTTGCCGCTCAATTGCCGTGCTGCAATACGCTAATGGCTGAGTTTGACGAACGTTGGCATCAAGACGGTTTAGTGATGGATAAATGGTTTATTCTGCAAGCGAGCAGCCCTGATAAGCAAGTCTTGCAGAATCTCAAGACATTACTGAATCATCGTTCTTTCAGCATGAACAACCCGAATCGTATTCGTTCGTTGATCGGTGCTTTTGCTTCGGTAAATCCGTCAGCATTCCATGCGAAAGATGGCTCTGGTTATGCTTTCTTAACTGATGTGCTGGTGGATCTTAACCAACGCAATCCGCAAGTGGCATCTCGCCTGATCGAACCACTGATCCGCCTGCGCCGTTACGATGAAACCCGTCAGGATTTGATGCGTAATTCATTAGAGAAATTACGCGGCTTAGATAACTTATCGGGTGATTTGTTTGAGAAGATCGGAAAAGCGTTGAATGGTGAATAATTTCATCATATAAGATTTTTCTCCTGAAAAACCGGCGGCAAGATTTGATTTTGCCGCCGGTTTTTTTATGGGTAGTATTATCAAATTGTATCAAAAGAGTTGTTACTCGCACATAGTACGAGTAATATAATCTTACTATGTAAGAGTGAGTGCAATTAATGGCGTTACTTCATTTCATAGAAACATCTGTTTTCCAAAGAAAAATAGATGGATTATTAAGTGCTGATGAATATCAGGAATTTCAAGAGTTTCTCAGCCTTGACCCAACTGTCGGCAATATTATTGTTGGTACTGGAGGATGCAGAAAAGTTCGGTGGTCGCTATCTGGAGTAGGGAAGAGTGGTGGTATTCGCGTAATCTATTATTACCTGACACGAGATGGCGAAATATATTTGCTGATCGCTTATCCTAAAAGTGAGAAAGATAGTTTAACAAGTAGTGAAAAAAATCAGCTTAAAAAAGTGATAGCTGCGATTGAGGAGGCAAAATGAAAGAAGAATTATTTAACGAATTACTTGCCAGTGCTCAGGAAGCCGTGGCGATTAAGAAAGGTGAGGTTAAAGCCGCTCGTGTAACTAGCGTTGCGTTACCTGATGTAAAAGCAATTAGAGCAAGAGCGCACTTGAAACAAGAAGAATTTGCGCGTGTTGTCGGTGTTTCATCATCATTAGTTCAGGCTTGGGAACAGCATAAACGTACTCCGACTGGAAGTAGCCTAAAACTTTTGCGCGTCATTGAAAAACACCCCAATATGCTAGATATATTCAAAATGGCATAGTTTTAGAGAAAATTAACCTTAATTTCGGATAAAAATTATATTTTTACGATAATTTTCAAATGATTATGTGGTTTTTGGTAGGGGCGACAATCTGTCGCCCGTGAACCCACCGCGTTGTTAACCCTTATCAAATCGCGATTCTTTCAACGCATTTTTAACGCGTTTCAGGCTGTCTCTGGCGGATTGGTTACGCAGGGTAAATCCGGTGGCTAATACGTCGATAACGGTCAGTTGGGCGAGGCGCGATACCATTGGCATATAAATATCAGTATCTTCGGGAACATCGAGCAAGATCGGCAGCATGGCGATTTTAGCAAGCGGTGTTCCCGGTGAAGTAATAGCAATCACCGTTGCGCCATTACTTTGTGCAATCTCTGCCAGTTCAACCATACTTTTAGTTCTGCCGCTGTGAGAGATCAGCACCACAACATCACCCTGATTAGAGTTCATACAGCTCATGCGCTGCATCACAATATCGTTGAAGTAGATAACGGGAACATTAAAGCGGAAGAATTTATTCATCGCATCATGAGCGACAGCGGAAGAAGCACCGTAACCAAAAAACGAGATTTTTTTGGCAGTTATCAGCAAATTTACTGTGTTATTTATCGCGCTAATATCAAGACTATTGCGTGCCATATTCAGGCTGGTAATCGCAGATTCAAAGATCTTATCGGTAAACGCATCAGTACTATCGTTTTCATCGACATTACGATTCACATAAGGCGTACCGTTTGCCAGACTTTGCGCTAATGCCAGTTTAAAATCGGGGAATCCTTTCGTCTTTAAGCTGCGGCAAAAACGGTTAACGGTTGGTTCACTGACATTCGCGATTTTAGCTAAGGTTGCAATGCTGGAATGGATCGCCGTTTGCGGTGCAGCCAGAATCGCATCAGCGACTTTTTGCTCTGATTTACTTAGCGAATCTCGAAATTGAAGAATTCTTTCCAGCATTTTGTTATGTCCCGCGCTGTTTCGCCTATCACATATAAAGGAGAAACTAATCTATGGTTTATGGAAATATACTTATCAAGTATTGAGATGTGTAGTAACGGGTGATTATTTCGTAATTTTTTTTCATGATTTATGACCGATGTCTTATTTCAATGATTTTTCTCAATCATGAAAAAACAAAATATCAACAAATTATTTTTATATTTAATTAGTTACAGTTAAATGTGACAAAATATCACTCACAAATTGATACTTATTAGCTGCCTGTTTACGCACATCAGGTAAAGATGTACATTACTTATGTAATAAAATTACATGATTTTTTGATTACATAGTTTTTGAGCAGCGGGAGATAATTACGGCTGCTTTTTGAGGAGGATAAAGATGGTTGATGATTCAATAGCGCAAGCCTGTGATCTGGTTATTTTTGGTGCTAAAGGCGATTTAGCTCGCCGCAAGCTATTACCATCACTTTATCAGTTAGAAAAAGCAGGGCATATTCACCCTGATACACGAATTCTGGGCGTTGGTCGTGCTGAGTGGGACAAAGCGGAATACACAGACGTTGTTGAAAAAGCGCTGCAAACTTTTATGAAAGAGAAGATTAATGCTGATATTTGGCAGCGTCTTAGCCAGCGTTTAGATTTCTGTAATCTTGATGTCAATGATAGCCCTGCGTTTAGTCGATTAGGTGAAAAGCTGGATCAAGAAACGCGCGTTACCATTAACTATTTTGCTATGCCGCCAAATACGTTCGGTGCGATTTGTCGCGGTTTGGGCGAAGCAGGGCTAGATAAATTTCCTAGCCGTGTGGTGATGGAAAAACCGTTGGGTACAGATTTACAGTCATCGCGGGAAATTAATAATCAGGTTGCTGAATATTTTGATGAAACTCAGGTTTATCGTATCGACCATTATTTAGGTAAAGAAACGGTTCTTAATTTGCTGGCGCTGCGTTTTGCCAACTCGCTGTTTGCCGCAAAATGGGATAACAGCGCGATTGATCACGTTCAGATTACTGTCGCGGAAGAGGTCGGTATTGAAGGGCGCTGGGGCTATTTTGATAAAGCCGGTCAAATGCGCGATATGGTACAAAACCATCTGCTGCAAATTTTGACGATGATCGCCATGTCACCGCCAGTAGATTTAAGCGCTGACCGTATTCGTGATGAAAAAGTCAAAGTGCTGCGTTCTATGCGTCGTATCGATCATACCAATGTGCGTGAAAGAACTGTGCGCGGTCAATATACGGCTGGCTTTGTGCAAGGGCAGAAAGTACCGGGCTATCTGGAAGAAGAGGGCGCGAATAAACGCAGTAATACAGAAACATTCGTGTCTATCCGCGTAGATATTGATAACTGGCGTTGGGCTGGCGTGCCATTCTATTTGCGAACCGGTAAACGTTTGCCGTCTAAATGCTCGGAAGTGGTAATTTACTTTAAAAATCCGCCATTAAATTTGTTTAGCGAGTCTTATCAATCATTACCGCCAAATACTTTAACGATTCGCCTGCAACCTGATGAGGGTGTACAAGTTCAAATCCTGAATAAAGTACCGGGTCTGGATCACAAACATCATCTACAAACGACCAAACTGGATTTGAGCTTCTCGGATACCTTTCAGGAGCAACATGTTGCTGATGCGTATGAGCGTTTACTACTGGAAACCATGCGCGGTATTCAAGCGTTATTTGTTCGCCGTGACGAAGTGGAAGAAGCGTGGAAATGGGTGGATTCCATTATGAATGCGTGGGCGGCTGATCATGAACCGCCAAAACCGTATCAGGCTGGTACATGGGGTCCTGTTGCATCGGTGGCGATGATTACGCGTGATGGACGTTCATGGAGTGAGTTTGAGTAATAATTTGAAGAAAGAATAAATCGTAGGGGCGGTTGTTAACCGCCCGAAATATAAAAATAAATATAAATAGTGTTAAAAAAGGTAGAAAGGTAATTCGCATGGCAAACTTTACTAATTTTCCATCAACTGACGATTTAAATCGTCGTTTAGCGCAACGGATTATTGCTGAATTGCAGCAAGGAATTAATAGCAAAGGAAAAGCTAGTCTTGTTGTCTCTGGCGGTAAAACTCCGCTGGCTTTATTTAAATTACTCAGTCAGCAATCGTTAAGTTGGGAAAAGGTGACGATCACGCTGGCTGATGAACGCTGGGTTGATTGCCATGATGATGCCAGCAACGAAAAATTAGTGCGGGAAAATTTGTTACAGGATCACGCTGCTGTGGCAAATTTTGTCTCATTAAAAAATGCAAGCGCAACACCATTTGAGGGCGCACAGGGGATCGAAAAATCCCTGAAAACCATCGCCAAGCCATTCGATGTTGTGATACTCGGCATGGGTGATGACGGGCATACCGCGTCATTATTCCCAAAAGCAGAAAACTTATTACCTGCACTGGATATGAAATCGAAACACTTGTGTATGGGAATGACACCGTTAACCGCACCGTTGGATCGCCTGACGCTCACCTTGCCTGCATTGCTGAACAGCCGTCAAATTTTCCTGCATTTAGTGGGTGAAAATAAACGAGCGGTATTCCATCAGGCACAAGCAGGTGATGATCTGAACGAAATGCCTGTTCGCGCCATCATTCACCAAACTCAAACACCAGTCGATGTATTCTGGTCAGCATAATGCGTTGATTTCTTGCGTGTGACAGTAAATTTGTGACACGTTAATTTTAGTGGCTATAACAAATATCAAGGGTCTTACAAGATGAAAAATTGGAAAGTAAGCGCAGAAAGTATCCTGTCCGATGGACCAGTTGTTCCGGTTATCGTAATTAAAGAGTTGAAAGATGCTGTTCCTTTGGCAAAAGCATTAGTTGCTGGTGGCGTTCGTGTGTTGGAAGTTACGCTGCGTACACCTTGCGCGATCGACGCGATCCGCGCTATTGCGAAAGAAGTACCAGAGGCAATTATCGGTGCCGGTACGGTGCTAAATAGCCAACAATTAGCTGATGTTGCAGCGGCTGGCGGTCAGTTTGCGATTAGTCCGGGATTAACCGATTCTCTGCTACAAGCGGCAGTTGAGGGCAATATTCCATTAATTCCGGGTATTAGCAGTGCATCTGAATTAATGCTGGGAATGAATTACGGCTTACGTGATTTTAAATTCTTTCCGGCAGAAGCAAACGGCGGTGTAAAAGCGCTATCTGCAATTTGCAGCGCAATTTCTCAAGTGCGTTTCTGTCCAACTGGCGGAATTGGTCTGAATAATTGCCGTGACTATTTAGCATTACCAAGCGTTGTCTGCGTTGGCGGTTCATGGTTAGTACCAGCCGATGCGATTGCGAAAGGTGATTTTAATCGTATTACAGAATTAGCTCGTGAAGCGGTAGCTTACGCAAAAGGCTAATGAGTTATTGGTTGTGAGGCGGGCGCTTATTAAGCGCCCCTACAGTTTGATGAATTCCTTTCAATTATATTCGTTACTTCGCGGCAATAATTTTAATCTCAACCTTGTATTCCGGTTTCATTAATTTCGCTTCAACAGTACAACGAACCGGCGCTTGTCCATCAACTACCCAGCTATCCCATGCGGCGTTCATTGCGGCAAAGTCAGCTTTATCGGCGAGAAAAATAGTTGCGTCCAGAATACGATCTTTGCTGGAACCCAACAGATGCAGCATGATGTCAATATCCGCCAGAACGTTAGCCGTTTGCGCGGTAGCATCACCATCAAGATTTTCCGGTACGCTGGTGTAATAAATCGTATTGTTATAAACCACTGCGTCAGACCAGCGTTTAGCTGGATTAATTCGTTCAATATTCATCATGTTATTTCCAATTATTACTTTATTAATTGAACAAGATTATCATAACAACCATAGATTTTGCCGCGATTAATTTCACATCACTGCTGAGAAAATCTAAACAAAGTAGTGATGATCTGTAAGAAAAGGCATAATAACCCTCTTTTTCTCCTTATCGTCAGATGATGGCGGTCGATTATCAAGACAACGGATACTTCACTTGGCGGACGATTTCGCACCTAAAGGTGCATTAGCTCAGGCAATTAAAGGCTTTAAACCGCGTGAGCCGCAGCGCTTAATGGCGAAAGCCATTACCAATGCAATAAAGAAAAAGCAAGAATTAGTGGTGGAAGCCGGTACAGGTACGGGTAAAACCTATGCTTATCTGGTGCCTGCTTTGCGATCTAAACGCAAAGTGATTATTTCTACGGGTTCTAAAGCGTTGCAGGATCAGCTATTTGCCCGTGATCTGCCAATGGTTGCGACTGCGCTGGAATTTACCGGCAAACTGGCATTGCTCAAAGGGCGCTCTAATTATCTGTGTCTTGAACGCATGGAACAGCAAACCATGACGGGCGGCGAGTTGTCTAATTCGACCCTGAATGATCTGGTTAATCTGCGGCGCTGGTCGTCCAGTACCAATGACGGTGATGTCAGCACGTGTACGCAAGTTGCTGAAGATAGCTATATATGGCCGCTTGTTACCAGTACCAATGATAATTGTCTCGGCAGTGATTGCCCGTATTACAAAGAATGCTTTGTGGTGAAAGCTCGCCGCCGCGCGATGGACGCAGATCTGGTTGTTGTTAATCATCATCTGTTTTTAGCCGATATAGTGGTGAAAGAGACCGGTTTTGCCGAATTGATCCCCAATGCCGATGTGATGATTTTTGATGAAGCTCACCAGTTGCCCGATATTGCCAGCCAATATTTTGGTCAGCAGCTTACCAGCCGCCAATTACTGGATTTAGCTAAAGATGTCATCATCGCGTATCGTACCGAAGTGCGTGATATGGCACAGTTGCAAAAAAGCGCGGATCGCCTGACACAAAGCACGATGGATTTCCGGTTGGCGCTGGGTGAACCTGGTTTTAGGGGCAATCTGCGTGATGTTTTGGAACAGCCGAATATTCAACGCGCTTTGCTGCTGCTCGATGATGCACTGACTTTATGTTATGACGTGATCAAAATGGCGTTAGGTCGCTCCGCTTTGCTTGATGCTGCTTTTGAGCGTGCGACACAATATCGCACACGTCTTACTCGCCTGAAAGATGTCTCTATTCCCGGATATAGCTACTGGTACGAATGCGGTGCGCGCCATTTTGTCTTGGCTCTAACGCCGCTCTCTGTCGCTGAAAAATTCCGTGATTTGATGGACGAGAAAAAAGGCAGTTGGATTTTTACTTCTGCAACGCTATCGGTAAATGATTCTCTGGATCACTTTAATCAACGTTTAGGATTAACTAACGCTGAAACTTTATTGCTGGCAAGTCCGTTTGATTACGCCACGCAAGCGCTGCTGTGTGTACCGCGCTTTTTACCGTCACCAAATCAATTCGGCGGTGCAAAGCAGTTGGCAGCAATGCTGCAACCGCTAATTGAAGCCAATGACGGGCGCTGTTTTTTTCTCTGTACCTCGCATCAAATGATGCGCGATTTAGCCGAAACGTTCCGCGAAACCATGACGTTGCCGGTATTAATGCAGGGTGAAACCAGCAAAGCGAAGCTGTTATCGCAATTTGTTGAAAGCGGCAATGCTTTGTTAGTGGCAACCAATAGTTTTTGGGAGGGCGTCGATGTGCGCGGTGAGGCGTTATCCTGCGTGATTATCGATAAATTGCCGTTTACTTCACCGGACGATCCATTACTTAAAGCGCGTATTGAAGATTGCCGATTGCGCGGCGGTGATCCCTTTAATGATGTGCAGCTTCCTGACGCGGTGATCACGCTTAAACAGGGCGTAGGGCGTTTGATTCGTGATACCGATGACAGCGGCGTTATTGTGATTTGTGATAATCGATTAGTAATGCGTCCTTATGGTGCGATTTTCCTTAATAGTTTACCGCCTGCGCCAAGAACCCGTGATTTAGCGCAGGCGATCGAATTTTTACAGAAACGACCGAAGCATGAGCAATAGGATAATTGCTTATGGTATGATCGCTAAATTCTATCGTTTTCAATCATATTGATATTATTCATACTGATACTTATATTTCCCGTCTGAGGTTTTCTATGTCAACGCGAATTCTTGCGCTTGATGCAGCCACTGAAGCCTGCTCTGTTGCCATTTGGAATGATGGTGAGATCCATGCTTTGTATGAACTGTGTCCTCGTGAACATACTCAACGTATGTTGCCAATGGTTCAGCAGATTTTATTGGAATCTGGCTTGAAATTATCCGATCTCGATGCCTTAGCTTTCGGCAGTGGTCCGGGCAGTTTTACTGGTGTGCGAATTGGTATTGGTATTGCACAAGGATTAGCTCTGGGCGCAGATTTACCGGTAATTGGCTTGTCCACATTAAATACGATGGCGCAGGGTGCATTTCGTATGACAGGGGCATCACAAGTGCTTGCGGCGATTGATGCACGCATGGGTGAGGTTTACTGGGGACAATATCAGCGTAACACGCAAGGGCAATGGCACGTTATTGGCTCAGAGCAAGTATTACCGCCGGAAAAAGTCACCGAACTGTTGCAATCTACTGTTATTCATGATGAATCTTTGGATAAAACATGGGCAACGGTAGGTACAGGCTGGCAGGCTTATCCTGATATGGCAACAAGCAGCGATATTATTTTCACTGATGGTAAAATGCTGTTGCCGCAAGCTGAAGATATGTTACCGCTGGCGCTTGAACGCTGGAATAACGGCGAAGTGCAGGCAGTGGAAGATGTTCAGCCGGTATATTTACGCAATGAAGTAACATGGAAGAAATTACCCGGACGTGAGTAATTTTTTATCTATTAAAACAAACAACAAAAACACTTGTTAAGAAAAATGTGGAGCTCAAAAGTGGATAAAAGATGGCTGGCTCGCTATCCAAAGGATATATCGGCAGAAATTGAAATTGATAAGTATGCTTCTCTGGCTGATTTGTTTGAACAATCTGTGCAACAATTTGCCGATCAACCTGCGTTTGTTAATCTGGGAAAAACGATGACATTCCGCCGCTTAGAGGCGCGGAGCAGGGCATTTGCTGCTTATTTGCAGAATTCATTAGGACTGAAAAAAGGTGACAGGGTAGCGTTAATGATGCCAAACCTGTTGCAATATCCCATCGCACTATTTGGTGTTTTGCGTGCCGGATTAGTCGTGGTGAATGTTAATCCGCTGTATACCCCAAGAGAGCTGGAGCATCAGCTTAATGATTGTGGTGCAAAAGCGATTGTTATTGTGTCTGGTGTCGCGCATACGCTGGATAAAATCGTTAAAAACACTCAAATTGAACATGTCATTTTAACCGGCATTGGTGATCAACTATCGGTTGGTAAACGTTCGCTGGTCAATTTTGTTGTGAAATACATTAAAAAATTAGTACCGAAATATCATTTGCTGGGCGCGGTTTCGTTCAGACAAGTATTAAGAAAAGGTCGCCACCAGCAATATGTTAAGCCCAATATCACACCTGATGATTTGGCATTGCTGCAATACACGGGCGGAACAACTGGTGTAGCGAAAGGCGCAATGCTGACTCACCGTAATCTGCTTACCAATATGGAGCAGGCAAAAGCGGCATATATGCCGTTATTAACAGTTGGTCAGGAGTTGGTTGTTACGGCGCTGCCGCTGTATCACATCTTTGCACTGACCGTAAATTGCCTGTTGTTCATTAATATTGGCGGCTGCAATCTGCTGATTACTGATCCGCGTAATTTAAAAGAAGTGGTAAAAGAACTGGCGCGTTATCCTTTCTCGGCATTAACAGGTGTGAATACCTTATTTAATGCACTGGTGAATAATGAAGATTTCCGCGAGCTGGATTTTACTCATTTACACATCACCGTTGGCGGCGGAATGTCTGTTCAGCGCGGCGTTGCAGATCGCTGGAAACAATTAACCGGTACGCACATATTGGAAGGTTATGGTTTGACTGAGTGTTCGCCGATGGTTGCCGCTAATCCGTATGATTTACAGCAATACAGCGGCAGTATTGGTTTACCGTTCCCATCGACAGATATTCGTTTAGTGAATGATCAGGGTGAAGATGTTCCTGCGGGAGAAGCCGGAGAGCTGTGGATTAAAGGTCCGCAGGTGATGAAAGGTTACTGGAATCGTCCGGAGGCAACCAATGAAGTGTTGAAAGATGGCTGGCTCTCTACCGGTGACATTGTCACTATGGACGAGCAAGGTTTTATGCGAATTGTTGATCGCAAGAAAGATATGATTCTGGTATCAGGGTTTAACGTCTATCCTAATGAAGTTGAAGATGTTGTTGCTCATCACCCTAAAGTTTTGGAAGTGGCAGCTATCGGTGTACCGAATGGCGTTGCAGGTGAAAAAGTTAAAATTTACGTGGTAAAACGCGATCCAAGTTTGACCAAAGATGAACTGCTGGTTTATTGCCGTAGCAGCTTGACCGGCTATAAAGTGCCGAAACTCATCGAGTTTCGTGATGAATTGCCGAAGTCAAATGTCGGCAAGATATTACGCAAAAATCTGCGTGATGAAGTGCTACAGCAGCAGGCTGAGAACGTATAAAGTGGACTATAAACTAATAACCAGTAATGAACAGTTAAAGATTGTTTGTGAACAAGCCAGTCAGGTTGCACAAATTGCGCTGGACACCGAATTTATTCGTACACGAACTTACTATCCGCGTTTGGGGTTAATCCAACTGTTTGATGGCAAACAAACTTCACTGGTTGATCCGCTGGAGATTAGTGACTGGCAGCCATTTCGTGATTTATTAATTAATCCGAATGTAGTCAAACTACTTCATGCCTGTAGTGAAGATCTTGAAGTTTTTTTTCATGAATTCAATGTATTGCCGAATCCGTTGATCGATACTCAAATACTGGCTGCATTTAATCAACGTTCTTTATCAACTGGTTTTGCGGCGTTAGTGGCGGAATATCTGCATATCGAATTGGATAAAAGCGAATCGCGTACCGACTGGTTAGCGCGTCCGCTGTCAGAAAGGCAATGTATTTATGCGTCAGCAGATGTGTTTTATCTGTTGCCGATTGCCGATATTATCTTGAAAGAAACCGAGCAATTACAGTGGTTAGATGCAGCTCAAAATGAATGCGATATGATCAGTAAACGGCGCTGTGAAATACTTGCGCCGGAACAAGCCTATTTGGATATTACCAATGCCTGGCAGCTCAATCGCCAGCAGCTCGCTTGCCTGAAAGCGTTGGCGGCATGGCGGTTAAATCAAGCTCGTGAACGCGATATGGCGGTTAATTTTGTCGTGCGCGAAGAAAATCTTTGGACGGTGGCGCGTTATCAGCCGACGTCTTTAGCGGAGTTGAAATCGTTAGGATTAAGCGAACCAGAAATACGCTATCACGGTCGTACTTTATTGCGATTGGTTGCAGAGGCGAAGAATGTGCCGGAAGAAAATCTACCAGAGCAAATAACACGCATTGTTGATCATGCTGGCTACAAAAAGCTGTTTAAAGATATTAAATCTCTGATTCAGATTGTTGCCGCTGAAAGCGGTTTAAATGTTGAGTTACTGGCATCTCGCCGCCAAATTAATCAGTTATTGAAATCGTACTGGCAGCAAAACGATGATCCGCAATCGGAATTGTTACAAGGCTGGCGCGGGGAATTAATGGGTGATCGTTTACTGGTTTTATTAGAACAGGAAGCGAAGCCGTTTATGCAGGTTGAAAGTGTATAATTTCAAATAATTATGTCATTTCCAGTAGGGGCGGCAATCTACCTCCTCTACAAATCAAACCTGAGGTTACTTAAACAAAAAAGCGCCATTATTAATCGATGTAATAATGGCGCTTTCTTTTTTAGCAAAACTCTCAAGTGATACTCTCAATAACACAACTATTTATTCAAAACAGATCATTATTACGCTTTAACGATAGGTTTTGGTTCATCGTTTTCAGGCAGTGTAACGTTAAGTTCCAGAACAGAAATATCATCGCCTTTCTGTTCTAACTGTACACTGACCATTTCAGGATCGATCTGTACATATTTACAAATAACTTCAAGTATATCTCTTTTCAATTGCGGCAAATAATGCGGCTCACTGTCTCCGCGACGGCGTTCAGCCACGATGATTTGCAGCCTTTCCTTGGCGATATTAGCTGTCGCTTTTTTACGGGACAGGAAGAAATCTAGTAATGCCATGATTTATTATCCCCCGAACAGACGTTTCAATAGACCTTTCTTCTCTTCTGTCAGGAAGCGGAATGGTTTCTCTTCACCAAGAAGACGATCAATCGTATCGGAATAAGCCAGACCCGCATCGGATTCAGTATCCAGAATAACGGGTTCACCCTGGTTAGATGCGCGTAAAACAGAGGGGCTTTCAGGAATAACACCAACCAGAGGAATACGCAGAATTTCTACAACGTCTTCAACACTGAGCATATCGCCGCGTGTTACACGACCGGGATTATAGCGAGTGACTAGCAGATGTTCTTTAATCGGATCTTCGCCGTTTTCTGCGCGGCGGGATTTAGACGCTAAAATACCAAGAATGCGGTCTGAGTCACGAACTGATGAGACTTCCGGATTGGTAGTAATGATTGCTTCGTCAGCGAAATAGAGCGCCATTAATGCACCGCTTTCGATACCGGCAGGGGAGTCACAAACAATAAAATCGAATTCCATCTCGGATAAATCTTCGAGGACTTTGGCAACACCTTCTTTAGTCAAGGCATCTTTATCACGAGTTTGCGACGCTGGCAGAATATAGAGGTTATCAGTACGTTTATCTTTAATGAGTGCCTGATTAAGCGTAGCGTCACCTTGAATAACATTAATGAAATCATATACGACGCGGCGTTCACAACCCATGATTAGATCAAGATTACGTAAACCAATATCGAAATCGATAACAACGGTCTTTTTACCTCTTTGTGCTAAACCGGTAGCAATAGCTGCGCTGGAAGTAGTTTTACCAACGCCGCCCTTACCGGAAGTAACAACAATAATACGTGCCATGGCGTGTTCCTTGTAAAAAAGGCTTAATTTAGTGATTCAATAGTTAAAACGTTGTCTTTGAGAAAAAAACGGGCGCTTTGTTCATAAAATGTAGCTGGTATTCTGTCACTTAGCCAATATTGACCAGCAATAGAAACTAATTCAGCCGCGAGCTTAGTACAATAAATCTGGCAGCTTGTATCACCGCTTGCTCCGGCGAGTGCGCGTCCGCGCATCATGCCATAAACGTGAATATTTCCGTCAGAAATCAATTCTGCACCAGCGCTGACGTGACTAGTGACGATCAAATCACAATCTCGCGCATAAATTTGTTGGCCTGTACGAACTGGAGTACTGATAATTCGAGTTTTAGCCGCTGGCGGTGTAATAACAGGAGTAATGGCTGTTTTTGATGATTTCCGCGTTTTTCCCTCCGTCAGCAGCGGTAATCCGGCAGATTGAATGGACATTTTTTGTTCATCACTCTGAAAACCACTAACACCAACAACACGCAATCCGGCATCTGTTACTGCGCGTTGGATTTGATTCCAGTCAGCTTCAGGTGAAAGAGCAGCCACATTCAGTACGACAGGCGCATTTTGTAAAAATGCCGGAGCTTGTTGTACTTTTTCCGTTAAAGCAGCGCGAATAGTAGCCGGATCTGAATGATTTAAATGAACAACGGACAGCGTAAAACTGCTGCCTTTTAATTCAACTGGTGATGATTGTGACATCTGTCCTGACTCAACATTTGGCTTTGGCAGTTGTCAAAGCACACTATATAAAGTTCAATATTAGTGAAATATACGAACGAATAGCAGCATGTTATAGTTACCAACATATCTAGGCAAGTCACTGAGTCAATTAATTAGAGTGTAATCCCGAATGTTATGTGCCATTTATCGTAGTAGTAAGCGCGATCAAACCTATTTGTATACTGAGACCCAAAGTGCAAAAGCGCCGCGTGATGAAAATCCAAGTGATTTTTCCAAAATTCCTGATGAGTTAATGGCAACATTTGGTAAGCCTGTTTTTGTCATGATTTTGGATCTCGAACAACGTGAAAAACTCGCTTCTGCGGATATTTTGCGGGTAAAACAGGATCTCACTGAAAAGGGCTTTTATCTGCAAGTTCCGCCGCCAATAGAAAGTTTATTGCAACGCCCGGAAGAGTTTGGCTGGTCAATCGAAGAATAGAATAAGTAACGTGTTTGTTAGATTAATTTAAACATAACGATGCAATAACGTTATACAAAACTAAGCGTTCAATCTAAGTTTTCTCAACCAAGACAGTGATATGATATTTCAAATAGTATGCGAATCGATATGAACTCATGTAAAGAGGAGTAGCAAACGTATGTATCAACATCGGGATTGGCAGGGTGACTTACTGGAGCTGCCAGTAAATAAAGTTGTTTGTGTAGGCAAAAACTATTCTGAACACATTAAAGAAATGGGCGATAACGCGCCAAAACAGCCGTTATTGTTTATTAAGCCTGAAACGTCACTGTGTGATATTACTCAGCCAATCACTATTCCTGACGGTTTTGGTTCTGTTCACTATGAAGTAGAAATGGCAGTTTTAATCGGTTTACCTTTAAAAAATGCTGATGAAGGTCGTGTGGCAAATGCCATTGTTGGTTATGGTATTGCTATTGATTTAACGCTGCGTGATTTGCAAGCTGAATGTAAAAAAGCCGGTGAGCCGTGGGAAAAAGCAAAAGCATTTGATGCTTCCTGCCCAATTTCTGGTTTTATTCCTGCTGGTCAGTTTGGTGACGCGCAACAGGCGACATTATCGCTAAGTATTAATGGTAAAGTGCGTCAGAATGGTAATACCAGTCAAATGATTACGCCGATCGTTCCTTTAATTGCTTATATGAGCCGCTTTTTTACATTGCGTCCGGGCGATATTATCTTAACCGGTACTCCGGCTGGTGTTGGTGCTATCGAACACGGTGATACATTTACCGTTGCTCTCAATGGTAAAGAAATTACCAGCCGCGTGTTATAATCCTTTCATAATGTTTAGATAGACGCCTGTAGCATGAGAGTTACAGGCGTTTCTTTTTTAGATTACTTCTTTTTTTGTAATCATTCTGATCTTAATTTCTTAAAAATAAACGGAATAATGTTATGAGCCAATCCCTTTTCTGGCAGCAAAAAACGTTGCCTGAGATGACTGATGACGAGTGGGAATCTCTTTGTGATGGTTGCGGTCAATGCTGTCTGAATAAGTTGATCGATGAAGATACTGATGAAATTTATTTTACCAATGTTGCCTGTAACCAGCTCAATATTAAAAGTTGCCAATGCCGCAATTATGATCGCCGTTTTGAGCTGGAAGAAGATTGCATCAAACTTACCCGTGATAATCTGCCGACATTTGAATGGCTGCCTCCAACTTGTGCTTATCGCTTAATTGCTGAGGGAGAACCGTTACCGCAATGGCATCCGCTATTAACTGGTTCAAAATCAGCAATGCACGCTGCCAGAATCTCGGTGCGTCACATTGCTGTACCGGAAAGTGAAGTGATTGACTGGCAGGATCACATTCTGAATAAACCGGACTGGGCAAGATAGAGTTTATTTATATAGTAACTATATAAAAAGTACCCCTGCGAGCAGGGGTAATCATCTTGGATATATAATAATTTTGTTGTAGTAATAAATAAGTCGTGAAGTTGTAAACGCCTCACAACTTACAATTGCATATAATTATCATATCGACAAGCGAATAATAATATAAATATGAATTTTTTCACTGATACTAATAATCTGCGATTGAGTTATTAAATAGTTCAGTTTTATTTATGATATTGATAATAATTTATATTGGTTAATATTTTAGTGCTTATTAATGATTATTGTATCCTCACTATCTTTCAAGATGCAGGCAAGGCGCTGCATTGATAGCCAAGAAACGTCTTTATGAGCTGTGATTAAGGGGCTTGCGGGCAACCTGCACCGTGGCAATTTGAAAGGTGGTGAATATATTTGACCAATTATTATAAAAAACGGCACGTTATATTTACATGCCGTTTTATTCTTTAGATAACAAATAAACTATCACAATGGATTGTTATAGAAAAAACGTCTTTTTGGTTTAATGAATTGAGCGATAACGACTAAAAACACAATCAACAGATAGACAGCAAAAATAGCCAGTAACCATTGCGGCATTTCAAGTGATAAAAATGACCACTGTTTTTCTGAGCAGTCACCGCTAGCAACAAATACTGATGGCAACCATTTATCTAGCGGTAACCAAGACGGAAAGTTGACAAAAATATCACAACTAGTCGCTGGAGAAGGGTGAAGCTGGAGCATAGTATGTTTCCATGTCAGCAACGTACCTTCAATTGCACTGTATAACCAAACTAAAATGGCTAAATAGCGTAAGATAGCAGTATAAGGTGAAATCATACCGATCAATGCGGCGGCAAGAATACCAAATAATGCACAACGTTCATAAATGCAGAGAACGCAAGGTTTTAGCATCATGAAATGTTGGAAATATAAGGCAACCAGCTCGAATACAATGACACTCAGAGCCAGTAATAACCAAGCACCTCTTCCCTTAGAACATCTACTCAAAAAATATAACATAGTTAAATTCACTTACTTTAATATCTATCCATAATCGCCAATTGCGCCTAGTTTAAACTAGTTTTATCGTGATGCCATCTTTCTATGTTTAAGAATTGAGATATTAAGTAGAAAATTCATGTAATAAATTGTTTGTAAAACATACAACAGAAGATTTATTACGTAAAAATGAGGCTATTTCTGTAACTTAATCCACAGTTTATCCTAATGAAGCGTGTTTGGTGCTATATCCTACTAGGTGCTTCTGGTATGATAAAGTCAATTATTTTTAATAAAATACCCTACATAATACAACATGTTTATGATGATAAAGGCGCAGATATGGTGATCAAGGCTCAAAGCCCAGCAGGATTTGCGGAAGAATATCTTATAGAAAGTATTTGGAATAATCGTTTTCCTCCCGGCACAATCCTTCCCGCAGAACGTGAGTTATCTGAGCTTATTGGTGTAACTCGTACAACTTTACGTGAAGTATTGCAGCGTTTGGCTCGCGATGGCTGGCTAACTATCCAACACGGGAAATCTACGAAAGTAAATAATTTCTGGGAAACGTCCAGTTTAAGTTTGCTAGAAACGTTAGCACGCTTAGATCATGATCACGTTCCGCAGCTTATTGAAAATTTATTAGCGGTCAGAACCAATGTTGCCTCAATTTTTATTCGGCTTGCTGTGCGTCAGAATCCAGAAAAAGCACGGGAAGTTTTAGCGCAAGCGGAAAATTGTGAAGAGAATCCAGAAACCTTCACTGAGCTGGATTACAACATTTTTCGCGGTTTAGCTTTTGCGTCCGGTAATCCTATTTATGGCTTGATCTTTAATGGGATAAAAGGGCTGTATATGCGCGTTGGTCGTTATTATTTCGCTGATCCTGAAGCGCGGCAGTTAGCGCTTAATTTCTATCGTAAGTTATCTGATATTTGCCAGGAAAAGATGCCGGATCAAGTGATGGAATGCGTTCGTCACTATGGTAAAGCGAGCGGGGCGATCTGGAACAATATTCAGAATGGCGTACCAAAAGATCTCGCTGAAGCTAAGTAATCTGCACTTCGGATAAGAAGTTATATTTTTACGATAATTTCCAAACATTAATGTTAATTTATTGTTTTAACAAGTTAATGACGCCAACGCGCTGATCTTATAATCAGGGCGCTGGCGTTTTAGCTTATATAAATAGAAGAGAAAAATAACTGCTCTGCTATTTATCTTATCCCGTTTAATCTTCCAAATGGTATTTAGCCGATAAAACATAGGCAAGATGCTTAAACATATTAAACACTGCCGTTGTTTTTGGTGTCGGCAATCCGTCTTCATTCAGGAAAAACTCACCGCGGAAAACCAGCACGTCACCTTTTTGCTCGACGGAAGTGGCTTCAATGCCATGAATATAGTCATCGTGGTTATGAATAATTTGGTTAGCTTCTTCCAGCAAAGCCTGACGGGAAATAGGTAATGTTTCATTACGCATGTTTTGCTCCGATATACTCGTTACACATCAGGTGATTTAGTCACCGCAATGTAACGCGTATTGAATAAAATTGACCAGATGCGCTAGTTTAGTCATCTATCTCTGCGGGAGCAATGCGCGAAGTGCTTAGATATAGCGGTTAGGCTTCAAACAAAAGCGTTTTTTTCTAATCAGATCAGAGGGAACGGCAGTGATAAAAAACCACTCTGCGAGCTAATTTTGTTGCGTAGCGCTTTTTATCAGGTAGAGTTATGGGCTTTCAGATGTAGAAGCGGAGTGTCTGTTTGTCAGTATTGACCGGCTATGATTAGCTTTAATTGATTGATTTTAATGGATATGAAATTTCAAAAATTGATATTTTATATTTCCGCTACAATATAGCTGACATACAGCAGACATGCTTTTTACTATCAGTTGGTACTTTTTATCACCGGCTGAAATCTCGAATTTCATTCAAGAAGGTCTAATTTAGGTAAATAACATCATGGGTAAAGCGCTCGTTATTGTGGAGTCCCCGGCTAAGGCTAAAACAATCAATAAATATTTAGGAAATGACTACGTGGTTAAGTCCAGCGTCGGTCATATCCGGGATTTGCCAACGAGTGGTTCGGTCGCTAAAAGCTCAGCGTCTACGAAAGAAAAAGCCGCGAAAGGCACCAAAGTCAAGAAAGATGCCAAACAAACGTTAGTTAATCGTATGGGGATCGACCCGTATCACGATTGGGCTGCTCACTATGAAATTCTTCCGGGCAAAGAAAAAGTTGTCGCGGAGCTGAAAACGCTGGCGGAGAAAGCCGACACCATTTATCTGGCAACCGACCTTGACCGCGAGGGGGAAGCCATTGCATGGCACTTGCGGGAAGTCATTGGCGGTGACGACGATCGTTATCGCCGCGTAGTATTTAATGAGATTACTAAGAATGCGATCCAACAGGCGTTTAAAGAACCGGGCGAGTTGAATATTGATCGCGTTAATGCCCAACAAGCGCGCCGTTTTATGGATCGCGTTGTGGGCTATATGGTTTCGCCGCTATTGTGGAAAAAAATCGCGCGTGGTTTATCCGCTGGTCGCGTGCAATCAGTGGCAGTACGTTTAGTTGTAGAACGTGAACGTGATATTAAAGCCTTTGTTCCAGTAGAGTTTTGGGAACTGCATGCGGATTTAAATTTTGGCAGTGATTTACCACTGCAAATGCAGGTTACTCATCTCAAAGATAAAGCGTTTAAACCGGTTAATCGTGATCAAACCCATGCGGCGGTATCGTTGCTGGAAAAAGCACAATATGAAGTTTTAGAGCGCGAAGACAAACCAACTAGCAGCAAACCAAACGCGCCATTTATTACTTCAACATTGCAGCAGGCGGCAAGTACCCGTTTGGGCTTTGGTGTGAAGAAAACGATGATGATGGCGCAGCGTTTGTATGAAGCGGGTCATATTACCTATATGCGTACCGATTCAACAAATTTGAGTCAAGATGCGCTGAATATGGTACGCGGTTATATCAGCGAGAATTTCGGCGAGAAATATCTGCCAGCACAACCAAATCAGTACAGTAGTAAAGATAACGCGCAAGAAGCTCATGAAGCGATTCGACCTTCTAACGTAGAAACCTTGTCTGAACAACTGCAAGATATGGAAGCTGATGCTCAACGGCTGTATCAATTGATCTGGCGTCAATTTGTGTCCTGTCAGATGACGCCAGCCAAATATGACTCAACGACATTAACCGTAAAAGCCGGTGATTTCCTGCTGAAAGCTAAAGGTCGTACTTTACGTTTTGATGGTTGGACGAAAGTCTTACCGGCATTGCGTAAAAATGATGAAGATAAAACCTTGCCGATGATTGAAGTCGGTACAAAACTCACGTTAGAACAACTATTACCAAGCCAGCATTTTACTAAACCGCCTGCGCGTTTTAGTGAAGCCTCTTTGGTTAAAGAGCTGGAAAAACGCGGTATTGGTCGTCCGTCAACTTATGCCTCCATTATTTCCACTATTCAGGATCGCGGTTACGTTCATACCGAAAACCGCCGTTTCTACGCAGAAAAAATGGGTGAGATTGTTACCGATCGTTTGGAAGAGAATTTCCGCGATTTAATGGATTACGATTTTACTGCGCGTATGGAAAATGATCTGGATAACGTTGCGACCAATAAAGCACCATGGAAAGGCGTATTGAATAATTTCTTTGCTCATTTCAATCAGCAGCTTGAACAGGCGGAACTTGATCCAGAAGAGGGCGGAATGCGTCCAAATCAGGTCGTATTAACGTCGATCGATTGCCCGACTTGCGGTCGTAAAATGGGAATTCGCACCGCCAGTACCGGTGTATTCCTCGGCTGTTCCGGTTATGCGTTACCACCGAAAGAGCGTTGTAAACAAACGATTAATTTGATCCCTGAATCAGAAGTTTTAAATGTATTAGAGGGTGATGATGCAGAAACTAACGCATTACGCGCCCGTCATCGCTGTAAGAAGTGCGGAACAGCAATGGATAGTTATTTAATTGATAATCAACGTAAACTTCATGTCTGCGGTAACAATCCAGAATGTGACGGTTACGAGATCGAAGAGGGTGAATTCCGCATCAAGGGTTATGACGGTCCGGTGATCGAATGTGATAAATGCGGTTCTGAAATGCACTTAAAAGTCGGACGTTTCGGTAAGTACATGGGCTGTACTAATCCAGAATGTAAGAATACGCGTAAAATCTTGCGTAACGGCGATATTGCGCCGCCGAAAGAAGATCCGATCCCTTTACCGGAATTGCCATGTGAAAAATCTGACGCTTACTTTGTATTACGCGATGGCGCAGCCGGTTTGTTTTTAGCGGCGAATACATTCCCTAAATCCCGTGAAACCAGAGCGCCGACGGTTGAAGAGTTACGCCGTTTTAAAGATCGTTTACCGGAAAAATTAGTTTATCTGGCAGAAGCGCCGGTTAAAGATCCCGAAGGGAATAAAACCACGGTTCGTTTTAGCCGTAAGACAAAACAGCAGTACGTTGCTTCGGAGAAAAATGGGAAAGCAACCGGTTGGTCAGCATTTTATGCTGATGGAAAGTGGTCTGAGGCGAAGAAATAATGAATGCAAACGATTAAGTTGATTATCACTTGATATAAAACGCTCTATATGTCATTTAACTATAGAGCGTTTTGTTTTTATACCTTAAATGGGTAACAACAAATGCGAATGACGCTTATGACATTCAGATGTTTAATAACAAATTTAATGAAACTCAATGGTGATTGAGTATTTATTAACTTTCTGAATAGAAATAAGTTTGTTTATACCCATAACGGGTATAAAAATCGCGATACTTGTTAAGTGGTGGTGTTACGCATGAAATTACAGCAACTTCGCTATATTGTGGAAGTAGTAAATCACAATCTGAATGTCTCCTCGACCGCAGAGCGCCTTTATACTTCTCAACCCGGTATCAGTAAACAGGTGCGAATGCTGGAAGATGAGCTAGGGATTCAGATCTTTACCCGTAGCGGTAAACACTTGACGGAAGTGACTCCAGCAGGGCAGGAGGTCGTGAGGATTGCGCGAGAAGTGCTATCTAAAATCGATGCTATTAAATCTGTCGCAGGTGAACATACCTATCCGGATCAAGGTTCCTTGTATGTGGCAACAACACATACTCAGGCACGTTATGCGCTGCCAAAAGCGATCAAATCTTTTATTACACGTTATCCAAAAGTTTCGCTGCATATGCACCAGGGGTCACCGACTCAAATTGCAGAGGCGGTTTCAAAAGGTAATGCGGATTTTGCCATTGCAACCGAAGCGCTGCATTTGTATGAAGATCTTGTGATGCTGCCGTGCTACCACTGGAATCGCGCCATTGTGGTAAAAGCGGATCACCCGTTAGCCGGTAAAACTCATGTGAGTATCGAGGAGTTATCAGAATATCCATTGGTAACATATACCTTTGGTTTTACCGGACGTTCTGAACTGGATGTGGCATTTGATAAAGCGGGGTTAACACCGCGAATCGTCTTTACTGCAACCGATGCCGATGTTATCAAAACTTATGTACGACTAGGTTTAGGCGTGGGTGTACTGGCTAATATGGCGGTTGATCCAGAAGAAGATCCAGATTTAGTCGCAATCGATGCCAGCCATATATTCTCCCATAGCACCACGAAGATCGGTTTCCGCCGTACAACTTTCTTGCGTAGTTATATGTACAATTTCATTGAGGGTTTTGCGCCGCATCTGACGCGTGATATTGTCGATAAAGCGGTAGCGTTAAGAGGTTCGGAAGAGGTCGAAGCGCTATTTAAAAACATTCAACTGCCAGTAAAGTAATTGCTGTAAATTTTTTGGAAATAGCCCGTTTTTCAACGGGCTATTTCTTTGCTATAAATTGCGACTTAGACAAACGTTATTTAGAAAACAGATGCCCCATCTTAGCCGCTTTGGTATCCAGATATTTTTCATTTTTCGGATTGCGTCCGACTTGCAACGGTACGCGCTCAACAATATTAATACCAGCTTCGGTCAATATCTCAACTTTCTTTGGATTGTTGGTGAGCAGACGAATGGAGCTAACATTCAATAACTTAAACATATCGGCACAAAGGGTGAAATCGCGCTCATCGGCAGCAAAACCTAACTGGTGATTCGCTTCAACGGTATCTGCACCTTTGTCTTGCAGCGCGTAAGCGCGGATCTTATTTATCAAGCCAATATTTCTGCCTTCCTGACGGTGATAAAGTAGAATACCGCGACCTTCCTCTGCAATATGCTGCATGGCAGCTTCAAGCTGAAAACCGCAATCACAGCGTAAACTAAATAGTGCATCACCGGTCAGGCACTCTGAATGAATACGAGCCAGTACCGGTTTATCATCGCTAATATCGCCAAAGACTAAAGCAACATGGTCATGTCCTGTGGCAAGCTCTTCAAAACCAACCATGAGGAAATCGCCCCACGCTGTCGGTAATTTCGCTTCTGCCACTCTTTTTAGCTGCATGATACTCTCCAATAACCAATTACTGCGTTGTATATCCCTAATCAAGCTGAAAACTAACCTGTTATCCATCAGGGATTTTGATGTCTGTGACTGTGTCAGTCAGAGAAAGCGTAATAGTATAATCTAATCAAACTTCTTTTGTTGCTGAATAGCTAAGAAAAAATCAGCGGACGAGGAAGAGTATGTTTATTAATTTTGTTGTTTTTATGGGATTATATCCGGCAAACAGAATATCAGAGTCAATAAGTAATATGGTAAATCGCACTTTTCGCTGGATTATCTGTGGTGAGTTAATTCTTTTAGTGATGCCAATCGCCGTGTGGTTTAGCGATTGGTCATGGACGCCTGATGAAGATAACTTTTTGCTCCGTCCATTATTTTGGGCAACGGAAACAGCCAGCTCGCCGTGGGGCATACTTACTTGTATTGTTTTGTCTTTATGGTTTATTCGGAGTGTACCGTTATCGCTGAAACGTGCTATCGCATTAATGATAGTGTTGGCAATAGCGATTATTGGCGGTCAGATAGTGAAATCGGCTATCAAAGATGCGGTAGAAGAACCTCGTCCTTATGTGTTGTGGCTGGAGAAAGCGTATAAAAGCAACAACGAACAGGCATTTTATTTACAGCCGCGCAAAGCACGAGCCAGAATCATTGATCAATATTTACATGGACAGAATCTAGTGCCGCCGTGGCTGGTCAAACACTGGAAACATGAAACCGGTTATTCATTCCCATCAGGGCATACGCTGTTTACTGCGACATGGGCATTGCTAGGAATGGGAATATTGTTACCTCGCCGCCGTTATTTTAGTGCTGCGGTGCTGATGTTCTGGGCAGTAACCGTAGCCGGAAGCCGCTTATTATTGGGAATGCACTGGCCGGAAGATTTGATTGTTTCGATATTATTAAGCGGCATATTTGCCAGTTTAGCGTGTTGGGCGGCGGAGCGTTGGGTTTTCCCCTCTAAAGATGAGAATGAAAATCACACCGGAGCTTCATTTAGCTAATCAAGATGATGTTCGAACTATCTCCTCAGCTACACTAAATTTTGTGATAGTATTATTCGCTTGTAACAGAAGTCACTACGGTAACACTATGTGATATATATCCGTTATTTTTCAAGTTGCAGGGTTGCTGGCTGCTTTTGTTCATTCGATGAACTTAGTTCTCGGAATGCTCTCAGTTACAGTCCACTTGAATCTTGAAAGCTATTGGGTATAAATAGATCGCGGTTTTGCTAAAGTCTAATTTTCTATCTGCGAACAAAAATGCTAAGTTAACCAGATCATTAATAAAGCATTCTTGGTATAATTCATTCGTTTATCTTGATGTTGGATAGCATTGTGAAATATTTACTAATTGGATTAATCGTCATCGTTATTTTGGTTATTTCTATAACGTTGGGCGCACATAATGAACAAGTTGTCACTTTCAATTTCTTAATTGCAAAAGGTGATTATGCGTTATCAACTCTACTGGCAGTGCTGTTTGGCGGCGGTTTCGTATTAGGCTGGTTATTCAGCGGATTATTCTATTTACGATTGCGCTTACGTTTAGGTCGTGCAGAGCGCCAGATTAAGCGTCTACAGCAAACTGAATCTTCGTCACCGATCGCCGCTCCTCCGATCGCGTTGCCGCAATCCAGCAAGGAATAATGCTGTATGCTTGAACTGCTGTTTCTGTTACTGCCCGTTGCTGCCGCATACGGCTGGTATATGGGACGACGAGGCGTACAGCAGGAACGTCAGCAGGAAGCCAATAAATTATCTCGCGGGTATGTTGACGGGGTAAACTTCCTGCTTTCTAATCAACAAGATAAAGCCGTCGATCTTTTTGTCGATATGCTGAAAGAAGATGGCGATGCTTTTGAAGCACATCTCACCTTAGGTAACTTATTTCGATCTCGTGGTGAAGTGGATCGCGCGATTCGTATTCACCAATCATTGGTTGAAAGTGCCTCGCTCTCTTTTGAACAACGTCTGTTAGCTACTCAACAATTAGGCTGGGATTATATGGCTGCCGGTTTATATGATCGCGCCGAATCTATGTTTAATCAGCTAATTGACGAACAAGATTTCCGCATCTCTGCTTTAAAACAATTATTAATCATTCATCAAGCGACCAGCGACTGGCTGCAAGCTATTGATGTGGCTGATAAGTTAGTTAAAGCGGGGAAAGAGTATTTTCGTATTGAAATCGCGCATTTTTACTGCGAATTAGCATTGCAATCTATGAGTTCAGATGATCTGGATAAAGCGATGGCGCTGCTAAAAAAAGCTGCTACAGCGGATAAAAATTGTGCGCGAGTGTCTATAATGGTTGGCAGAATTTGGATTGCTCGCGGCGATGATATAAAAGCAATTGAAGCCCTTGAACGTGTTATCGATCAAGATAAAGACTTCGTGAGTGAAACGATACCAATGCTGCATGAATGCTATCAACGTTTAGATCAACCAGATCAATGGGTTGGGTATTTAAAACGTTGCGTAGCAGAAAATACAGGTTCGGCGGCAGAACTCATGCTGGCAGATATGCTGGAACTCAGAAAAGGGCGCGATGCCGCACAACTTTATATTAACCGTCAGTTACAATCGCACCCGACTATGAGGGGATTTCATCGGCTGATGGATTACCAGCTATCGGAAGCCGAAGAGGGGCGCGCGAAAGAGAGTTTATTGATTTTGCGTGAAATGGTAGGTGAACAAATTCGCACTAAACCGCGCTATCGCTGCGAAAAATGCGGTTTAACTGCCAACTCGCTTTATTGGCACTGTCCATCATGTAAGTCATGGTCAACGGTGAAACCTATCCGCGGATTAGATGGGCAATAACGTAATAAATTTATTGCCTGACTAGATGAGTCAGGCGCTTTTAGTAAAACATTAGTACAGGAAAACAGTATGTCGATAACGACTTCACCTATTATCGTTGCTCTGGATTATGACAATCAGCGTTCAGCTCTGGAATTAGCAGATAAAATTGAACCAAAAGATTGCCGGTTAAAGATTGGTAACGAGATGTTCTCGCTTTACGGACCGGAGCTAGTACGTGAGTTACATCGTCGCGGATTTGATGTTTTTCTGGATTTAAAATTTCACGATATTCCTAATACTGTTGCGCGCGGTGTTGCCGCTGCTGCCGAACTCGGTGTATGGATGGTAAATGTTCATGCTTGCGGCGGTGCTCGTATGATGGAAGCAGCAAAAAACGCGCTACTACCTTACGGTAAAAATGCGCCTAAACTGATTGCTGTCACTGTGTTAACCAGCATGGATGAAAGTGATCTTCGCGGCTTGGGTATTGAAGTTTCGGTAACAGAGCAGGCTGCAAGATTAGCCCGACTGACAAAAGATAATGGTCTCGATGGTGTGGTATGTTCCGCTCACGAAGCGACATATTTGAAATCACAGTTTGGTGCAGCATTTGAGTTAGTCACACCGGGTATTCGTCCTGTTGGCAGCGATCTTGGTGATCAACGCCGTGTGATGACGCCGCCGCAAGCCTTAGCTGCGGGGGTTGATTATATGGTAATCGGCAGACCAATTACTCAGTCAGCTAATCCTGCTCAGGCATTGCAGGATATTTTAGCCAGTCTGGTATAAGAGGTTGCTCAAACGATGGCAGATAACAATAGTCGTTTAGTTTATTCCACAGATTCAGGTCGGATTCAGCCCGAAAAAATCGAAATAGAACGACCAAAAGGCGATGGTATTGTTCGTATTCAGCGTCAAACTAGCGGGCGAAAAGGTAAAGGTGTCTGTATTATCTCTGGTCTTGATCTCAATGATGCTGATTTACAGAAATTAGCCGCAGAGTTAAAAAAGAAATGCGGTTGCGGCGGAGCAGTCAAAGAGGGTTTAATTGAAATTCAAGGCGATAAGCGCGATGAATTGAAAGAGCTGCTAGAATGTAAAGGTTTCAAAGTTAAACTCGCTGGCGGATAATCATTCAGTGCCGCTATTACTGAATTCCGGTAATGTATATTTAATGATTTGTATTGATAAAATGAATAAAAAAGCGTTCTATACCGAGCTACAAAGAGACTTAAGTGCATTGGTTGATGGTGAGAGCGATTTAATCGCTCTACTGGCTAATACCAGTGCATTACTGTTTGAACGGCTGGAAAAGGTTAATTGGGCTGGTTTCTACTTATTGAAAGATAATCTCTTGGTCTTAGGACCATTTCAGGGAAAAATAGCTTGTACACGAATCCCTGTTGGACGTGGTGTTTGCGGTACTGCTGTTGCAGAAAAACGCACATTACGCATTGATGATGTCCATCAATTTGACGGTCACATTGCCTGTGATAGTGCAAGTAATGCTGAAATTGTGCTTCCTATTTATAAAGGAAGTGCTGTTATTGGTGTTTTAGATATAGATAGTACGGTATTTAACCGTTTTGATAGTGATGATGAACAAGGGCTGCAAGGTATTGCTGATTTGCTTTCCGGGCAAATTGAGCAGTTTTCCTAACCAAAGCGTTGGTTTGTAATCATTAGTTTAAACTTGAAGTGCGGATAACGTAGATTTTACTGAGAGCGTGATTATAATGGCGTGTAATCTATGCCTGCGCTTTTGGGTGAGTTCGTTGTAATCAGGAAATTTCATGGAAAATCAACCTAAGTTGACTAGCAGTAAAGAAGTAATTGCCTATCTGGCAGAAAAATTCCCGCTTTGTTTCACCACTGAAGGCGAAGCTCGGCCGCTGAAGATTGGTATCTTTCAAGATGTTGTCACCCGACTGCCTGAAGAGACGCTATTCAGTAAAACTCAATTACGCACTGCTTTACGGTTATATACCTCTAGCTGGCGCTATTTGCATGGTTTAAAACCAAATGCACAGCGAGTTGATCTTGATGGCGCTGATTGCGGCGTACTGGAAGAGCAACATGTTGAGTTTGCACGTAAGCAACTGGAAGAAGCGAAAGCCCGTGTTCAGGCGCAGCGCGCAGCACAACGCAAAGAAGCGGGTGAAACAACCGCGAATCGCCGTCCTCGTCCTGCGGCTAAAAAATCAGCGCCGAATGCTAATTCTGCTCAACCGTCTTCTCGCACTTCATCTCAGGTGAAAGCTAAACCTGCACCAGTTCGTGCTGAAACAGATGTTAAACCAGCTAAAAGCCAACCGGTCAAAGCAACTCGTTCAGCGTCCGCAGCCGATATTGCTGCACTGAAAGCAGGGCAGAATGTTCAGGTTCGCGCCGGTAAAAGTGCGATGGATGCCACTGTTCTTGAAATCGCTAAAGATGGTGTTCGTGTGCAGCTTGCTTCTGGTTTAGCGATGCTGGTTCGCGCCGAGCATTTACAGTTCTAAGTCGGAGATTTGCCAGAGCATGAATAACTTAGTCCGATTTACTGCCATCGCAAGCTTATTTCTCGCAGGATTAAGTTATGCTAAGGACACTACATCTCATGTCGATAAACTTCCTGATCTGACTCAGGAAGCGCAGCATGCAACGGTAAGTGAACGTGTCACTTCTCGTTTAACTCGTTCGCATTATCGTCAATTCGATCTTGATGATGCCTTTTCAGAGAAGATTTTCAATCGTTACCTGAATCTCTTGGACTATAGCCATAATGTGTTACTGGCATCCGATATTGCCAGGTTTGCAGATAAAAAGACGACGCTGGATGATGAATTAAAATCTGGTCAGTTAGATACCGTCTATACGCTGTATAACTACGCGCAAAAACGGCGTTTTGAGCGATTGACCTATGCACTAACGTTGTTGGATCAGCCAATGACGTTTGATGGCAGTGATTCAATTGAAGTGGATCGCAGCAAAGCGCCTTGGCCAACCAGCGTCGAAGAACTGGATAAACTCTGGTACGAAAAAGTTAAGTACGATGAGTTAAACCTGAAACTGGCGGGCAAAAAATGGCCGGAAATAAAAAAAACGCTGACTAAGCGTTATCAATCAGCCATTAAACGCTTAACTCAGGCAAAAAGTGAAGACGTATTCCAAACCTTTATGAATGCGTTTTCTCGTGAAATCGATCCTCATACAAGTTACTTGTCGCCGCGTAATACTGAACAGTTTAATACTGAAATGAGCCTTTCTTTGGAGGGTATCGGCGCAGTGTTACAGATGGAAGATGATTATACCCAAATTAATTCATTGGTTGCTGGCGGTCCGGCAGCTAAGAGTAAATCTATCGCTGTTGGGGATAAAATTATCGGCGTTGGTCAGCAAGATAAACCAATGGTTGATGTGATTGGCTGGCGTCTTGATGATGTTGTCGCGTTAATTAAAGGTCCTAAAGGCAGTAAAGTGCGTTTAGAGATCCTTCCTGCTGCTAAAGGCGCAAAATCTAAAACCATCACATTGACGCGTGAGCGTATCCGCTTAGAAGATCGTGCGGTTAAGATGACGCTAAAAACGATTGGTAAACAGAAAGTTGGTGTTCTGGATATTCCAGGTTTTTACGTCGGTTTGACGGAAGATGTCAAAACCCAGTTGCAAAAACTGACTAAACAGAACGTTGATAGCATTATTATTGATCTGAGATCTAACGGCGGTGGCGCATTAACCGAAGCGGTTTCTCTGTCCGGACTATTCATTCCAAGCGGACCAGCCGTACAGGTGCGTGATAACAACGGTAAGATCCGCGAAGATAGCGATACTGACGGTGTTGTTTATTACAAAGGTCCGTTAGTGGTTTTAGTTGATCGTTTCAGTGCTTCGGCATCAGAAATCTTTGCGGCTGCTATGCAGGATTACGGACGCGCGCTGATTGTTGGTGAACCAACGTTCGGTAAAGGCACAGTACAACAGCATCGTGCATTGAATCGTATTTATGACCAGATGCTACGTCCTGACTGGCCGGAGCTGGGTTCAGTACAATATACCATTCAGAAGTTTTATCGTATTAACGGCGGTAGCACACAGCGTAAAGGTGTAACACCTGACATCATTATGCCGACAGGACTGGCTCCAATTGAAACTGGCGAACGTTTTGAAGATAACGCCTTACCGTGGGACAGTATTGATAAAGCAACTTATAGCGTTATTGATGATGAATCTAAATATCTGCCTACCTTGAAAAAAGATCATGAGGAACGTATCGCCAAAGATGCTGAATTCCAATACATTATGCAGAATATTGCTCGTTATAAAGAGAACAAGGACAAACGCGCTAACATTTCTCTTAACTATGCCCAACGGGAAAAAGAGAGTAATGAAGATGATGCGATTCGTTTAAAACATATCAATGAACGTTTAGCCCGTGAAAACAAAAAGTTGTTAAAGTCTCTGGACGAATTGCCAAAAGATTATAAAGAGCCTGATCCTTATCTCGATGAAACTGTGCTGATTGCGTTAGATTTAGCAGCATTAGAAAAGAACGAGACAACAGCGGCAGCAAAGAAAAATTAAGTAAGTAATTTTAGGTAGTAAAAAATTATTTGAATCCAGTAAGGCGCTTAATGTAGATTAAGCGCCTTATTTTTGTAGATCCTATTTTAATACTTATTAGTTATCATTGACTTAGCTAGCTAGTAATGTAAAGTTATGATTAAATTGTTATAACTCTGTTATCTACCATTGAATTTTACTGATTAAGCCATAAAATCTACGAAATCAGAAACATCACTTTATTTCTATAAGGGAATTACCATTTTATGATGCGTATTGCGTTATTTTTATTAACCAACCTTGCGGTTATGTTTGTTTTTAGCATCGTACTAAGTCTGACCGGTATTCAGGGGCGCAGTGTACAAGGGCTAATGATCATGGCTTGCCTGTTTGGTTTCGGCGGATCATTAATTTCATTGATGATGTCAAAATGGCTGGCGCTACGCTCAGTTGGCGGGCAAGTTATCGAACAACCCACCAATGAAGTCGAACGTTGGTTGGTGGAAACAATTCGCCGTCAATCACAGCAAGTTGGCATTGCCATGCCGCAAGTCGCTATTTATAACGCACCGGACATTAACGCATTTGCCACCGGAGCCAGACGTAATGCCTCACTCGTTGCTGTCAGCTCTGGTTTACTGCAAAACATGAGCCGCGATGAAGCAGAAGCCGTTTTAGCGCATGAAATCAGTCATGTAGCTAATGGTGACATGGTCACAATGACCTTAATTCAAGGTGTCGTCAATACTTTCGTTATCTTCGCTTCACGGCTAATTGCTCAGGTTGCTGCCGGTTTCCTTAACCGCAATGATGAAAATTCATCATCAGGTAATCCTATGATCTATTTTGCGGTATCAATGGTGCTGGAACTATTATTCGGCATTCTGGCGAGCATCATCACCATGTGGTTTTCACGCCATCGTGAATTTAAAGCAGATGCCGGTTCTGCCAATCTTGTTGGTCGTGAAAAGATGATCGCTGCATTACAACGGCTAAAAACCAGTTATGAACCGCAGGAAGAATCCACCATGATGGCATTTTGCATCAATGGTAAATCGAAAACGTTCAGCGAACTGTTTATGTCACATCCGCCGTTGGATAAACGAATTGAGGCGTTACGGGCGGGCAGTTATTTATAACTAAACAAACGCGCTGTATTACCGTTAGTTAAATACACATCAGGAGGCTTTAGCGCCTCCTGATTTTTGCCCGTAGAAATGTATATTTGAGCCACTTTTGTTATTTTTTTCGATGCGGACCATCAGTAACAGAACTTCGTTCAACCAATTCAGGGTGCAGCTCAATAGATTGACAAATTTCACGTTTATTGATGATACGATCTAACAACATATCCAAAGCCATCTCCGCTAAACCTTCTTTTGGCTGCTGGATAGTGGTCAGCGGCGGATTGTAATAATTAGTATTGCGAATATTGTCATACCCGATCACCGAAATATCTTCCGGTACACGTAATCCCATTTCGCCCAGCGCACAAAGTGCGCCCATCGCAATAACATCACCGCCGCAAAATAGTGCAGTAGGGCGTTTTTTTGCTTGCAGAATTTTCATCATGCCTTTATAGCCATCACACGGCTGAAAGTCAGCTTCAATAATCCATTCATCAGGAATAGTAATTTCTGCTTCTTTCAATGCTTGTAAAAAGCCATTGTGACGTTCACGTCCGGTAAATTCATTAAGCTGACCAGTAATTGTTGCAATATCGCGATGCCCGCGTTCAATAAGATAACGTGTCGCCAGATAACCGCCATGACAACCGTTATCTTCAATATTATCAGTGAAATCGCTGTGTTTACCCCAATCCATCACCATCATCGGAATATGATGATAATTTTCGAGTAAATTTAACAATGGCGGACGGTATTCAGAACACATAACCAGCAAACCATCGACACGTTTTTGTGCCAACATAGCTAAGTAGGCTTCCTGTTTTTCTAACTCATTTTGAGTATTACAAAGGATCAGCGTATAACCTTTTTTATAACAAGCCGCTTCAACAGCTTGAATAACCTCAGCAAAATAAGGTGATCCGCTTGATGTTGCCAGTAAGCCAATAGTATTGGTGCTATTTACTTTTAAACTACGGGCGACTGCACTTGGGGAATAACTCAAATCTTTTATCGCTGCCCAAACAGCCGCTTTGGTATCTTCTGCGACAAAACGAGTTTTATTGATAACGTGGGAGACCGTTGTCGTTGAGACGCCAGCATGTTTTGCTACATCTTTTATTGTTGCCATAAGACAGAGTTCTCCTAAACTAATATTGTATTGGCACAGTGTAAACGCTTACGTTAACGTTTGCTTTTTTTCTTTAGCAACAAAGGCGAAACGGGTTACACAAAGAAAGCGAAACGGTATAGAATTTGTTACGAAATCACGAAGATTAGTCACTTTCGTATTTTACAGGCGGTGAATTTTGGCGTATTTGATACAAATGTTAAAGGAGAATATCCCTCTGATATGTGTATTTTTTATGTAGGTCAAATCACTTACAGGTTAGAAAAACTTTTGTCGTAGGAAAAACGCATGTCGGCTGAATTAAAGTGGTCTCTAAGTACCGTGATATTTGCATTATTGATGATTAGCACTTATGCCTTAATTGCAGTAACCCATTAAAAATAATAAATTTTATGGTCTTATATTTTTTTGATGTTTTTATTTGCGAATTAACGGTATTCGCTCTCAGCAAGATTTATCAGACTATATGATCGCCAGTTAAATTATGTTCCTGAAAATGGAACATAATTTTTTGTTACAACTGAATAAGACATCGGTGTTTCGACACGGAGGCAGAATGACTCACCATCAAGCCAGTGCGGTGGCATTACTTAAACGTATTGCCGGTATTGTGATTTTTATTCCCGCATTGATCTCTACCATTATTTCAGTGCTGAAATATTTGATTGAACCTAAAACTGGAATGCAGGAAATAGCTGTAACTGTTATGGATTTTTTGCAAGTGCTGATTAAGATTGCCCGCCAGTATACGCCGATGCTGGAATCGTTCTGGGTAAGCTCGCCAGTACCGGATATTGGTAGCTGGTCATCAAGTAACAGTGTTTGGTTTATTGTAATTTTCCTGCTGATGTTTGTTGGTTTGGCATTGAGTGCATCGGGTACGCGTTTAGCAAAACGCGTACGTAATATTAGTGACGGCGTAACAGAAAGAGCGGTGCTTGAAGCAATGAATGGTGATCAGGCTCGTTCTCGTCAGGAGTTAGAAAAGTTAATTTCTATCCCTAATACCTCTATTTTTGCTCAAGCCGGTCAGCTTTATATTGCACCGATTTTCTGGGGTATTTTTGTCTATATTGTTCTGCATCTCATCAATCTGCTTTGATTATTCGCTAACCACTTCTACGCTTAATGTATGTTGTCGAGATACAAACCGGTAAATTATGCCGGTTCTGTAGAATCATGATGAATTCACAATAAAATTTAAACACCACGCGAAACAAGATGTTTAGCCTAAAGCTGTGCATTAGATCGACGTTTCGTAATAGGTGAGCGGTTAATCTGTGAGCATCTTGATCATAACCTTGAGGTGATGTCATGTGGCAATCCGTCAGTCGTTTATTGAGTGAGTATCTGGGTGAAACTTATATAATTACTGAAAAAGAGGAGTTGCCCGGAGGTGATATTCATCGGGCGCGCCGAGTCAGCAACGGTACAAAAGAGGTTTTTGTTAAGTATGACACGCGGGATATTCTTCCAATCTTCACTGCTGAGTCTGATCAACTTATCGCATTAGCGAAAAGCAAAACGGTTCGTGTACCGGAGGTTTACGGGGTTGGCTATGATCGGGATTATAGTTTTCTACTTCTTGAATACCTGCCATTAAAGCCGCTCGATGCACATCATGCCTATTGTTTAGGGCAGCAGTTAGCCAAACTGCATCAGTGGAGTGATCAACTACGATTTGGGCTGGATTTTGATAATGATTTAGCGACGACCCCGCAGCCCAATCGCTGGCAGCGTCACTGGAATGTCTTTTTCTCTGAACAACGCATTGGCTGGCAACTGCAATTAGCCAATGAAAAAGGGCTTCACTATGGTGATATTGATAAGATTATTTCGATTGTCAATCAACGTCTAAAAAGCCATCACCCACAGCCGTCACTGCTACATGGCGATTTGTGGCCAGCCAATTGCGGTGTGAGTAAAGTAGGAGCGATTATTTTTGATCCTGCCTGCTATTGGGGTGATCGTGAATGCGACTTAGCGATGTTGCCGCTTTATTCTGATCTACCTCCGCAAATCTACGATGGTTATCAGAGTGTTTGGCCTTTACCAGCCAACTTTGTTGAACGCCAGCCGTTATATCAGCTTTATTATTTATTAAATCGCGCCAATTTATTTGGCGGTGAACATATCGAAGCCGCGCAACGAGCTGTAAATAAGTTATTTGGTGACGAATTAAATTAATATTTTCTGTCTTATTATTTCATTCTTATCAGCTTTTATCCGCCAGAATTCTATTTTGGCGGATAATTTATTATGCAAGATATGCGCTATCTCCTTGCTAAACAGATATATTTAAAATTCTGCTATCAAGTCACTTACCGCGGTGTTAAAATCCGCCGTTCGTTTTAATAAAAGGCTTGTTACCAACGGCTTTCTATAAACGAAACACAACAAATCAATGTGTGTGTACCATTGGATAGCCGTTCGATAATAGTGAATCGAGAAATGGCACCAATCCATTGATTTAATTTAAAAATACTGCTTTATATGTGATCTTGCGTGTGGGTCACCACTGTAAATAAGGAATTATCATGCCAGTTATTACTCTTCCAGATGGAAGTCAACGTCAATATGATCATGCTGTTTCAGTGATGGATATTGCTCGCGACATTGGTCCAGGTTTAGCCAAAGCCTGTATCGCTGGCCGTGTTGATGGTGTTCGTGTTGATGCCTGCGATTTAATTGAGCACGACGCTAAATTAGAAATCATTACGGCAAAAGATGAAGATGGTTTAGAAATTATTCGCCATTCTTGTGCTCACTTATTAGGGCACGCTATCAAGCAACTTTGGCCTGATACAAAAATGGCGATCGGTCCGACTATCGATAATGGTTTTTACTATGACGTTGACATCGACAGAACATTAAATCAGGAAGATTTAGACCTGCTTGAACAGCGAATGATGGAACTGGTTAAGCAAGATTATGATGTTATCAAACAAAAAGTAAGCTGGCAGGAAGCATGGGATACTTTTGAAGCCCGTGGTGAAATTTATAAATTACGTATTCTTGATGAAAACATCAGCCGTGATTCATTCCCTGCGCTGTATCATCACCAGGAATACATTGATATGTGCCGTGGTCCGCACGTACCAAATATGCGTTTTTGCCATAATTTTAAACTGCAAAAAGTGTCTGGTGCTTATTGGCGTGGCGATAGCAACAATAAAATGTTGCAGCGTATTTACGGCACTGCATGGGCAGATAAAAAACAACTGAGCGCTTATTTACAGCGTTTAGAAGAAGCAGCGAAACGCGATCACCGCCGTATCGGCAAGCAACTTGACCTGTATCATATGCAGGAAGAAGCACCAGGTATGGTGTTCTGGCATAACGATGGCTGGACAATCTTCCGTGAGCTTGAAGCCTTTGTTCGCATGAAGCTCAGAGAGTACGATTATCAAGAAGTTAAAGGTCCATTTATGATGGATCGCGTGCTGTGGGAAAAAACAGGTCACTGGGAAAACTACAAAGAAGCCATGTTTACGACTTCCTCAGAGAATCGTGAATACTGCATCAAACCAATGAACTGCCCTGGTCACGTGCAAATTTTCAATCAGGGTCTAAAATCATATCGCGACTTGCCATTAAGAATGGCTGAGTTCGGTAGTTGTCATCGTAATGAACCATCAGGTTCACTGCATGGTTTAATGCGTGTCCGCGGTTTTACTCAAGATGATGCACATATCTTCTGTACTGAAGAGCAGGTACTTGGCGAAGTCACTAGCTGTATTAAAATGGTTTATGATTTATACAGCACATTTGGTTTCGACAATATCAGTGTGAAGTTGTCTACTCGTCCTGAAAAACGCATTGGCAGCGATGCTACTTGGGATAAAGCAGAACACGATTTAGCTCAAGCGCTGACAGCGAATGGACTTGAATTCGATTATCAGCCGGGTGAAGGGGCGTTTTACGGTCCTAAAATTGAATTTACTTTGCATGACAGTTTGGATCGTGCATGGCAGTGTGGTACTGTGCAGCTCGACTTTTCATTACCGGGACGTTTGAGTGCGTCTTTTGTTGGTGAAGATAATGAGCGTCATGTACCGGTGATGATTCATCGCGCTATTTTAGGTTCACTAGAGCGTTTTATCGGTATTCTGACCGAAGAATGTGCAGGTTTCTTCCCAACATGGTTAGCTCCGCAGCAAGTTGTCGTGATGAATATCACTGACGGTCAAGCTGATTATGTTGAAGAATTAACGAAAAAACTGCAAGCTGCGGGCATTCGTGCTAAAGCAGACTTGAGAAATGAGAAGATAGGCTTTAAAATTCGCGAACATACTCTGCGACGTGTGCCATATATGTTAGTTTGCGGTGATAAAGAGGTCGAGGCTGGTAAAGTAGCCGTTCGTACCCGCCGTGGCAAAGACTTAGGCAGTCTTGATGTAAGTTACGTGATTGAAAAACTGCAACAAGAAATTCGCAGTCGTAGTCTAAATCAACTGGAGGAATAAGGTATTAAAGGCGGAAAAAGAGTTCAAACAGCGCGTCCTAATCGCATTAACACAGAGATTCGCGCCCGTGAAGTTCGACTAACTGGCATCGATGGCGAGCAATTGGGGATTGTTAGTCTGAATGAAGCGCTGCAAAAAGCAGAAGAAGCTGGAGTAGATCTCGTTGAGATCAGTCCGAATGCTGAGCCGCCAGTTTGCCGTGTGATGGATTACGGCAAATTCCTCTATGAAAAGAGCAAGGCTACGAAAGAGCAGAAGAAAAAACAAAAAGTTGTCCAGATCAAGGAAATTAAATTCCGACCTGGTACAGATGATGGCGACTATCAGGTAAAACTCCGCAGCCTGGTTCGCTTTCTGGAAGAGGGTGATAAAGCTAAAATCACACTGCGTTTTCGCGGTCGTGAAATGGCTCACCAGCAGATCGGTATGGAAGTGCTTAACCGCGTCCGTGACGATCTCTCCGAATTGGCTGTCGTTGAATCCTACCCAAGTAGGATTGAAGGTCGCCAAATGGTGATGGTGCTCGCTCCGAAGAAGAAACAGTAAGGCATACAAGTAGTGAGACCTGAATGACTTAGGTCATTCGGGTTTTATTCGCCTGACTGATTCGTTTTATTAACAATGCGAAGTGGATATATTTAAATGCCAAAGATCAAAACTGTGCGTGGCGCAGCCAAGCGCTTCAAAAAAACTGCCTCTGGCGGTTTTAAGCGTAAGCACGCAAACCTACGTCATATTCTGACTAAGAAAGCAACTAAGCGTAAACGTCATCTACGTCCGAAAAGTTTAGTCTCCAAAGGAGATTTGGGCTTGGTCGTGGCATGTTTGCCATACGCATAACTTTTAATTCAGAATATAAGTCGATAGGAGAGCAATATGGCTCGCGTTAAACGTGGTGTAGTTGCACGTGCACGTCACAAGAAAATTATGAAGCAAGCGAAAGGTTACTACGGTGCCCGTTCGCGCGTATATCGTGTTGCCTTTCAGGCAGTAATCAAAGCAGGACAATATGCTTACCGTGACCGTCGTCAACGTAAGCGTCAGTTCCGTCAGCTATGGATTGCACGTATCAACGCTGCTGCACGTCAAAATGGTTTATCTTACAGCCGTTTCATCAATGGTCTGAAAAAGGCTTCTGTTGAAATCGACCGTAAGATTCTGGCTGATATCGCTGTGTTCGATAAAGTAGCATTTGCTGCTTTAGTTGAAAAAGCAAAATCAGTTCTGGCGTAAGTCAGATAAAGAGGGGGTGGAAACTCCCTCTTTTCCTTTTTTATTCTGTATTCATTAATTTAATTTTTTAGATTCATTATTTCTGTATTCAATACAATCAATACAAAAGGTAACGCAAGTATGAATCCTGCTATTTTCCGTTTCTTTTTTTACTTTAGCTTTTGAATTAAAGAGGCTTGTGCGTAAGAGAAGAAACGAAAAATAACGCTAAAGCCTCCAATAGGAGGCTTTTTTGTTGTCTGGATATTTAAATCAATAATTTTATAACCACAATCGGGTTTCATATCTATCGGAACTCCAGAGCCGGAAGAAGAGGAAAATAATGCCACATCTCGCTGAACTGGTTGCCAATGCTAAGGCCGCTATAGAAGAAGCCCATGATGTTGCCGCGTTAGATTTAGTTCGCGTGGAATATTTAGGCAAGAAAGGGCACTTAACGCTGCAAATGACATCATTACGCGATGTTCCTGCGGAACAGCGTCCTGCCGCAGGGCAAGTTATCAATCAAGCTAAACAAGAAGTGCAGGAAGCACTGAATGCCCGCAAACAAACGCTGGAATCAGCCGCACTGAATGCGCGTTTAGCGCAAGAAACGATTGATGTATCCCTGCCTGGTCGTCGTATGGAAAATGGCGGATTACATCCAGTTACTCGTACCATTGATCGTATTGCGGATTTCTTTGGTGAATTAGGTTTTACCGTCGCAAATGGTCCTGAAATTGAAGATGATTACCATAATTTTGATGCGCTGAATATTCCTGCTCATCATCCGGCACGCGCGGATCACGATACTTTCTGGTTTGATGCTAAACGTTTACTGCGTACTCAAACTTCCGGCGTGCAAATTCGCACAATGGACACCCAACAGCCGCCAATCCGCATTATTGCGCCAGGTCGCGTTTATCGTAATGATTACGATCAGACACATACGCCAATGTTCCATCAAATGGAAGGGTTGATTGTCGATAAAGATATTAGCTTCACTAATCTGAAAGGCACACTCCAAGACTTCCTGAATAACTTCTTTGAAGAAGATCTACAGGTACGTTTCCGCCCGTCTTACTTCCCATTCACTGAGCCATCGGCGGAAGTGGACGTTATGGGTAAAAACGGCAAATGGCTGGAAGTCTTAGGTTGCGGTATGGTGCACCCAAATGTATTACGCGGTGTCGGTATCGATCCAGAAATCTATTCAGGTTTCGCTTTCGGTATGGGTATGGAGCGCTTAACCATGCTTCGTTACGGCGTCACTGATTTACGCGCCTTCTTTGAAAACGATCTTCGTTTCTTAAAACAATTTAAATAATCGCGGGAGCCAAAACATGAAATTCAGTGAATCCTGGTTGCGTGAATGGGTAAACCCTGCAATTAGTCGTGACGAACTGTCAGAACAAATCACTATGGCTGGTTTGGAAGTCGATGGCGTAGAACCTGTGGCGGGCGAATTTACCGGCGTGGTAATTGGTCGCGTGATGGAATGCGCCCAGCACCCAAATGCTGATAAATTACGCGTTACCAAAGTTGATGTCGGCGCAGACAAACTGCTGGACATTGTTTGCGGTGCGCCAAACTGCCGAAAAGGTTTAACCGTTGCTTGCGCTACCATCGGTGCAGTTTTACCGGGTGATTTTAAAATTAAAGCAGCAAAACTACGCGGTGAGCCGTCAGAAGGTATGTTGTGTTCTTTCTCTGAACTTGGTATCAGCGACGATCATAGCGGCATTATCGAACTGCCGGAAGATGCGCCAATCGGTCAAGATGTGCGTGCATATCTGAAATTAAATGATGCCGCAATTGAAATCAGCGTAACGCCAAACCGTGCTGATTGCTTAGGTATGATTGGTATTGCGCGTGATGTCGCTGTTATTAATAAACTGCCGTTAGTTCAGCCAGATAGCGCAGTGGTTGCCGCAACTATTCAAGATGTTATTTCCGTACAAGTCGATGCGCCCGATGCTTGCCCGCGCTATTTAGGCCGCGTAGTTAAAGGCATTAATGTTAAAGCAGCAACACCGCTGTGGATGAAAGAAAAACTGCGCCGCAGCGGTATTCGTTCTATTGATCCTGTGGTTGACATCACAAACTACGTGCTATTAGAACTAGGTCATCCAATGCACGCCTTTGATCTGGATCGCATTGATACCGGCATCATTGTGCGTATGGCAAAAGACAACGAAGAATTAGTGCTGCTTGACGGTAATAAAGTGAAATTAAGCAGCGACATCGTTGTGATTGCCGATCATCAGAAAACACTGGCATTAGGCGGAATTTTCGGTGGTGAACATTCAGGCGTGAATGAAGAAACCCAAGACGTATTCTTGGAAAGTGCTTATTTCAATCCACTAGCGATTACTGGTCGTGCGCGCCGTTTTGGTTTACATACCGATGCCTCACATCGTTATGAACGCGGCGTTGATCCGGCGCTGCAAGAACGTGCGCTGGAACGCGCTACCGCATTACTGCTGTCTATTTGCGGCGGTGAAGCAGGTCCGGTTATTAATACAACACATAAAGATAAGCTGCCAAAACAAGCGACTATCGTATTATGCCGTCGTAAATTAGATCAGCTGATCGGTCATATTATCTCCGATGAACAAGTTACGGATATTCTGACGCGTTTAGGCTGTGACGTTTCTTATCAAAATGATAGCTGGACTGCTGTTGCACCAAGCTGGCGTTTCGATATGCAAATCGAAGAAGATCTGATTGAAGAAGTAGCGCGCGTTTATGGCTATAACAGTATTCCTGATGTGCCGTTACGCGCCGATTTAGTGATGACTCCGCATCGTGAAGCAGAATTACCGTTACGCCGCGTGAAAACCCTGCTGGTCGATCGTGGTTATCAAGAAGCGATCACCTACAGCTTTGTTGATCCTAAAATCCAAGCTCTACTGCACCCGCAACAAGAAGCGCTGATTTTGCCAAGCCCGATTTCAGTTGAAATGTCAGCTATGCGACTCTCTTTGTGGAGCGGATTATTATCATCTGTGGTTTACAATCAGAACCGCCAACAAAACCGTATTCGCCTGTTTGAAAGCGGATTACGTTTTGTACCTGATGAAAAAGCCGAACTTGGCGTAAGACAAGAGTTGATGCTCGCTGGCGTAATTACAGGTAATCGTTATGAAGAACACTGGAATTTAGCGCGTGAAACCGTAGATTTCTATGACCTGAAAGGCGACCTTGAAGCTGTATTTGAATTGACGGGTAAATTGTCTGAGATTGAATTCCGTATCGAGTCGAATCCAGCATTGCACCCCGGACAAAGTGCTGCGATCTATTTAGATAATGAACGCATTGGTTTTATTGGCGTTGTACACCCGGAGCTGGAACGCAAACTTGATCTTAATGGCCGTACTGTCGTATTTGAGCTGCTATGGAATAAGCTGGCAGACCGCAAAATCCCGCTGGCAACTGATGTTTCGCGCTTCCCAGCGAACCGCCGAGACATCGCTATTGTAGTGGCTGAAAGCACTCCTGCTGCTAATATATTAGATTTGTGCAAAAAAGTTGGCGCAAATCAGGTGGTTGGCGTAAACTTATTTGACGTATACCGTGGTAAGGGCGTAGCTGAGGGTTATAAGAGCCTGGCAATCAGTTTAACGCTGCAAGATACCACTCGTACGCTAGAAGAAGAGGAAATTGCCGCTACGGTTGCAAAATGCGTAGAGGCATTGAAACAGCGATTCCAAGCATCCTTGAGAGACTGAACCTATGGCGCTTACTAAAGCTGAAATGTCTGAACACTTATGCGAAAAGTTAAACTTGAGCAAACGTGATGCCAAAGATCTTGTAGAATTATTCTTTGAGGAAGTTCGCAAATCTTTGGAAAATGGTGAACAAGTTAAACTTTCAGGATTCGGTAATTTTGATCTGCGTGACAAAAGTCAACGTCCAGGTCGTAATCCGAAAACTGGCGAAGATATTCCAATCACAGCTCGTCGGGTAGTTACTTTCCGCCCGGGACAGAAGTTAAAGAGCCGGGTTGAGAATGCTACTCCAAAAGACTAAGACATTAAGATCTAAAAAAGGCACGCAAGTGCCTTTTTCTTTTGTGTTCTTTTTTAAACTTAGATTTAAATTTTATATTTAGATCTAAGTTTTGAAACTCATCTCTAAATCCTAACGCTGAAACCTTGCTTTTTATTATTAAAGCTCTGTAGTATCACCTGTTTTTATTATCAGAGAATGTCATATCAATATGGGACAGTGTTTTAGTCAACTTCAGCAACGACAACGTCAACGGGATAGATTGAAGCTCTGTCTGTTTGCTCTGTTACTCGCCGTCACTTCCATTGTTAGTCTATCTGTTGGTGATATTTGGCTACCGCCATCACAATGGTTTAGTGAAGCCTCACAACTTTTCGTTTGGCAATTACGCTTGCCGCGCACATTGGCGGTTATCGTGGTTGGCGCAGGTTTGGCAATGTCTGGTGCGGTGATGCAATCTCTTTTTGATAATCCACTCTCTGAGCCTGGTTTACTTGGTGTAGCGAATGGTGCTGGTGTCGCACTGGTACTGACAATTCTTTTAGGCGGCGGATTAATGCCAGTTTGGACACTCAGCCTAAACTCCATTATTGGTGCATTAGTATTAACTCTTATTCTGCTTGCGCTTTCTCGCCGGAATTTACTATCTGGTGCGCGGCTATTATTGATCGGATTCGCGCTTGGTATTGTTTGCAGTGCGATCATGACATGGGCAGTTTATTTCAGCTCCAGCATGGATCTGCGCCAGTTATTGTACTGGCTGATGGGTAGTTTTGGCGGTATTGGCTGGCAGCAAAAATGGTTAATTGTCGTATTACTTCCGGCAATTATTTGGCTGGCATATCAGGGGAATAAACTTAATTTAATGTCGCTGGGAGAAAGTCAGGCAAGCCAGTTAGGAGTACCGTTGGTACTCTGGCGTAATATTTTTGTACTGACAATTGCTTGGATTGTCGGCGTAAGCGTTGCTCTGGCTGGGATCATTGGTTTTATCGGTTTGATCATTCCCCACATGCTGCGATTACTGGGCATTACCGATCATCGTCATTTACTGACCGGCTGCGCGCTGGCTGGCGCAACATTATTATTGCTGGCGGATTTAGTTTCACGTATCGCACTCTCTTCGGCAGAATTGCCGGTAGGCGTGATCACTTCAACCATTGGCGCACCGCTATTTATTTGGATGTTGTTACGTAATGCTAAAACTTACTAATATCAGCCTGTTCTCACGTTTATCGGGGATTAATGTTACTGCAACTAGCGGAAAGCTGATCCATGTCGTAGGTCCGAATGGTGCGGGTAAAAGCACCTTATTAACGGTAATTGCAGGATTGCTCTCAGCGCAGGGAACGGTCGAACTGTTGGGAAAAAATATTCACAGCTATTCAGCAATGGAATTAGCGCGTATTCGTGCTTATTTGAGCCAGCAGCAAGAAAACAGCTCGATGATGCAAGTATTCCAGTACATCGCACTGCATCAACCAACTAATACTACGGCAGAAGCGGTAGAACCGGTGGTGATGTTTTTATCAGAGCAACTAAATCTGTCGGATAAACTGAATCGCCCGCTGACTAAACTCTCCGGCGGAGAATGGCAGCGCGTTCGACTAGCGGCGATTTTCCTGCAAGTCTGGCCCTCATTAAATCCAGATGCCCAACTTTTATTGCTTGATGAACCGATGAATAGTTTAGATGTCGCGCAGCAAGCAGCACTGGATCGATTACTCACTTTATTTTGTGAGCAGGGCAAAACAGCTATTGTTAACGCTCATAATCTCAATCACTCACTGCACCATGCCGATGAAGTCTGGTTACTGCATCACGGGCATCTGATCGCGGCTGGCGCAGCAACCGATGTAATGACACCGCAACAACTAGAAAATGTATTTAATATCGGATTTGAGCTGTTTCAGGTGGGATCACAGCGCTGGTTAATGCCAACCTAAAGACCAACTTAACCGATAAAAGCACTTGTACATCTTGTATTTCATTAATTTTTAGACTAATTAATAGTCAATCTAAGGTTTAGATAAATAAATTATAGGTTAATAGATTGTCGTCCCTACGAAAAAATAACATAATCATTTGAAATTTATCGTAATAATATAATTGCTTATCTAAAACTTTGGGTTGTCAGTTATACACATAATACCTAAGCGCGGAGAATAAAAGCTGATGTATTTACGTTATTTATTGCCTCTGTTTTTACTGGTTCTGGCAGGCTGTTCCAGTAATGTGCCTCCGCCAAGCGGCAGGCTCTCCGATTCTATTTTTGTTGTTTCTCAGCTACAGGAGCAGCAACGGGAATGGTATCGAACACCTTATCGTTATGGCGGTTTATCGCGTGATGGCGTGGATTGCTCTGGCTTTGTGTATAAAACATTTCACGATCGCTTTGATATTAATCTCCCGCGCACGACAAAACTTCAAGCTGAAGTCGGCTCTAAAATTCCTCGTGAAGAATTAAAACCAGGTGATTTAGTTTTCTTTAAAACCAATCAGGGTGAAAACGGCTTACATGTTGGTATCTATAATACTAAAGGCTCTTTCATACACGCCTCCACCAATAAAGGCGTAATTACTTCATCACTGGATAGCTCATACTGGAAGAATGCGTATTGGCAGTCCCGACGGCTGTAATAATTAAACACATCGGGTAATCATAAAGATTACCCGACATTTCTATACTCAGCCCAATAACCGGCTCTCAACCGCATTCGCCAGATTAGCTAACATCTTCTCGGTATCTGTCCAGCTCAAACATGGATCAGTAATTGACTGACCATAAGTTAATGGCTGTCCAGCCTGCATTTTCTGAGTGCCTTCAACTAAGAAACTTTCTGCCATTATGCCAGCGATCGCAGTAGAACCCGCTTTAATCTGCTCACAAATATTGTCGCAAACATCTAACTGACGGCGATGAAGTTTTTGGCAATTACCGTGACTAAAATCCACCACTAAATGTTCTGGCAGATCGAACTGGCGCAAATGATCACAAGCAGCGGCAATATCTGACGCATGATAATTCGGTGTTTTCCCGCCGCGCAAAATGATATGAGCATAAGGATTACCACTGGTGCGATAAATGCTCATCTGACCGTTTTTATCTGGTGATAAAAACATGTGGCTAGAACGTGCAGCTCGAATGGCATCAATGGCGATTTTAGTGCTGCCATCAGTACCATTTTTGAAACCTACAGGGCAGGAGAGCGCAGACGCCATCTCACGGTGGATTTGGCTTTCCGTCGTTCTTGCACCGATTGCACCCCAGCTAATTAAATCAGCAATATATTGCCCGATCACCATATCTAAAAATTCGGTTGCCGTTGGCAAACCCAATTTATTGATTTTTAACAGCAGCTCACGCGCTTGTTCTAAACCTTTATTGACTTGATAAGAGCCGTCAAGATTGGGATCAGAAATCATGCCTTTCCAACCCACAACAGTACGCGGTTTTTCAAAATAGGTACGCATCACAATCTCTAATCGATCTTGATAGCGTTGGCGTAACTCATTCAATCGCCCAGCATAATCTATCGCAGCATCAACATCATGAATAGAGCAGGGACCTATAACCACTAATAAACGGCGATCTTCACCGTGAATAATGTTCTCAATACGTTGGCGGGATTGCGTAATATTGTCACTAATTTCTATTGTTAGCGGAAATTTTTGTGTTAGTCGCTCTGGTGTAATCAGACTATCAATCAACGTGGTACGCAGCTCATCAGTTTTGTTCATCAAAATAAATCTCTAAATTCTGTCTTCTCAAAGGTGAGATACCGAGAAGTGATGTTCATCACAATAACGGAAACAGAGATCGATGCAACTAATGAAATAAACTAATTCGTCACTATTTATAAAATAACGAGATTATAAAGACACTTCTGTTTTTAGCCATTCAACATGGAATTACGGAATCTATTGAAAATACAGGCTTTTCGTAGATACCGTCTTGCCAATCATTTGGCAAGTGGTATTTCTGCCATAAATGGTTGCCCTGATTTCAATACACCATAAGCCAGTTGCAGCAGTTTTTTCATTGCTGCACACACGATACA
>JAISKF010000006.1 GCA_031261005.1 Enterobacteriaceae bacterium | reverse complement strand
TAGATAGAGATAGCTATTATTCGCCCCGTTCAAACGATTCCTCTGTAGTTCAGTCGGTAGAACGGCGGACTGTTAATCCGTATGTCACTGGTTCAAGTCCAGTCAGAGGAGCCAAATTCTTGTTTTTATGCTTATTTATGAGTGTTGATAAATTTGTAACTCAGTAAGTTAGCATGAAAATCTTATCCAATATTTGTATATATCAAATAAATCTGGGGTCACTTCAGTTCGATAATGGAGTGACCACGATGTGTCCTTGTACGAAGCAAAAATCTTCTGTAGTACTAAGTTTTCTGATAAACCCTTTTAACTGACCGATTCTTAGGATCTGATCTGCTTGTCAATCCGAGTGATTCACACCTCTGGTATCTCAAATATCGCTTCAACTGAAAAGAATCCTGTATCGCATTAGGTGTCTATCCGTAGGTATCGCTTTCCGACCGTGACAGTATTCGTAAACTGATAATTAAACCGGTATTGATTATCTTCACCGCTTTCATTACAAATCCTCAGAGCATATCTGATTGTGCTTTCAGCATATTCTCGACGTCTTTATCTGCTTTAATATGAATTTCATGTTCAATTTTCACATTCATATTAATCACAATCGGTTCTTTTGACGGCGCGACTTCAATGCGCGGAATACAACCGCTTAGCGTAAATACTGCTGCCAGAATGGTTAACCATACAAATTTATTCACTGACTTTTCTCCTTATTCTTCACTGGAGAGGAAAATAATTGCTGCAAGCTATCTTGTAAATTGTCACCAAAGCGCAAGCTGCGCCAAAGCTGGAAAAGGTCTTCTTCATGGTGATAGTTAAGTACGACCAGCCGTTCTGCATTTTTGGTCGGATTAAAACCTTTAATCTGCGAGTCCATCGTTAATAATCCAAGATTATTGAGATTCACATCTGCCCGCAAACGGCTGATTTCCATATAACGCAACCAATCAATAATATCGCCGGTTGCTATATTATCCTCGCTAATAGAGCGCACTAAATCGTCATCGAGGCGCAACGTCAGTGAATCACTATTTTCAATCCAGCCGTTACGCACTAACCAATCAGAGTTATTAAGAAACAGCGGCAATTCGCCGTCCACTTTGCCGGACATCGTAAATTGTTTCGGTTTCAGAATAGTAAACAACTCGCTAAGATCGATACCTTTTAGCGTTAATACCGCCGGATCTTTCTGCGGCAGACTCAGTAAATCCATGCCGACATGCCCGTTGAGCATATCCACGCCGACATTCGTTAAACGCAGCGGATTGCTTTGTGAATGCGGATAATATCCTTGTAAATCAGCAGTAATATTTCGCATATCAAATAAGTTATTCAGCTCTTTGACGCGCAACTTAACCGGACTATCCGCGCCCAGTTGCCAGATATGATCTTTCAGGCGATATGACATGATAAAATCCAGCCCGCTAAGTTCACCGTCTTTTAGCCACATTCCGCCATTTTTTACGACCCAATGCCCGCCAGCCATCACGCCCTGCTGCTCAGAGATAGAAAACGCTGCCTGTGCATAAAGTTTACCGCTGCGGATTTTAAAACCGAGATCAGCGGGGAGCAGCGTTTGGAATACTTGCAGATCTTGCTCAGGCCACCACGCACTACCGCGAATACGCTCACCGTCCCAGCGTCCGCTCAAGCTAATTGGTCCGATCTGATCAGTACTGAGATCACCTTTCCACTGAAAATTCGCCGGATTGTTGCCAAAAAACCGGATATTCAACGTTGACGGCGGCAAATAAGCACCGCTATCAAACGCGATTTTATCGGCATGAACTTGCCAGTCTGCCTGGTAATGATCGGCAGCGCGATCCCAACTTAGCGGTGCGGAAAGCGACAAACGCGGTTTATCGACGTGCACCATGCCGTAAGCCAAATGATCGAATCCGGTGGATAAGCGCTGCAAACTAATCAGGCTATCATTCCATGCGCCGCGTCCCGACATATCCCATTTAGCTTTAAGCGGCGGCATATCGCCGTTGCCCCAAAAATTCCAATCCCAATGCCCTTGATCGAGCCAAAAGTTACGCGCCTGACCATCAAGATGCAGCTTGTATTTTCCCCAGTAACGATGGCTGGCGTTGATAATAGTCTGCAATCGACCGCTTACGCCTTTATCAGTAACGGTGATCCCCGCCAGCGGTAAACGCGCTTCATGCAGATAAATATCCGGTGTCACCTCACCAACGGCACGCAGCAGCGAACCGGTAAGAAAACGCAGTGTAGGATTGGTCATATCGCCAGTAAGGCGCGCAGGCGTAGAAACATAATAAGAGAGCTGATCCTGATTCACTTTGCCGGTTAGTTGCATATTTAACGCGCTGTCTGTCCGGCTGATTTTCCCCTCTGCAATACTCAACACCGCGTTACCTTTACCGGCATCACCCTGCGTAATCATATTCAATCGGGCTTCGATGTTGGCTGCGCTGTAATCATCATTCCAGTCAGAGAGCGTCATACTCAACGCGCCGGAAAACGGCTGCGATCCATAAAACCAGCGCCATTTCCCTTGCTGAATCGTTAACGTTTTACCCGATAGCGTCCAGAGGAAATCCAACAATTTTTCATTGCCTTTACCGTTCTCGCTTTCGGTTTCCTCTTCGCTTTGCGGCGTAACAAACAGATGACCATCGCGCTGCTGCCACTCCAGTTCAATCAGCAGCGGTTTATCGATCGCGGGCGCAATAAATTCACCAGTAATATTTCCCTGTTCAGGGATCGTCGCCAAATCATCAGGGATTTGAATCTCACCGCTAATATGAAATTCTTCATGTGTATCAGCTAGATGCAGATGCGTTGAATTGATCGTCAAGTGTTGTTGATTATCTAGCGCAGCAGAAACAGACAATAAATTGCCAAGAAATGTTAGATGCTGACCTTGTTCATTACCAGAGAGTTCAATGCTGCCGCTATAACTTTCCCACGGCGTAATACTCAGGCGATCAAAGGTGATATAAAAGGCAGGTAGTTGTTTTTGAATATTATGGAGAGATAACGGCGCAGAACTGGGTTTTACTTCATTGGGATCACTAAGATCAGAAAGACAATCGACATCAATATCCAGCGATTCACCATGCAAATGCCACTGACTATTCTGGTAGGTTAACGTCATCGGACCGACATCAGCCCAATAACACTCAGTAGAGAGAAACTGCATATTTTTCAGCGAGAAACCGCGACTAATCAGTTCAGGTCGCTGCGGCAAAATCACCCATGTTCCCTCTGGCAGCCACCAGCCCATAACTTTTGGCAGCCAAGTAGAAATTGTTGACCATAGGATCATCAGTGACAACATGATAATGGCAACGCCAATTAAAATGGCTTTGACACATTTACCCACCATACCTTTGTCTGCTACCACACCTTATCTGCCCTAAAATGCGAGTGAAGTCAGAAATATAGCACATTAATAATGGAGGGCTAAATATTCCCCTCTCCAACTCACAGAGGGGAATTTAGAAATCAATACACTTTAGTCAGCAGATTAATATCCAGCGATTCTACTTTGCCTTTAGTAAACTGACCGAATGCTACAAAATGTTCAGAGACATTATGAGCATCGAGAACATCTTGCGAAGCCCAACGTTCAATAAACACATAAACCAAAGGATTTTGATTATCCTGATGTAAATCGTATTGCAAACACCCTTTTTCCGCTCTGCTGCTATCAACTAATTTCTTTAGGCTTTCCAGTAATACCGCCTGAAAATCACTCTTAATCGTTAATGTTGCAATAATGGTTATAGCACTCATGTGAATTCCTTAATGATTATTGAAATTTTGCCAGTTTATTAATTAACCTAAACACAAATATTATTTAATTAACCAGACACGGTAATTTTTACCTTTAATCTTACCGTTACGTAAGCGTTCCAACGCAGTTTTAGCACTTTTGCGCCGAATAGCAACATAGGCTTGCGTATCAAAAATAGCGATCTTACCGACTTCGGCAGCCGTCAGCCCTGCATCGCCAGTCAAAGCACCGAGAATATCACCTGCACGCATTTTTGCTTTTCGCCCGCCATCAATATTCAGCGTCATCATATCAGCAACGACAGGCTGAATATCTTGATGATTCAATGTATTAACTGATTGCCATATCATCGTTTCCGATAAATAATCTTCAATGGCATGAACGCGCGGTAATTCATTTGGTGTACAAAAACTCAATGCCATGCCCTCCGCGCCAGCGCGACCAGTACGCCCGATGCGATGCACATAAACTTCGGGATCATAAGGCAGTCCAAAATTCACCACTAACGGTAATTCTTTAATATCCAACCCACGCGCTGCCACATCCGTTGCCACTAAAATACGGCAACTTAAATTAGCAAATTGCACCAAAACACGCTCACGATCACGTTGTTCCAGATCGCCATGCAGCGCCAGCACACTGCTGCCCTCAGCGCTCAACACATCTGCGATTTCCTGACAATCTTTTTTAGTATTAGAGAAAACCACACAAGATTGCGGTTGATAATGAGATAGAATTTTTTGTAATAAACCAATACGTTGTGATGAGCTGACTTCAAAAAATTGCTGTTCGATATGAATGCGATCATCAGCAGATTCCACAATGATCCGTTCTGGCGAACGCTGAACGCGAGCACTCATTTTTTCAATATCACTAGGATAAGTTGCTGAAAACAGCAACGTTTGGCGCTGTTCTGGTGTCTGACTGATGATATTGATTACTTCGTCCGAAAAGCCCATATCTAACATGCGATCCGCTTCGTCCAGCACCAGTATTTTCAAGTCATCGAGCTTGAGATTTCCCTTGCGTAAGTGATCCTGAATTCGACCCGGAGTACCAACGATAATATGCGCGGGGTGCGCTAACGAATCGACCTGCAATCCCATCGGCTGCCCGCCGCACAGCGTCAGCACCTTAATATTAGGCAAATAACGCGCCAAGCGGCGTAACTCTTTACTCACCTGATCCGCCAGTTCGCGCGTTGGGCAAAGCACCAGCGCTTGCGTACGAAACTCATTTGCCGCGATCGCTGCCAGCAAGCCAATACCAAACGCCGCCGTCTTACCGCTGCCGGTTTTCGCCTGAGCAACGACGTCCTTACCCTGCAAAATAACCGGCAACGCCGCCGCCTGAACCGGCGTCATTTGTTGATAACCCAGTTCATTCAAATTAGTAATTTGCTCTTTAGGCAATGACAGATCAGAAAAAGATAAAGTTGTACTCACAGGAAGGCTCTTTTACAGAAAATAAACGGACTGGCGATATACCAGACGAAAGGCGCATGGTAGCAGATTTTTAGGGGATTGATGGGAAACTGTTTATCCAATCCTCAGATTAATTACAGCAAAACGCTATCTACGCATCAACCAACATATTCTCTTCATAACAAAACCATTGACAGTAATCCATAAAACTAGTTAACTAGTACATCTTTAGTAAGATCACAAAAAAACAAATAAATACAGAATAAACAATAGATTACCGGCGAAAATCAATGCATACATCGAATCAAGTACAGAAACCAAATTTACAGCTTCTTACTGCTGATACGCCCTATCGTGATGATCCGACGGCGATTTTTACTCAATTATGCAGTAATCGTCCGTCAACGTTGTTACTGGAATCTGCTGAAGTCGATAGCAAGCAGAATCTAAAAAGTTTGCTGGTGATCGACAGCGCATTGCGGATTACGGCGGAAGGTCGCTGTGTGACTTTACGTGCATTATCGGAAAACGGTGATGCGTTACTGACGTTATTGGATCAACAACTTCCTGCCAGCGTGGAAAATCATGTTAGCTATCGACAGCGCGAGTTGATTTATCCGCAAAATCAAGAAGTACAAGATGAAGATGCGCGGTTGAAATCGCTCTCGGTGTTTGATGCTTTGCGTCAGTTATTGGCGTTGGTAAATGTGCCTCAGGATCAGCATGAAGCGATGTTATTAGGTGGTTTATTTGCTTACGATTTAGTCGCAGGTTTTGAGGATTTACCGGCACTACAAAACGATCGCCGCTGTCCTGATTTTTGTTTCTATCTGGCAGAAACATTGCTGATTCTTGATCATCAAAATGGTATTTCCCGCCTGCAAGCCAGCGTATTCACGCCAAATACTGCCGAACATCAGCGATTAGAAAAACGCCTGATCCAGTTACAGGAACAACTTAGTCACCCTGCATCGGCAATTACTGCGCCTGCGCTGGAAAATATGACGCTGGATTGCGATCGCAGTGATGAAGAGTATGGCGCGATTGTGCGCCAGCTCCAGCAATCGATCCGCAACGGTGATATTTTTCAGGTTGTGCCATCTCGCCGTTTTACCCTGCCTTGCCCCTCTCCGCTGGCTGCGTATCAAACACTGAAAGAGAACAATCCAAGCCCGTACATGTTCTTTATGCAAGATGAAGAATTCTCGCTGTTCGGCGCATCACCGGAAAGTGCGCTGAAATATGCTGCTGATAATCGCCAGATTGAGATTTACCCCATTGCAGGTACGCGTCCACGCGGTCGTCTGGCTGATGGTTCGCTGGATAAAGATTTAGACAGCCGCTTTGAACTGGATATGCGTACCGATCATAAAGAGCTGGCAGAACATATCATGCTGGTGGATTTAGCCCGTAACGATCTGGCGCGTATTTGTCAGGCTGGCAGCCGTTATGTCGCCGATTTAACCAAAGTCGATCGCTACTCTTTCGTCATGCACTTGGTGTCGCGCGTGGTCGGCACATTACGCGCTGATCTCGACGCCCTGCACGCTTATCAAACCTGTATGAATATGGGGACATTGAGCGGTGCGCCGAAAGTTCGCGCTATGCAGCTAATCGCGCAGTATGAGGGCGTGCGGCGCGGCAGTTATGGCGGCGCGGTGGGCTATATCACTGCACATGGCGATCTCGATACCTGCATCGTGATTCGTTCCGCTTATGTGGAAGATGGCATTGCTACGATTCAAGCCGGAGCTGGCGTAGTGCTGGACTCCAATCCGCAAGCCGAAGCCGATGAAACCCGTAACAAAGCCAGAGCAGTGCTGCGTGCTATTGCCAGCGCTCATCAAGCTAAGGAGATTTTCTAATGGCGGATATTCTACTGCTCGATAACATCGACTCTTTTACCTACAATCTGGTCGATCAACTGCGCGCCAGCGGTCATCAAGTGACAATTTACCGCAATCAAGTGCCAGCATCATTGATTATGGAAAAACTCGCTCAGATGAAAAATCCAATCCTGATGCTATCTCCCGGACCGGGCAAACCATCAGAAGCCGGTTGTATGCCACAATTGCTGCAACAGTTACGGGGAAAACTGCCAATTATCGGCATCTGTCTAGGTCATCAAGCGATCGTTGAAGCCTACGGCGGCGTGGTCGATCAAGCGGGAGAAATCCTGCATGGCAAATCATCGCTGATTACCCACGATGGGCTAGGCATGTTCGCCGGTTTACCCTCACCGCTGCCGGTCGCGCGTTATCATTCACTGGTTGGTACAAAAATCCCCGCCGGATTGACAGTTAACGCCCATTTCAACCAAATGGTCATGGCAGTACGCCATGATGAAGATCGCGTCTGCGGCTTCCAGTTTCACCCCGAATCGATCTTAACCACACAAGGTGCGCGGCTGTTAAATCAGACGTTGGATTGGGCATTGGCAACAACAAATTGAAAAATAAATAATTTTATTGCAGCGTAAGTAGTCTGACAGGACATCTCTCTCAGCAAACTGCTTTGCAGCTTGGGAACAGCAGGAGTTGGCAGCGCTGTTCCCAAAATAAGCGAGTAGGGAAAATATAAGGCTGTTTAGAGCTCTTCCGCCTTGAAAACGGTGTAACCCTCATAATAGTAACTGGTATCAATACCTTTCATAAAAATCGATCTGTCACTGACTTCATTTGTTAAAGCAACTTTTAGCAGATGTTTAATTTCAACATCTTTGATTGGGCTGCGCTCCATCGCAAGAAGATAATCATCTTTATCAACTTTGCTCCAATCTACAACCTGATGAAGTTCCTTTTTCAGCATGAGATCGAGCCAAATTCTCGTACTTCGTCCATTTCCTTCTCGGAAAGGGTGAGCAACATTCATCTCAACATACTTCTCAATGATTTCATCGTAAGTCGATTGCGGCATAGTATCGATATTATCCAGTGCTGCCTTTAAATACATAACCGGAGCAAAACGGAAATTGCCTTTAGCAAGATTAACCTCACGTATTTTTCCGACAAAGTCATAGATTTCACCAAAAAGAGTGTTGTGTATCTCTGATAGTGAAATGTATTTTCCCGCATCAAGCACATCTAAGCGCCCGCTTTCAAAAAGTTCAATGGCTTTCTTTTTACTAATTTTTTCTTCTGTGCGGGCAAGTTCAACCGCGTCGGTAATGCCCAGCTTGTTGTTCATAACCATTGTATTCAACCCTTTTTATAGCCATATAATATGCGCCAAAATTTGTGTTGTTCAGCTCAATCTCTGCAAGATCGCAAACCAAAAGCCTTACATATTCAGCGCGTATTTTCCATTTTAACATCCTTACCACTGACAAATCTTTTAATTTCCAGATAGAAAAAAGATTGACATCAATCCATAAAACTAGTTAACTAGTACGTAAGTTCAACGCGCCAGTTCCCGAATAATTTTAGATAAAGGAAATATCATGATGACCATGCACATTACACTCCATCGTTGGTGGCGACCTCTCCTTTAAGCGGGCGGTTTACTTGCACAATTTGTCATCAAGATATTTGTTATCAAACCAGACAACAGCAAATAACCAGAAGCCCGCACTCTAGCGGGCTTTCTTATGGGCTTAATGCTCAGAAACAAAAAATTCATTTAGCGACGTCAATAAAATGCAAACACAAACCATGCAGACACACGAAGTAACGCAACCCATCTTAAACAAATTATATCTTGCTGAGTCCTTAACACAGCAGGAAAGCCAGACGCTTTTCAGCGGTATTGCGCGCGGTGAACTGGAACAATCTCAATTGGCAGCAGCGTTGATCAGCATGAAAGTTCGCGGTGAAACGCCTGATGAAATCGCTGGTGCAGCATCAGCATTTTTGACCGAAGCACAGCCGTTTCCGCGTCCAGATTATGAATTTGGCGACATCGTAGGTACAGGCGGTGACGGCACTAATAGCATCAATATTTCTACTGCCAGCGCCTTTGTTGCCGCAGCTTGCGGTCTTAAAGTGGTGAAACACGGTAATCGCGGCGTTTCCAGCCGTTCGGGTTCTTCTGATTTATTAGCAGCAATGGGCATCAAACTGGATTTACCGGCAGAGGTTTCCCGTCAAGCTCTGGACGATCTCGGTGTTTGCTTCCTGTTTGCGCCGCAATATCACCCTGGTTTTCGTCACGCCGTACCAGTACGCCAACAACTTAAAACGCGCACCCTGTTTAATGTATTAGGTCCGTTGATCAACCCTGCCCGTCCTGAAAAAGCGCTGATTGGTGTTTACAGCCCTGAGCTGGTGCTACCGATTGCAGAAACCTTAAAAGTTTTAGGTTATCAGAATGCAGCAGTCGTTCACGGCGGCGGCATGGACGAAGTGGCGCTGCATGCACCGACTCAAATCGCTGAACTGCATGACGGCAGAATCGAAACCTATCAATTAACCCATAAAGATTTTGGCTTAAAACAAATCGAATTGTCCGATCTGCAAGGTGGGACGCCTGAACAAAACCGTGATATTTTGTCCCGCTTGTTACAAGGAAAAGGTGATCTGGCGCAGGCTTCAGCGATTGCCGCTAACGTTGCGGTACTGATGCGCCAGTTCGGGCATGAAGATTTGCATAGTAATGCACAACAAGCTATGGACGTTATTAGTAGCGGTGCCGCGTTTGAGCGCGTTTTGGCGTTAGCGGCTAGAGGATAAATAATGCAGGCAGCACAACAAGAAACTGTTTTAACGCGCATTGTGCGTGATAAAAAAATCTGGTTAGAAGAGCGTCGTCAAAAACAGCCGTTAGCCAGTTTTCAGGATAAAATCGTTCTGAGTGATCGCAGTTTTTATCAGGCATTAACCAGTAATAACGCGGTATTTATTCTGGAATGCAAAAAAGCATCGCCGTCAAAGGGCTTAATTCGTAAAGATTTTGATCCCCGCGCTATCGCTGAAAGTTACCGTCATTTCGCTTCGGCGATTTCCGTACTGACTGATGAAAAATATTTTCAGGGTAATTATGAATTTCTGACACAAGTCAGCAATCAAGTGCCGCAGCCCGTGCTGTGCAAAGATTTTATTATCGATGCTTATCAAATTTATTTAGCCCGTTTCTACGGTGCACACGCCGTTCTGCTGATGTTATCAGTATTAGATGATGCACAGTACATCGCACTGGCAGAAGTGGCGCATTCGCTGAATATGGGCGTACTGACTGAAACTAGCAATCAAAGTGAGCTGGATCGCGCTATTAAATTGCAAGCGCGTGTTGTCGGCATCAATAACCGTGATCTGCGTGATCTTTCTATTGATTTAAATCGCACGCGCACATTAGCGCCGCAATTGCCAGAATCAACGATTGTGATCAGTGAATCCGGCATTCATAACAATCAGCAAATTCGCGAATTGCGTCAATATGTTAATGGTTTTCTGATCGGCAGCGCATTGATGTCAGAAGATAGCTTAGACTTAGCAGTACGTCGTGTAATTTTAGGCGCAAATAAAGTTTGCGGACTAACTCGCCCGGAAGATGCACTTGCCGCTTATCAAGCCGGAGCAGTTTATGGCGGCGTAATTTTCGCCGGTAAATCACCGCGTTATGTCGATTTGGATCAAGCCCAAAAAGTGGTTGCTGCTGCGCCGTTGAAATGGGTAGGTGTTTTCCGCAATGCAGAACCAGAAACGATCAGCATTATCGCGGCACATTTGGGTTTATCGGCAGTTCAATTACATGGCAATGAAGATGCGGTTTATATCGCCAAACTTCGCGCCCTGCTGCCGCAAAGCTGCCAAATCTGGCGTGCAGAAAGTATTAAAGATGCGCCGCCGGAAATGAATGACAGCAATGTAGATTACTATTTGCTGGATAACGGCGCTGGCGGCACAGGTCAGGCATTTAACTGGCAACTGTTGCAAGGGCAAAAACTGGATAACGTAATACTGGCTGGCGGGTTAAACCCAATGAATACTGCCGAAGCCGCCCAATTTGGTTGTTACGGGCTGGATTTTAACTCCGGCGTAGAAAGTCAGATCGGCAAAAAAGATGTGAACAAGATCAAGACAGTATTCAGTATATTGCGTGACTATTAATCATTAAATCTAAACTAGATAAGCAAAGCAAAACACAAGGGATAACAGATGACATTACTTAACCCCTATTTCGGCGAATTTGGCGGTATGTTCGTTCCGCAAATTCTTATGCCTGCATTACAACAACTGGAAGAAGCCTTTGTCAGCGCACAGCGAGATCCCGCCTTTCACAGCGAATTTCAAGATCTGCTGAGAAACTATGCCGGACGCCCAACGCCGCTAACATTGTGCCGTAATCTGACTGCCGGAACGAAAACTAAGCTCTACCTCAAACGTGAAGATTTGTTGCATGGCGGCGCGCACAAAACCAATCAGGTATTAGGGCAAGCGCTATTAGCTAAACGCATGGGTAAAACCGAAATTATTGCTGAAACCGGCGCCGGTCAGCACGGTGTTGCAGCAGCGTTAGCCAGCGCCCTGCTCGGCTTGAAGTGCCGCATTTATATGGGCGCGAAAGATGTTAAGCGTCAATCCCCCAACGTATTCAGAATGCGTTTAATGGGCGCAGAAGTGATCCCTGTACATAGCGGCTCTTCCACGCTGAAAGATGCCTGTAATGAAGCGTTGCGCGACTGGTCTGGCAGTTATGAAAAAGCCCACTATTTATTAGGCACGGCAGCCGGTCCGCACCCATTCCCAACCATTGTGCGTGAATTCCAGCGCATGATTGGCGAAGAAACCAAAGTGCAGATGAAAGAGCGCGAAAATTGCCTGCCCGATGCCGTTATCGCCTGTGTTGGCGGTGGTTCTAATGCGATTGGTATGTTCGCCGATTTTATCGATGAACCGAGCGTAAGGCTCATTGGTGTTGAACCAGGCGGTTTAGGTATCGAAACCGGTCAGCATGGCGCGGTAATTGAAGCGGGTCGTATGGGGATCTATTTCGGTATGAAATCGCCAATGATGCAAACAGATGAAGGACAGATCGAAGAATCTTACTCCATTTCTGCCGGTCTGGATTTTCCGTCCGTCGGTCCTCAACATGCTTATCTCAACAGCATTGGGCGCGCAGAATATGTTTCTGCCACCGATGACGAAGCGCTTGAAGCGTTTCAAAAGCTATCGCGTTATGAGGGGATTATCCCTGCGTTGGAGTCGTCCCACGCCCTCGCTCATGCCTTGAAAATGATTGCTGCCGAGCCGGAGAAAGAGCAAATTTTGGTGGTGAATCTATCAGGTCGCGGTGATAAAGACATTTTTACCGTTCACGATATTTTGAAAGCGCGGGGAGAAATCTAATGGATCGTTATCAACAGCTATTTAACCGACTTGCCGCCAGTAACGGTCATGAGGGCGCATTTGTTCCTTTCGTTACGTTAGGCGATCCGAATCCTGAACTATCGCTACAGATTATTGATACCTTAGTTGCTGCTGGTGCCGATGCGTTGGAATTAGGCATTCCATTTTCCGATCCATTAGCAGATGGACCAACAATTCAGAGCGCAACATTGCGTGCTTTTGATGCTGGAATCACGCCGTCACTTTGTTTTGAGCTGCTGGCAAAAATCCGCGCAAAATACCCTGACATGCCGATCGGTTTACTGATGTATGCCAATTTGGTTTTTAATCGCGGTATCGATAACTTTTATCAGCGCTGCGCTGATGCTGGCGTGGATTCAGTGCTGATTGCTGATGTGCCAGTTGAGGAGTCAACACCGTTTCGTTTAGCCGCGCAACGTCATGGTATCGCACCAATTTTTATTTGCCCGCCGAATGCAAGTGATGACCTGCTGCGTCAGATCTCTTCACTCGGTCGCGGTTACACTTACCTGCTCTCCCGCGCTGGCGTAACCGGCGCAGAGAATAAAGCGCATCAATCGCTGGAGCATTTGGTAACAAAGCTAAAAAAATACAACGCAGCACCGCCAATTCAGGGTTTCGGCATCTCCGAACCAGCGCAAGTCAAAGCATCACTGGCAAGCGGCGCGGCTGGCGCGATTTCCGGCTCAGCGATTGTAAAAATCATCGAGCAGAATCAGCACCAACCGGAGATTTTGTTAGCCAAATTAAGTGAATTTGTCACCAAGATGAAAGCGGCAACGCACGGCTGATTGATTGTTCCGTCCTAAAATACGTTGACAGTTTTTTAGTGAAAGACCGGGGAAAATTACCCTGGTCTTTTTTATGTATTGTATCCAGTGTTCTCATTCCTAAGCTCAGATGCAGTCTAATAATAAATCCACCGCATGTCGTTCTGTCACCCTGAACTAAATAATAACCAATTTTTCTCTTTACTGTTCTCTAACTACACAATACTGCCGCTCTTGCCGGATCCAGACTAATCAGCCCCGATAACAGCGCGTCCATCTCACCACTCAGGCGGGTTTTATCCGTTTCGCTGCGGCTGGCTTTCATTCGTAACAGTTTCAGGCTGCGCGCTTTTACTTCAAAAATCAGCTCCGGCTCCCACTGCATCAGCGTTAATGTTCCGGCACTGTCGTTAAGCTCACTCAGCAGGTGCAGTGCCATCTCGTTTTTGCCGTATTGTTCCGCAACCCG
>JAISKF010000047.1 GCA_031261005.1 Enterobacteriaceae bacterium | reverse complement strand
ATCCGGCGGTTATCGCATTATCTAACAGATTGAAAGAGAAAGGTAAAAGCGGCAGATGTATCGTGTGTGCAGCAATGAAAAAACTGCTGCAACTGGCTTATGGTGTATTGAAATCAGGGCAACCATTTATGGCAGAAATACCACTTGCCAAATGATTGGCAAGACGGTATCTACAAAAAATCACATAATTATTTGAAATTTATCGTAAAAATATAATTTCTTACCCGAAGTTCAGGTTAGTTAGCACCTATATATAACCTATGTTTTGATAAGCAAATGGTAAAAAAGAGATTAATCTATTGATAATAAAGAATAATATGTAGGGGCGGCAACCTGCCGCCCGTATTAACAACGCGGTGGGTTTACGGGCGACAGATTGTCGCCCTACGAAAAAACCACATAATTAATTGAAATTTATAGTGAAAATATAATTTCTTATCCGAAGTTCAGGATAGTTACAACTCAATACTCTTTTCCGTCTGAAATTCTTTCTCTGCTTCATTAAAGCGAGTAAGCATTTTTTCTGACGGCGCGCTGCCGATTTTGCTGAATATGACGATAGCAATAGCGGCGAAAATAAAGCCCGGTATGATTTCATACAGATCAAACCAGCCGTATTGTTTCCAGACCAATACCGTTGCCGCGCCGACCAGCATTCCGGCAAGTGCGCCGTTGCGAGTCATGCCAGACCAGATAACAGACAGCAAAATTACCGGACCGAATGCCGCGCCGAAACCTGCCCATGCGTAGGCAACCAGCCCTAACACACGGTTATCAGGATTAGCAGCAAGGAGAATAGCGATAACCGCGATCAGCAGCACCATCAAGCGCCCCACCCAGACCAATTCTCTCTGGCTGGCATTTTTACGCAGAAATGCTTTATAGAAATCTTCGGTCAATGCGCTGGAACACACTAATAATTGGCAACTCAAGGTACTCATCACGGCAGCAAGAATAGCCGACAGCAAAATACCGGCGAGCCACGGGTTAAATAATAGTTTTGTCAGTTCGATAAATACCCGTTCGCCATTTTCACTTACATTACCGGCAAACGCAGGATTATTAGAAAAGAACGCGATACCAAAGAAACCAACAGCAACCGCACCAGCAAGACAAAACACCATCCACGTCATACTGATACGACGCGCATTGTGGATCACATGATGGGAATCCGCCGCCATAAAGCGCGCCAGAATATGCGGCTGCCCGAAGTAACCTAATCCCCAGCCCAGCAATGAAATAATAGCGACAAAATTCAGCCCCTTAAACATATCCATATATTCAGGATTTTTCGCTGTAATCACCAGCATGGACGAATCGATACCGCCGACAGCAATAATCACCATGACCGGCGTCAGGATCAGGGCGAAAATCATCAACGAAGCCTGAACGGTATCCGTCCAGCTCACCGCTAAAAAACCGCCGATAAAGGTATAAGCAATCGTGGCTAACGCACCAACCCACAGCGCAGTGCTATATTCCATACCGAACGTGCTTTCAAACAAACGCGCACCGGCAACAACGCCGGAAGCACAATAAATAGTAAAGAAAATCAGGATAATCACCGCAGAGAAAATCCGCAGGATACGGCTGTTATCTTCAAAGCGCGTGGTAAAGTAGTCCGGTAATGTTAAAGCGTTGTGATTCACTTCGGTATGAATACGTAAACGACCAGCGACAATACGCCAGTTAAAATACGCGCCGATACTCAGCCCAATCGCGATCCAGCTTTCAGAAATTCCCGACAGAAATACCGCGCCGGGTAATCCCATCAACAGCCAGCCGCTCATATCAGAAGCGCCAGCAGATAAAGCAGTAACGAAACTACCTAAACGGCGTCCGCCCAAAATATAATCGCCAAAATTATTGGTTGCCCGATAAGCCACCAAGCCGATAGCGATCATTCCTATTATATAGACCACGAAGGTCACTAACATCGGTATGCTTGCGTTCATGCAGCCCTCCACATTCACGTATTTTTAAAATTCAAGTTAACGTTTTATCGCGCTGCTACGGGTAGCACCTTTTCAAACGGCGGGTTAACTCAGTACGGTTTCATTCATTGAAAACAGGTATCACCTTTACTGGTCAATCCCCCTAATCCTAACCATTAAAACAAAAAATCAACAACAAATTTAACAAATAAATTACAATATATTTACACTAGATCACAGTTTGGGAATGATTATTCTGCTGAGCGAAAATCCGGACTGGATTCTGATACGAGCAAAAGTTTGGAATTATCCATATTTTATCAATACATTACAAATTAACGGCAGATATTCCACAAAAAAGCGCTCCATTAGAATTATTCACTAATCACGATCGAGATCACACAACAAGTGCAACCATATTTAAACAAGGTTGCAACATTTAAGATTTACCACGTATGCTGAATAAGAAACAGGCAACCGCTTGATAAAGATCTCACCTTTACTCTTTTCGTATTTGATCAAGACAACCGTAACCAAAATAACAGGCATCGAGGAATCAAAAATGGGAATGACAACGATGGGCGTGAAGCTAGATGAAACTGCACGCGACAGAATCAAAAAAGCAGCACAATCGCTGGATCGTACTCCTCACTGGCTGATCAAACAGGCTATTTTCAATTACTTAGAACAGTTAGAAAGCGGTAATATTCCGTCGGGATTATCGGCAAATGAACAGGATAGCGATACGCCGATCAATGTTGAATCTGAATCGTTTCTACCAGAACAACTTTTGTCTAAACAACAAATTCTGTCTAAAAAAACAGTACCGGAGCTGCCCTACCAACCTTTTTTAGCATTCGCAGAAAACGTGCAACCGCAGTCGGTTAACCGCGCTGCCATTACCGCTGCTTATCGCTTACCTGAAACGGAAGCGATCCCGCGCTTGCTGGAACAGGCGCGTCTTAGTACAGCTCAGAGCGAAGCCGCACACCAACTGGCATACAAACTAGCGGAAAAATTACGCGCGCAGAAAACCAGCATCGGGCGTGCCGGTATCGTACAAGGACTACTGCAAGAATTTTCTCTCTCTTCATCAGAGGGCGTAGCGCTGATGTGTCTGGCTGAAGCGTTGCTGCGTATCCCTGACAAAGCGACGCGCGATGCGCTGATCCGCGACAAAATCAGCAACGGCAACTGGCGTGAACATCTGGGGCAAAGCCCGTCGTTGTTTGTCAACGCCGCCACTTGGGGATTACTGCTAACCGGCAAACTGGTTGCCACCCATAATGAATCACAACTTTCTTCATCTTTAAATCGCATTATCGGAAAAAGCGGCGAACCGCTGATCCGTAAAGGCGTGGATATGGCGATGCGATTGATGGGTGAACAATTCGTCACCGGCGAAACTATTGCCGCTGCGCTGGCAAATGCCCACAAGCAAGAAGATAAAGGTTTCCGTTATTCATACGATATGTTAGGTGAAGCGGCGCTGACCGAAGAAGATGCCCAACGTTATCTGTTCTCTTATCAACAAGCGATTCACGCGATTGGTAAGGCTGCGAATGGACGCGGAATTTATGAAGGTCCGGGCATCTCCATTAAGCTATCAGCGCTGCACCCGCGTTATAGCCGCTCGCAATATGATCGCGTAATGAATGAACTGTATCCCCGTTTGTTAGAACTCACGCTGCTGGCACGGCAATATGATATTGGTTTAAATATTGATGCCGAAGAAGCAGATCGCTTGGAAATATCGTTAGATCTACTGGAAAAACTCTGCTTTGAGCTACAACTGGCAAACTGGAACGGTATCGGCTTTGTCGTGCAGGCATATCAAAAACGCTGCCCTTATGTGATCGATTACTTAATTGATCTCGCGCACCGCAGCCATCACCGCCTGATGATTCGGCTGGTAAAAGGCGCATATTGGGACAGCGAAATTAAACAAGCACAAATGGACGGTTTGGAGGGTTATCCGGTTTATACCCGCAAAGTTTATACCGATATATCCTACCTTGCCTGCGCGCGCAAACTGCTTTCCGTACCGGAGGCGATCTATCCGCAATTTGCCACTCATAACGCGCATACACTGGCGGCGATCTATTATCTGGCTGGTCAGAATTATTATGCCGGTCAGTATGAATTCCAGTGTTTACACGGCATGGGAGAACCGCTCTATTTTCATGTTGTCGGCAAACAAAGCGACGGCAAACTTCATCGCCCGTGCCGGATTTATGCTCCCGTTGGCACACACGAAACATTACTGGCTTATCTGGTACGACGCTTGCTGGAAAATGGCGCGAATACTTCATTTGTTAATCGTATCGCCGATAACGAAATATCCCTTGATGAACTGGTCGCCGATCCGGTTAAACTCATTGAAGAACAAGCAACTACCGACGGAGAAATGGGTAAACCACACACCAGAATACCGCTACCGCGTCATCTATATGGTGAAGTACGCCTGAACTCCAATGGGTTAGATCTCGCCAATGAGCAGCGGTTAGCCTCCCTTTCATCAGCACTGTTATCAAGTGTATCGCATCAATGGACAGCAGAACCGTTGATTGACGGTCAAACCGCTTTTCAAAACGCTGCCATCAAAGTGTATAACCCTGCCGACCACCGCGATTGTGTCGGTGAAGTCATTGAAGCCAGCGCGCAAGATGTCGAACACGCACTGAACAGCGCCGTAAACTTTGCGCCGATTTGGTTTGCAACTCAGCCAGAACAGCGCGCCGAGTTGCTTAACCGCACGGCATCTTTAATGGAAAATCAGTTACAACCGCTGATTGGCTTGCTGGTGCGCGAAGCCGGTAAAACCTTTGCTAACGCGATCGCGGAAGTACGCGAAGCCGTCGATTTCTTACGCTATTACGCCGAACTGGTACAGCACGATTTTAGCAATGACACACATCGTCCGTTGGGCGCAGTAGTCTGTATCAGCCCGTGGAATTTCCCGCTGGCAATCTTCACCGGACAGATCGCCGCTGCACTGGCTGCCGGTAATACCGTGCTGGCAAAACCGGCAGAACAAACACCATTAATTGCCGCACAAGCGATCCGCTTAATGCACCAGGCTGGCATTCCCACTGGAGCAGTGCAACTGCTGACGGGAAAAGGTGAAACCATCGGCGCGCAACTGGTCGCAGACAGCCGAGTGCGCGGCGTAATGTTTACCGGCTCTACTGCTGTCGCAATAACATTACAGCGTAACATAGCCGGTCGATTAGACGCTTTCGGGCATACTACGCCGCTGATCGCTGAGACCGGCGGGCTAAACGCTATGATCGTCGATTCCTCTGCTTTAACGGAACAAGTCGTTACCGATGTCGTTGCTTCCGCTTTCGACAGCGCAGGTCAGCGCTGTTCCGCCCTGCGTATATTGTGCCTGCAAGATGATATAGCTGATCGCACATTAACCATGCTGAAAGGCGCAATGAACGAATACCGCATCGGAAATCCTGATTGCCTCACCACAGATATAGGACCGGTCATTGATGCCGAAGCCAAAGCCAATATTGAGCAACATATCGACACCATGCGCGCCAAAGGTCGTGCGATTTATCAGGCAGCGTCCGGCAATACCGCAACCGAATTATTATGCGCGAAAGGCACATTTATTAAACCCACGCTGATTGAGCTGGAGAGTCTCGATGAACTGGATAAAGAAATTTTTGGTCCTGTACTGCACGTTGTGCGCTATCAGCGAGAAAACTTGAGCGAACTGGTCGATCAGATTAATGCGGCGGGTTATGGTCTGACAATGGGCATTCATACGCGGATTGATGAAACCATCACCAAAATTACCGAACGAGCAGCAGTAGGAAATTTGTACGTTAATCGCAATATTGTTGGTGCGGTAGTTGGCGTACAACCGTTTGGCGGAGAGGGATTGTCCGGTACAGGACCTAAAGCGGGCGGAGCTCTTTATCTCTATCGTTTATTGTCTCATCGCCCTGCTGATGCGCTATCTAAGGCATTATCACGCAGTGATAAATTGCGTCAGGTAGATTACCAAACCAAAGAAACACTGCTGCAACCGCTGCACCAGTTTAAATCATGGGCGAAAGCACAAGGTAAAACAGAACTGGTAACGTTATGTGAAAACTACGCCGATTATTCACAAACCGGAACCGTGCGACTCCTGAACGGTCCTACTGGTGAACGCAATAGTTACGCCTTACTGCCGCGCCATCGCACGTTATGCCTGAACAATAACGTGCCAGATGCGTTAAATCAGTTAGCCGCTGTATTAGCAAGCGGCTGTAAAGTACTGTGGGAAGATAATTCACTGACGAAAAAGTTACATCAAACATTACCTGAGCTGGTACAGCAACAAATCGGCTTTGTCGCCGACTGGCGCAACACCAACGTACTATTTGATGCAGTAATCTTTCACGGTGACAGCGATAAGTTACAACAAATCAGCGAACAAATCGCCCAACGCAACGGGCAGATTATCTCAGTACAAGGCTTTGCCTGCGGAGAAACAAATATCCTGCTAGAACGCCTGCTACTGGAACGCTCATTAAGCATAAACACCGCAGCAGCAGGCGGAAATGCAAGTTTAATGACAATTGGGTAATTATTATTTTGATGATATATCATTGTATTTCATTGATATATCATCGCTTTTCGTAGGGGCGTCAACCTGCCGCCCGAGAACCTCTTGCAAAACCAACGGGCGGTTAACAACCGCCCCTGCGGGTTATTATTTATTATCAATCTATTAATCTATCATTTTTATTATTCGTAACGCTTCATTTCCTGATTAACTTTAATCAGCCACTCTTTATGTAATTTTCGATAATGTGGTTTAGCAGCTCGGCGCGCCGTAATCGCAATAGTTTCTAATTGATGTTTAGCCCCATTTAATTCGTTATTCTCACGCAGCAGTTGAGAATAATAATAACGTGCTTCCGGTCCTGTATAATATTCCACTAATACTCGATACTCCTCATCGGCTTTCTCTAGCTCGCCTCTTTCTTGTAATGTTCTTGCGTATAATAAATGACCATCTTGTGACTGGTAATCAGGATTGGTCTCAATTAATGTTTCCAGTGTTTTCTGACAACTAACCATGTCATGGCTATTAAACTGAGCATGAGCTAACTTCAGCATAATACTTGGATCATGCGTAAAAATACCACTTAGTGCCTGCTGATAATTAACTGCTGCTTCTTCCGGTCTGGCTAGTCTGGCTAATTCATCTGCCAAATGAACATAATTCTGACTGGTTTCAGAGATCACTAGCTCATCACGTAACATACGAAGATGGCGTTCAGGATCTATTTTATCCTTAGCCTGACGAATTAATCGTTTACCATCGCGGCTACCAAGCAAATCAGGGAGAAAAATAGCTAACAGATAAATCGCGCAGCCAAGTCCGGGTAAACCAATAATCACGTATAGCCAATAACGATCCTGATCTGTTCTTACCGCATGAACGCCGCACATAACCTGAATCAACACAACAAGTACTACTGGCATTTTTAACGCTCCCTGCAAGATAAAAAGTGAATATAAATGAGCGCGCCATATTAGTAATAAGATAATTATCTGGCAATAATTTTATGATGCAGTTTATGTGCTAATCCAAGAAAAAATCATGTGTTAAATAAACGTCGGCACTACTACGCATACCTTTTATTATTCGTAACGTTTCATTTCCTGATTAATTTTAATCAGCCACTCTTTATGTAATTCCTGATAATGTGCGTTTGCGCTGCTTATGACGGCGGCAATGGTTTTGAGTTGATGCTTTGCACCTTTGCAATCACCGTGTTCGCGTAACATTTTATAGAAACGATAACGCGCTTCAGGACCAATGTAGTACTCCACCAGCGCCCGATATTCTTCGATTGCTTTATGCAGATCGCCATTTTTATGCAGCACTCTGGCATACAGTAAATGTGCGTCTTGCGACAAATTATGAGGTTTGATTTGATGCAGCGTTTCCAGTGTATGCTGGCAGTTTGCCATATCACGGCAGGCAAACTGAGCATGTGCCAGTTTGAGCATAATATCCGTGTCATTAACCGCTGCGCCGCTCAATGCCTGTTGATAATTCGCGGCGGCTTCTTTTGCTCTGCCGATTCGTGCTAACTCATCAGCCAAATGCAGATGATTTTCGCTGGTTTCATTAGCCAGCAGCGCGTTATATAACTTCCGGACATGACATTCGGGATCATCTTCATCTTTAGTATAAGAACGAGCATTTAAATTTTTGCCATCGCGGTTATTCGATAAGCTAAATAGATTGGGGCGTCGCATCTCAAGCAGATAAATGGCACAACCAATGCACGGCAATGCGATTATTGCCCATAGCCAATAGCGAGGTTGTTTATTTTTAATTACATGAAAAATAAATAAAACATGGATTAAAACAATGATGGCGGCAGCAATAAAAATAACTGTCATAGCTAACTTTCCTTGTTAATAAAGCGCGTTCCGTTGATGAAGAGCGTCAATATTATGATGTTTACTTGTTACAACATTTCAACATTTTCGATGAGTCCATAGAAAACGCATCATATACTAATAAGAAAAAATTATAAACACAGCAAGCAATATAATTTTTTTAAATATAAATCGCATCAATATGTTAGCTTTAATCGGTATACTCTATCTTTTCAATTGGTTAGCGCCTAATTTCTGTTATCACTGCCTAAATGCCGCGAAACTATGGCATAATGTGTCCAATATCACATTTTTAACCTATGAGTATTCGCTTTGTTAATCAGCAATAATATTACGATGCAGTTCGGCTCTAAGCCGCTGTTTGAGAACATCTCTGTCAAATTTGGCGGCGGTAATCGCTACGGTTTAATCGGTGCTAACGGCAGCGGTAAATCTACATTTATGAAAATTTTGGGCGGCGATCTGACGCCAAGCGCCGGTAATGTGTTTCTCGATCCTAATGAGCGTTTAGGTAAATTGAAGCAGGATCAGTTCGCTTATGAAGAGTTCAGCGTGCTGGATACGGTGATTATGGGGCATAGCGAACTTTGGACGGTCAAAGAAGAACGCGATCGCATCTATAACTTGCCGGAAATGAGCGAGGAAGATGGGCTGAAAGTGGCTGATCTGGAAATTCAGTACGGTGAGATGGACGGTTATACTGCCGAATCCCGTGCCGGTGAGCTGCTGCTCGGCGTTGGTATTCCGGTAGAGCAGCATTATGGACCGATGAGTGAGGTCGCACCAGGCTGGAAACTGCGTGTGTTGCTGGCGCAAGCGCTATTTGCTGATCCTGATATTCTGCTGCTCGACGAACCGACCAACAACTTAGACATTGATACTATCCGCTGGCTGGAACAAACGCTGAATGATCGTAACAGCACCATGATTATTATCTCCCATGACCGTCACTTCCTGAATATGGTGTGTACGCACATGGCGGATCTGGATTACGGCGAACTGCGCGTTTATCCGGGCAACTATGACGAATATATGACAGCATCGACGCAAGCGCGCGAACGTTTGCTCGCTGATAATGCCAAGAAAAAAGCGCAGATTAGTGAGTTGCAATCGTTTGTTAGCCGCTTTAGTGCTAATGCGTCTAAATCGCGTCAGGCAACATCACGCGCCAGACAAATCGATAAAATTCAGTTGGAAGAAGTTAAGGCGTCCAGTCGTCAAAATCCATTTATTCGCTTTGAACAAGATAAGAAATTGTTCCGTAATGCGCTGGAAATGGAGAATGTATCGCAAGGTTACGATAACAATCCTGCCTTGTTCAAAAATCTGAATCTGATGCTGGAAGTCGGCGAAAAAGTCGCGGTTCTTGGTACTAACGGTGTGGGTAAAACTACGTTGCTGAAAACGTTAGTTGGCGAACTGGCAGCCAAAATAGGGCGGCTGAAATGGTCTGAAAACGCCAGCATTGGTTATTACGCGCAAGATCACGCCGCAGATTTTGAAAATGATATGACGGTGTTTGAGTGGATGAGTCTGTGGATGCAGCCTAGCGATGATGAGCAATCGGTGCGTAGTATTCTGGGGCGTCTGCTGTTCTCGCAAGATGATATTAAGAAGTCAGTCAAGGTGCTGTCCGGCGGTGAAAAAGGCAGAATGCTGTTCGGCAAGCTGATGATGACACGCCCGAATATTCTGATTATGGACGAACCAACTAACCACTTGGATATGGAATCTATCGAGTCATTAAATCTGGCGTTAGAAATGTACAAAGGTACGCTGATTTTCGTTTCCCATGACCGTGAATTCGTGAGTTCGCTGGCGACGCGCATTATTGAAATTACGCCAGAAAAAGTCAGCGATTTTAGCGGTAATTATGATGATTATCTGCGTAGTCAGGGGATTGTTGCAGGTTAGTTACCCTCAGATTTTGATAAGAAAATGACGAGAATAACAGGTTAATAGATTGAAATAACAATGGTCTTACTGTAGGGGCGACAACTGAACTGCACCCCAAAAGTTAGACATCCCCTTAAGAGGCTTTCTGGTACTGAGTTCGGTATTCCACTGGACTCAGTCCTTTTAGCGATGGCTTGATGCGTACATG
>JAISKF010000048.1 GCA_031261005.1 Enterobacteriaceae bacterium | reverse complement strand
GGCGGCAACCTGCCGCCCGTGAACCCATCGCGTTGTCAATGCGGGCGGCAGGTTGCCGCCCCTACGGTAAAACCATTGTTATTTCAATTGATTATCAATATATTAACCAGTTATTCTCGCCGATTCCTGATCCAAACCTGAGGTTAGTTAGAGGTTTAGCAAGCTATTTTCCTGCCATCTGCAACCAGTTCAACGTTCCGCGTTCTGTTTCAGGATCTAATGTAATATTTGCTATTGAAGAAGTGGCAAACATCGGCGGATAAACACCAGCGCAAAGCTCAGAAACCAGATAGCCGACTAAAGGCAGATGGGAAACCACCAGCACGGACTCCACACCATCTTGTGCCAGTGTCAGCAGATAATCTGCCACTAACATCGCGTCGCCATTCGGCGTTAAGGCGGAGTATGTTTCTACCGTTACCGATTCCGGCAGAGGAAATTCGGTTTTAACAACATCAAATGTTTGCTGTGCACGGATATAAGGGCTGATCAGCACTAAATCTATCGCTGAAATTTTATCGCGCAGCCAATGCGCCATTTCAGCACTCTGCTGGCGACCACGTTCGGTTAAGGTGCGCTGCGGATCGCTATCAGCGTGATAGCTGGCTTCGCCGTGTCGCATAATGAATATTTGCATGATTTGCTCCACTTCTTATACCCGCTATCTTTCAAGTTGCAGGTGTAACTCGCATCAAAAACAATTAACGCCGGAAATCCGGCGTTAATTCAATATGGCGAGCGTTTTGGTATAACGCGATTAACGCAGACCTAACTGGAAAATCACGGTTTCTGCCTGACAAGAGAAAACGAAATCGATTGTCAGTTCAACGCCTTCAGCAACATCTTGAAAACGGCTGGAAATCTGGCAAGGATCAGATTCTACAGAACGCGCTTTTTCAGTTAATACTTTTAGAGTTTCTTCTGCTTCAGCACGGTTAGCAAATACGTTCTGATAAGACGCGGTACAGTCGGTATTATCAATAATCGCACCGACATCAAGACAGCAACATACTGATGTTTCTTCAGCTTTACAATTAGCCATAATTCTCTCTCCTCGGATAATATTGAGATATAGGTCAAAATTTGAGTCGTCTAAATTATACTACTTTTTCAGCCTGAATTACGCATGGGCTTTGTTATTACGTCCGCATTTTACGGCAAAAAACAGAGAATCAAAGACAGCAAATTTAAGTCTAATATAATAATTATTAAGATTTTTTATTTATTAACTTATCTAAATTGCTTACGTTCATCATAGCTATAAAATAAAAAATAAATTTACTTTTTATCTAAATTCGCCGCAAACCCGCCCCGTACAGCCTCACTGGTCTAATCTGTTCGCTACCGGTTACTTCCTACAATGCCAAACTTAATTATTATAAATCGTAATAATGTTTTTAAACCATTTGAGAAATTTATGTATCAAAACAATATATTAAGGAAGTCTGTACTGACAATGATTGTCGCTGCGTGCTCTTCCAATCTTTATGCCTCCGGCTTCCAATTACAAGAATCTTCTGCATCTGGTTTAGGTCGTGCGTTCGCGGGTGAAGGCGTTATTGCTGACAATGCCGCTTCCGGCAACCGTAATCCTGCGTCAATGACAATGTTTGATCGCCCGACTTTCTCCGGCGGTGCAATCTATGTTCAGCCGACAGTTGAAATCACAGGGACATCACCCTCTGGCAGTGATATGTATGTACATGATATTACACCAAATGAGTGGGTTCCTAATCTGCATTTTATTGCGCCAGTTAATGATCACTGGGCAATTGGCGGCTCTTTCACTACCAACTATGGTTTATCCACCGAATTCAGTGATGACTATGCTGCCGGTCCATTAGCAGGCAAAACGAAGCTGATGACAGGTAACATTAATTTCAGCGCAGCTTATCGTTTCGATGATCATTTCAGCTTTGGTGCTGGTATCAATGCGATTTATGCCAAAGCGAAAATCAGCCGTTATGCCGGTGACAGCAATCCACAGATGGCAAATGATACCGAAGTTGCTCATCTGGAAGGCGATGAGTGGGGATATGGCTGGAATGCCGGTCTGTTGTATGAAATAAATAAAGATAACCGCTTCGGTCTAAGCTATCGTTCTAAAGTTGACATCGACTTTAGCGGCGATTATCGCAGCAGTATTCCATCACAATATAATGGCGCGCAGTCTGTTACTGGCTTTCCGTGGGGAACTAACGGCAAAACAGTTAGTGGCAATCTGACGCTGATATTACCAGAAATCTGGGAATTCTCGGCATTCCATCAAGTTGCGCCTAAATGGGCGGTTCACTACACCTTTGCCTATACCAGTTGGAGCGAATTCGATCAGCTAAAAGCCACTGACGCCAATGGAAGTACCCTGTTCTATAAACATGAGGGTTTCCGCGATGCGTACCGTATCGCATTAGGTACAACCTATACACATGATGAAAACTGGACATGGCGTGCGGGGATTTCTTATGACGACAGCGCAGTGCCTGAGCGCAATCGCTCTATCTCTATTCCTGATCAGGATCGCCTGTGGTTAAGCACTGGCTCAACTTATAACTTCAATAAAGATGTTTCCGTCGATGTGGGTGTTTCTTACATGCACGGCAAGGAAGTGAAAATTCAAGAACGGCAAAATAATGCACCAACCAGCCCTGTTTATACTTTCCACTCGAAAGGGACAGCCTGGCTATATGGCGTGAATCTGAATTATACATTCTGATTGTTCGGCATTCGGTTGAGTTAAAAAAATCGCCGTTCTTATGAACGGCGATTTTTTATTTAATTAACCTGAACTTCGGGTAAGAATTTATATTATTACAATAAATTTCAAATAATTATGTAATTTCTTCGTAGGGGCGGCAATCTGCCGCCCGCCAAACCACGATGAAATCAACGGGCGGCAGATTG
>JAISKF010000046.1 GCA_031261005.1 Enterobacteriaceae bacterium | reverse complement strand
AACCTGCCGCCCGTTGATTTCATTGTAGTTTGGCGGGCGGCAGGTTGCCGCCCCTACGTCAAATAACATAATCATTTGAAATTTATCGTAATAATATAATTTTTTATCTGAAGTCAAGATTAGCTGACAACCGAATTAAATCCATACCAAATCCCCGAAAAAATGGCGAATTAAGCCTATCTCTCCGATACTCACTAACAAGCACAGCAATAAAGTCTATTGGCATAACCAGTCAAAATCAGTGTTGGTCTTGGCGGTATGCTGCGTAAGTTTATCTGTGCGTTGTGGGAAATAATGCCGGATATGTTGTTAAGTGTGATTGTTTAGTTTATTGAAACATAGCGCTTCCGGCGCGTTACAAATTATTTCCATAAAACATAATTTTCTTAACATAAATGAAACAAGGATTTATAATCCGCAGTGCTATATCAATATAATTAGCATGGTTTTTGTATTTTTTTTAAATAATTTTACGAGCAATTTCAAGAGATAACACGAAGTTACTTCGCTATATCTCGCTTTAATTCATGTCTTAAGTTTAAGCTTGGAGGAAGCCCAATGCGTAACATAAGCAGAAGGCAGTTTTTTAGAATTTGTGCCAGCGGCATGGCAGGTACGACCGTCGCTGCACTGGGATTTGCCCCATCTCTTGCACTAGCAGAAACCCGTCAATACAAGTTATTACGTTCGCAAGAAACCCGTAATAACTGTACTTACTGTTCTGTTGGTTGCGGCATTTTGATCTACAGCCGTGGCGACGGCGCAAAAAATGCCACTTCATCAATTTTCCACATTGAGGGCGATCCTGATCACCCTGTTAGCCGCGGTTCTCTTTGCCCGAAAGGAGCAGGGGTGCTGGACTATATTCACAGTGAACAGCGCCTTAAATACCCGGAATATCGCGCGCCAGGTTCGGATAAATGGCAACGTATAAGCTGGGAAGAGGCGATTTCGCGCATTACGCGTTTGATGAAAGATGACCGTGATGCCAATTTTCAAACCATCAATGCAGACGGCACAACCGTTAACCGTTGGCTGACAACTTCGATGCTGTGTTCTTCCGCTGCCAGTAACGAAACCGGTGTGTTAGATCAAAAATTTGCCCGTTCGTTAGGTATGTTAGCGGTAGAAAATCAGGCGCGGCTTTGTCATGGTCCGACGGTTTCCGCTCTTGCGCCGAGCTTTGGGCGCGGGGCGATGACCAATAACTGGAACGATATTAAAAATGCCAATGTGATTCTGATTATGGGCGGTAATCCGGCAGAAGCGCATCCGGTCGGATTTAAGTGGGTTGTTGAAGCGAAAATCCATAATAACGCCAAAGTGATTGTGGTTGATCCGCGTTTTAACCGTTCTGCATCGGCGGCAGATATGTATGCTCCGGTGCGTGCCGGTTCGGACGCAGCGTTCTTATTGGGTATCGTTAATTATTTGATGACTCACGATAAAGTCCATCATGAATATGTCAAAGCCTACACTAATGCCAGCCTGATTGTGCGTGAGGATTACCGCTTTGATGAGGGGTTATTCAGCGGTTACGACGAGCCGAATCGTAAATACGATAAAAGCAGTTGGAGCTATGAGCTGGATGAAAATGGTTATGCGAAACGTGATGACTCTTTCACTCACCCGCGCTGTGTGTGGAATTTGCTGAAAAATCATGTGAGCCGTTATACGCCGGAAATGGTGGAAAACCTCTGTGGTACGCGCAAAGAAGATTTTCTGACTATCTGCGGCGATCTGGCTTCAACCTGCGTTCCTGACAGAACGACCAGCATTCTTTATGCACTAGGCTGGACGCATCATACTAACGGCGCGCAGATTATTCGCTGTTCCGCCATGATCCAGTTATTGTTGGGTAATATCGGTATGATCGGCGGCGGCATTAACGCCCTGCGCGGTCACTCCAACGTGCAAGGGTTTACCGATCTGGGCTTGCTGTCTCAAAGTCTGCCTGCTTACCTGAGCTTGCCGTCTGAGAAACAAGCTACTATTGATACTTATTTGCAGCAGCAAACGCCGGTTGCCCAACTGGCTGATCAAGTGAACTTTTGGCAAAACACGCCGAAATTTTTTGTCAGCTTTTTGAAGAGTTTCTTTGGTGAGAATGCCCGTGCGGATAATAACTGGGGCTATGACTGGCTGCCGAAGTGGGATAAAAACTACGACTGCATGACCCAAGCCGAAATGATGACGCAAGGCAAATTTAACGGCTGTATCGTGCAAGGTTTTAATCCGCTGGCGGCGTTTCCTGACAAGAATAAAGCCTTTCGCGCTTTTGCTAAGTTGAAGTATCTGGTGGTGATCGATCCGCTGAGTACCGAAACGGCTTCGTTCTGGCAGAATCACGGCGAGCCGAATGATGTTGATCCATCACAAATTCAAACTGAAGTATTCCGCTTGCCGTCCTCTTGTTTTGCCGAAGAAAATGGCTCGATCGCCAACTCTTCGCGCTGGTTGCAATGGCACTGGGCGGCGGCACGTCCTCCGGCAGAAGCCTGGCACGATGGTAAAATCCTCGGCAATCTGTTTATGCGTTTGCGCGACTTGTATCGCAAAGAGGGCGGTGCGACGCCAGAACCGCTGCTGAATACGCGTTGGGAGTACACCGATCCGTATGATCCGGCACCAGAAGAAGTGGCGCAGGAGTCAAATGGCTACGCCGTTGAAGATCTGCTCGACAGCAATGGCACGGTGTTAGTGAAAAAAGGTCAGCAGCTTTCGAGCTTTGCTCAATTGCGAAATGACGGCTCAACGGCGAGTTTCTGCTGGATCTACACGGGTTGCTGGACGGAAAAAGGCAACCAGATGGCGCTGCGGGATAACTCTGATCCAACCGGACTCGGTGCGATTTCTGGCTGGTCATGGGCTTGGCCTTTAAATCGCCGCATTCTCTACAACCGCGCTTCGGCTGATCCGCAAGGTAAAGCGTGGGCTCCCGAACGTAAGCTGATCGAATGGAACGGCGCGCAGTGGACGGGTATTGATGTGCCGGATTATCCGGTGACAACACCGCCGGAGAAGAATACCGGACCATTTATCATGCTGCCAGATGGCATGGGGCATCTGTTCTCTCTCGACAAACTCGCTGATGGTCCATTCCCTGAGCATTACGAGCCAACGGAATCGCCGATTGGCACGAATCCGTTACACCCTGCGGTGGTAAGCAGTCCGGTATCGCGTATTTTTACCAGCGATAAACCGGCAATGGGTAAGGCGGATAAATTTCCGTATGTCGCCACCAGTTATTCCATCACTGAGTTATTCCGTCACTGGACAAAGCACGCTTTACTTAATGCAATCGTCCAGCCAGAGCAGTTTGTGGAAATTGGTATGGAGCTGGCAAGTGACAAAGGTATTACAGCCGGAGATGAGGTGCGCGTCAGTTCGCAGCGCGGTTATATCAAGGCAAAAGCCGTTGTCAGCAAGCGTATACCGCGTTTGACAATTAACGGTAAAACGGTTGATACCATCGGCGTGCCTTGTCACTGGGGCTTTGAAGGTACGACACGTAAAGGCTTCCTTGCCAATACGCTGACGCCAAGCGTTGGTGATGCAAACTCGCAGACGCCGGAATACAAGGCGTTTTTGGTCAATGTGGAAAAGGTGTAACGGAGAAATATTATGTCAATGCAATCTCAAGACATTTTGAAACGTTCCGCTACCAACGTTTTAACGCCGCCGCCAAAGGTGCGTAATCATCAAGATGAAGTGGCAAAACTGATCGACGTAACCACGTGTATTGGCTGTAAAGCCTGTCAGGTCGCGTGTTCAGAGTGGAATGATATTCGCGATGAGGTCGGTCATAACGTTGGTGTGTATGACAATCCGATGGATTTAAGCGCCAAATCATGGACGGTGATGCGTTATTCCGAAGTGGAAGAAAACGGCAAGCTGCAATGGCTGATCCGCAAAGATGGCTGTATGCACTGTGCAGATCCGGGCTGCCTCAAGGCTTGCCCGTCTGCGGGGGCGATTATTCAGTATGCTAACGGTATTGTTGATTTTCAGTCAGAGCATTGTATCGGCTGCGGTTACTGTATCGCAGGCTGCCCGTTTAATGTACCGCGCATCAACAAAGAAGATAACCACGCCTATAAATGTACCCTGTGCGTGGATCGCGTTACCGTCGGTCAGGAACCGGCTTGCGTGAAAACCTGCCCGACCGGTGCGATCCATTTCGGCACTAAAACAGACATGATCCAGCTTGCGGAAGATCGCGTGGCAGAGCTGCATACGCGCGGTTTCCACAATGCCGGATTGTACAATCCGCAAGGCGTTGGCGGTACGCACGTCATGTATGTGCTGCATCACGCCGATCGCCCAGAGTTGTATCACGGGCTGCCGAAAGATCCATCGATTAGCCCGGTTGTCGGCTTGTGGAAAGGCGTACTGAAACCATTATCAGCAGCGGCATTTGTCGCCACGTTTGCTGGTCTGATCTATCACTATATCGGTATCGGACCAAATAAAGTCAACGAAGACGATGATGATGATGAGGGTACTGGCAACGGCAGTAACGAGGAGGCGCATCATGAAGCCAAGTAAGTTGATTCAACGCTACTCGTTTATTGAACGAGCGTGTCACTGGACCGTCGTGATCTGTTTCTTTCTGGTCGCGCTGTCAGGTATTGCGATGTTTTTCCCGACATTAAGCTGGTTAACCGAGACCTTTGGTACACCGCAGATGGGGCGCATTCTGCATCCGTTTTTCGGCGTGCTGATTTTCTGTGTGTTGATCTTTATGTTCTTCCGTTTCGTGAAACATAACATTCCGAAACGTGAGGACATCGGCTGGTTTGTCCATATTGTGGAAGTGCTGAAAGGCAACGAACATAAAGTGGCTGATGTGGATAAGTACAATCCGGGTCAGAAAGCGATGTTCTGGAGCATCATGAGTTTAATCTGCGTGTTGCTGGTCAGCGGTGTGATTATCTGGCGGCCTTATTTCGCTGAATTTTTCCCGATTTGGGCGATTCGTTTAGGTCTAATTATTCACGCTACCGCTGCTATCGTACTGATCCACGCCATCTTGATTCACATGTATATGGCATTTTGGGTGAAAGGTTCGATAACCGGCATGGTTGAGGGCAAAGTAAGCCGTAAATGGGCGAAAATGCACCACCCGCGCTGGTATCGGGAAATTGTTGCAGAGGAAGAAAAGCAGGGTACGGATATTAAGTAACCTGCAAATTTAGTAACTCGCAAATTTTCTGTGATATTTAACGGGCAGCCTTTTGGTTGCCCTTATTTTTGTTTGCTACTTTTTTATTTACTACTTTTGTTTACTACTTTTTTGTTTACTTCCGTTGCTTACCACCGTGGAAATTAACGGGCGGCAGGTCGTCGCTCCTGCCAAAACACCGTTTAGTAGGGATTTACACCATAAAACGTTTATAAATTAATTTTCTAAGGGATAAATCCGCCCGTTCAGTAATGAAATGTCCTGAATTTTGCTTATCAATAAACAACAAATGTTGTTCTTTTGTTGAAGAGTTTTGCCGGAAGGCGTAACATGCGCGCACGATTTTCCTATGGGGGCAATAGCTTTGGACATTCCCAGTCGATACTGGCTCAATGATCTTTTAATGAAGTTCAACTTCTAAGGCTATCCCTTTTTGCTGATAGCCTTCGTGGTTGTCAGCGACCGTTAATATTTCTTTATTTCCCGTCGCGCGTGAGCTGGATGTAGTTTAAATCTGATTGATTTGGCTATCGTCGTAACTTCAGTTTGTTCCATCTGCGTTGCCCGTATCACCACTGCAAAAGCAAAAAAGGTGACACTATGCTAAGCGCATTTCAACTAATCAATTGCCACTTATCTCGTTTAGAGCTTGATGAGGGCGATAAACTGACTTCTTCTGTTTGGGTCGATCTGGTAGAACCAGATGATCAAGAGCGTAAAGAAGTGCAGGAAGCGCTGGGGCAATCTCTGGCGACACGTCCTGAACTGGACGATATTGAGGCATCTGCGCGTTTTTTTGAAGACGAAGATGGTCTGCATATTCACTCCTTTTTCTATTATGAAGATGCCGAAGATCGCGGCGGTAATGCGACGGTGGCATTTACCATTCGTGATGGCCGTTTGTTTACCCTGCGTGAACGCGATCTGCCTGCTTTCCGCCTTTATCGTATGCGCGCGCGCAACCGTGCGATGAATGACGGCAATGCGTATGAGCTGTTACTGGATCTGTTTGAAACCAAAATTGAACAGCTCGCCGATGAAATCGAAAATATTTATAGCGATCTGGAAGCCCTGAGCCGCGTGATTATGGAAGGTCATCCTGGTGATGGTTACGATGAGGCCTTGTCTACGCTGGCAGAGCTGGAAGATACCGGCTGGAAAGTTCGTCTCTGTTTGATGGATAGCCAGCGCGCGTTAAATTTCCTGGTGCGTAAAGCGCGTTTGCCAGGCAATCAGTTAGATCAAGCGCGTGAAGTGCTGCGCGATATTGAATCCCTGTTGCCGCATAATGAATCGTTGTTCCAGAAAGTTAACTTTTTGATGCAGGCAGCGATGGGCTTTATCAATATTGAACAAAGCCGCATTATCAAAATATTCTCGGTGGTTTCTGTGGTATTCCTGCCGCCAACGCTGGTGGCGTCAAGTTATGGTATGAACTTCCGGTTTATGCCGGAACTGGAATGGACGTTCGGTTATCCTGCTGCCATTGGTTTGATGGTTGCCGCCGGAATTGCACCTTATCTCTATTTTAAACGCCGTAATTGGCTCTGATACCTCGTTTTCATCAAAGAATTATTACCGCATGATTGGTATAAAGTAAGTCGATATATATCCGTCATCTTTCAAGTTTTCGCCTGTTTGTGACTTGAAAGATGACGGAACACGACTTGATACTGATGGCGGTTTTTTTATTTCCTGCTTACGCATTACGCGCGAATCGCCGCTTCTATTCTTTGGGATTTTTACTGTGGCAAAGCGTTCGTCTATTCTTCAATGGGTTCTGCTGCTGGTCTGTTCACTGACGTTATCGTTGATTTTTCTGCATTTCCATGTGCCAGCCGCGATGATGTTAGGACCGATGATTACCGCCGTTATCATGAGTTTATGCGGTACGAAGATTCGTGTTGATAGCCGCTTATTTATCTCTGCACAAGCCGTTCTTGGCTGTATGATTGCTAAAAATCTCTCTGCTTCTACGTTAGGTTCTCTGGCTGCGAACTGGTCAATTGTTCTGTTCGTTGTCGTGGCAACATTGCTCGCCAGTTTTTTGTCTGGCTGGTTATTGGTACGTTTTAGCAGTTTACCTGGCACAACCGGCGCTTGGGGGTCATCACCCGGCGGCGCTGCCGCGATGGTGGCGATGTCCGAAGATTACGGCGCAGATATGCGTTTAGTCGCGTTTATGCAGTATTTGCGTGTGTTGTTTGTTTCTGCTTCAGCGGCAATCGTCGCGCATTTGATGATCGATGAAAATGTACGCACCGTGGTGCGTGAAGTGATCTGGTTTCCGCCGTTAGACCGCCGTTTTTTTACCACGCTGGCATTAGCTGCGATCGCTGGTTGGTTAGGGCGTCGTTTACGTGTTCCCTCTGGTACTATGTTGTTTCCCATGATCATCGGCGCAGGGCTGCAAACCAGTGAAGTGCTGACAATTCAACTGCCTGAATGGTTTTTAGCGATAGCTTACGCCATTATTGGCTGGTGTGTCGGGCTGCGTTTTAATCGCGCGGTTTTCATTTTAGCGTTAAGAACATTACCGCAGATTGTGGCATCAATATTAGGATTAATGGTGCTGTGCGCCTTGATGTCAGTAGCATTAACCGAAGTATTAGGTATGGATTTCCTCACCGCCTTTCTTGCAACCAGTCCGGGCGGGGTAGAAACGGTAGCGATTATTGCTGCGGGCAGCGGCGTGGATATGTCATTTGTCATGGCGATGCAGACATTACGCCTGTTCAGCATTTTGTTAACGGGTCCAACGACTGCGAAGTTTATTTCGCGCTATGCGCCGAAACAGCGAATTTCATCGAGTTAATTCTTTGTTTTTGTTGTCTTTGTTGTTTGCGTAGGGACGAACCTGTCGTCCTAAACTACTGTGAAATCAACGAGCGGCAGATTGCCGCCCTGACGAAAAACCAATATTCACCGCAATTTTCGCTGATAATAAAGCGCATCTAAAATAAAGATCACCAGTGCCGCCCAGATAAAGCCGAATGTCATCAGCATATCCGTACCGATGGTTTCATCGTAAATCACCACTGCCAGAATAAACATCAGTGTCGGACCGAGATACTGGAAGAATCCCAGCGTGGATAAACGCAGTTTGGTCGCTGCCGCCGTAAAAAACAGCAGCGGAATTGTAGTGACAACACCAGCCGCCGCCAGCAGTAAGTTCAGCGACATACTGTTTTGGCTTAAATGGCTGGTCGGCGTATCGGCAATAAAGAACAGATAAACGATAGCGAGAGGCAGCAGCCACAGCGTTTCAATCAACATACCTGTTTGTGAATCAACGCCGATTTTCTTACGCATTAACGCATACAGCCCGAAAGTAAATGCCAGTATCAGGCTGATATAAGGAATAGAACCAAACTGCCAAAGCTGGATCATAATGCCAGCAAACGCCAGCATCACGGCAACCCACTGCATCGGGCGGAAACGTTCTCCGAGAAAGATCATACCGAGCAGTACCGTTACCAGCGGATTAATAAAATAACCCATACTGGCTTCCAGTAAATGCTGATTATTCACCGCCCAGATAAAGGTCAGCCAGTTACTACCAATTAAAACCGCACTCACTGACAGCAGCAACACGTTGGTTTTATTCTGGCAGGCTTTCGCGACGAATTTCCATTGTTTACCTACGGTGATCAGCAGCAACATAAAGAAAAATGACCAGATGATCCGATGCGTCAGAATTTCATCAGCGGGAACATTGGCAATAAACTTGAAATAAGCGGGCGCAATTCCCCAAATAAAGTAAGCGGCTAAGGCAAATAACACACCTTGCCGCGTTTGCTGTGAATCCATAAAAATACTGCCTGACAAGAGATAAGTAGATTTTTATAGTGTACCTTATTTCTTTATTTTCATAATTCTCATCTTTTTCTTTGTTGCTCAATTAGAGGGCAGATTGTTTGATGAAATACCCAATACCCAATACCCAATACCCAATATCTTGGTAATTGCATCATTTATTACCGAAGTATTGCGATCAGTTTGATCTTTTCTGCTCGATCTGATTTTTTCCGTTCCTTTAGGGACGACAAACGGCGGGAATCAGCCTAAAATGACCGCCATTACAGGTAACAGGGGATTAAGGTGTCAACTGCGGACGTTATCAATTCAGAAAATTTTGCCGCTCAGGTATTACGTGACACCTTTGGCTATCAGCAATTTCGTCCAGGTCAGCAGGAAATTGTCTGCGAAGCTACATCGGGGCGTGATTGTTTGGTGGTGATGCCGACAGGCGGCGGTAAATCGCTGTGTTATCAACTTCCCGCGCTGTTACTTGACGGCATGACGCTGGTGGTTTCCCCGCTTATTTCCCTTATGAAAGATCAGGTTGATCAGTTGCGCGCCAACGGCGTAGCAGCAGCTTGCCTGAATTCCAGTCAAACGCGCGAACAGCATTATGAAGTGATCAGCGCGTGCCGCAGCGGGCAAATCAAATTGCTGTATGTCGCGCCAGAGCGGTTGATGATGGATAACTTCCTTGAACAGCTTAATGGCTGGAATCCTTCGCTACTTGCGGTTGATGAAGCACATTGTATTTCGCAGTGGGGGCATGATTTCCGCCCTGAATATCGCGCGCTCGGCTCTTTGCGTAAACATTTCCCCAATCTGCCATTTATTGCGTTAACTGCTACGGCTGATGAAACTACACGGCAGGATATTATCCGCCTGCTGGAATTGCGCGATCCGCTGATTCATATCAGCAGTTTTGATCGCCCGAATATTCGCTATACCTTAATCGAAAAATTCAAACCGACAGATCAGTTAATTCGCTATGTGCAGGATCAGCGCGGAAAAAGCGGCATTATTTACTGCAACAGCCGTAAAAAAGTGGAAGATGCTGCCGATCGTCTGCGCGCTAAAGGTTTGAGCGTTGCGGCGTATCATGCCGGAATGGATAACGATAGCCGTGAAGCGGTGCAAGAAGCCTTTCAGCGTGATGATTTGCAAATTGTGGTGGCAACCGTAGCGTTTGGTATGGGGATCAACAAACCAAACGTGCGCTTTGTGGTGCATTTTGATATTCCGCGCAATATCGAATCCTACTATCAGGAAACCGGTCGTGCAGGGCGTGACGGGCTGCCTGCGGAAGCGGTACTGTTTTATGATCCGGCGGATATGGTTTGGCTGCGTCGCTGTTTAGATGAAAAACCACAAGGCGCGTTGCAGGATATTGAACGCCATAAATTAAACGCGATGAATGCCTTTGCCGAAGCGCAAACTTGCCGCCGCTTGGTATTGCTGAATTACTTTGGCGAAAGCAAACAGCAAGCGTGTAATAACTGCGATATTTGTCTTGATCCGCCAACACGTTATGACGGTTTGGTTGATGCCCAGAAAGCGCTTTCTTGCGTGTATCGTGTCGGGCAGCGTTTTGGTATCGGTTATATCGCTGAAATTCTGCGCGGGGCAAATAATCAGCGAATTCGTGAATTTGGTCACGATAAGCTGCCTGTGTACGGTATCGGTAAAGATAACAGTCAGGAACATTGGGTGAGTGTGCTGCGCCAACTGATTCATCTTGGTTTACTGACGCAAAATATTGCCCAATATTCAGCTTTGCAACTGACCGAAGCTGCTCGTCCGATTTTACGTGCTGAAACACCATTACAACTGGCTGTACCGCGCGTTCTGAATCTCAAAAAATCTCGCAGTAGTTCTTCGTCAAAACATTTTGCCGGTAATTATGATCGCAAGCTGTTTGCCAAATTACGTCAGTTACGTAAAACCATCGCCGATGAAGAGAATATTCCGCCGTATATTGTGTTTAGTGATGCGACGCTGCTGGAAATGGCAGAACAGCAACCGACTCGTGACGGTGAGATGTTATCTGTCAATGGCGTCGGTTATCGTAAACTGGAACGCTTCGGGCAGCCGTTTCTGGCGGTGATCCGCGATCATTTAGTCAGTCCTGACTTGTAAATTCGCTGGCAACTTGTATTGGCAAGATAGCCGTACAGATTCACCTTAACGTCAACGTTGTTTTCACCTATTATCTTCGCATCGGAAGAGTACAATGCGGGCTGTTTTACGTTAACCCTCCTTAAATTAAAGAGAATCCCATGACGTTATTTTTCACTGTGGCAGTAGTGCAGTTTGTTGCATTAGCTACACCCGGACCTGATTTCTTTTTTGTGTCGCAAACTGCGGTTAGCCGTTCTCGCCGCGAAGCAATGTATGGCGTAATCGGGATTATGAGCGGGGTTATGATATGGGCAGCCGTCGCGCTATTGGGATTACATCTTTTGTTGCAGCAAATGGCGTGGCTGCATAGTTTGATCGTGCTATGCGGCGGCGCTTATCTATGCTGGATGGGGGTGAGTTTGCTGCGTGCGGCGTTTAGTCAATCGCCGGAACAGCAGTTTGATGAACATCATGAGAATAATGAGAATGATGAAAGTAATACAGTAAACACTCATCAAAACAGCCACTCATTTTTACGCGGATTATTCACTAACTTGTCGAATCCAAAAGTGTTGATCTATTTTGGCAGCGTATTTTCGGTTTTTGTCGGCGATGATATTGCCAGTAGCACGCGCTGGGGATTGTTCGCTCTTATCGCGGTAGAAACTTTAATCTGGTTTACGCTGGTGGCGTTTATTTTTGCCTTGCCAGTCATGCGCCGCAGTTATCAACGTGCAGCAAAATGGATTGACGGTTTCGCTGGTGCGTTGTTTACCGGTTTCGGGCTGCACTTGATTACTTCACGTTTTTATTGATGGGTGATTAGTCTGAATTCTGGATAATAAATACTATATATCAAATAATTACATCATTTCCCGTAGGGGCGGCAATCTGTCGCCTGCCAAATCACAGCGGAATCAACTGGCTGAATTGTTGCCCTTAAAAATTATTGTTTATTATCAATACACTAATCATCAATAAAAAAACCGACCATTCACAGGTCGGTTTTTTTCATACAGATCTCTCTAAATCTATTGAATTAGATAGCCATATTCAGCAGTAAACAACCCACCAGACCGCACACGGAAATAATGGTTTCCAGTGCTGACCATGATTTCATGGTTTCGGCGATGCTTAAATGGAAATACTCTTTGAACAGCCAGAAACCTGGATCGTTCACGTGAGAGAAGATAACGCTGCCTGAACCTACAGCTAACACCATCAATTCAGGGCTGACACCCGTCAGCGCGATTAGCGGGGTAACGATACCGCCCGCAGTCATTGCGGCAACAGTTGCAGAGCCTAACGCTAAACGTAATGTTGCTGCGATTGCCCAACCCATTAACAATGGTGAAAGAGTGCTGCCAGCCATCAGTGTTTCGATGTATTTTGCCACGCCGCCATCAACCAGAATTTGTTTGAAAGCACCGCCGCCGCCGATAATCATCAGCATCATGGCAATAATTTTGATGGAGTCGCCGATGGTATCCATAATCTGATCCATTGAACGACCGCGATTCAGACCGAAAGTGAAGATCGCGATTAACACGGCAATCAAGGTTGCCATCACTGGATCGCCGAGGAATTCAGCATACGGCAGAATGGCATGACCTTTTGGCAGTGTCATTTCAGCAACGGCACGGCCAGCCATCAGAATAACCGGTACTAACGTTGTCGCAACGCTGATACCAAAACTTGGCATTTCACTGTCAGTGAAAACTTTCGGATTATGTAAACCTTCCGGAACCGGTTTATCAATGCCTTTCAGGAAACGGGCATAGAATGGACCAGCCAGAATAACGGTAGGAATAGCAATTAACGTACCGAATAACAGCGTCTTACCCATGTCTGCTTTGAACAGAATGGCAATCGCAGTTGGTCCCGGATGCGGCGGTAACAGTGCATGAGTTACAGATAACGCTGCTGCCATCGGCACACCGATAAATAACAGCGGAATGCGCGCAGATGCCGCGATAGTAAAGACTAAAGGCAGTAACAGGACGAAACCGACTTCATAGAACAGCGCAAAACCAACAACGAAACCGGTCAGCACCACTGCCCATTGAATGCGTTCTTTACCGAATTTCTCGATTAATGTGGTAGCAATACGTTGTGCGCCGCCGCAGTCAGCTAACATTTTGCCTAACATAGCGCCGAAGCCCATGATTAAGGCTAAACTTCCTAGAGTGCCGCCGACACCGTTTTTGATTGAAACGATAACGCCGTTGACGTTGAATGCGCCTTGAGTGGTATAACCCAGCGCAAGACCGACAACCAGCGAAACCAGTATCAGTGAGATGAAGCCGTTTAATTTGCAACGGATCATCAGTAGTAGTAGCAAGGCTACACCAATTACTACGATCACTAATGGCATATTTATAATTCTCCGATGTTGTATCTTGTTATCTTTCAAAATGCAGCGCTGTTGCCTGTATCCCGAAAGTTGTTGGTATATCTTTATTAACTTAGTTACAAATTTAGGTCTGTGCAAAAATTGATATTTTCTAAGAAAATAATGGCATATTTTCAATATTTCGCAGCAATAACCCGCATTATTGCTTTATTTCTATTTGTGAGTCCTATCACATCTTTGTTTGTTACCGGTATCATGATACCGGTAACGTGATAGGATAGGGAACTATAGTTGAAGCATAAATGTTCATTTTGGGATAGAGATCAAACTTATGACAGGACAAAGCATAGTTGTTATGGGCGTGTCTGGTTGCGGTAAATCCAGCGTAGGCGCTGCGGTCGCCCGTGAGTTGGGCGCTAAATTTATCGATGGAGATGATCTCCATCCTCGTGCCAATATTCAGAAGATGGCGAGCGGTCATCCACTCAATGATGATGATCGTGCGCCGTGGCTTGAGCGTTTAAGTGACGTGGCATACAGTCTGCGTCATAAGAATGAAGTCGGTCTGATTGTTTGCTCCGCACTGAAACGCCGCTATCGCGATCGCTTGCGTCAGGATAATCCAGATATGCTTTTCCTTTATATGAAAGGCAGTTTCGATGTGATTTTAGAACGCCTGAAAGCGCGCGCGGGTCACTTTATGCCGACTGACTTATTAACCAGTCAGTTTGAAGCATTAGAAGAACCAACGGCAGAAGAACCTGATGTGATTGCTATTGATATTAATAGTACTTTTGAACAGGTTGTAGAGCGCGGTGTAGAAGCGCTGTGCCATGCTGGTGTGAGAGCGCGTTAAATTTCAAATAGTTATGTAGGGCGACAACCTGTCGCCGTTAATCTCACTGTAGTTTAGCGGGCGACAGGTTGTCGCCCCTACAAATTATTATTTATTATCAATCAGTTAATCTATTAGTTTCGCCGCGTCCTGCGGTTCATGCTACCATTCATTGATGTTGTAAAATCTGTGTTATCCTCCGGTGTCTTATTTGTAGTATCCTGTTCGTAACATTTTATTTGTATCTCTGCTTGTATATCCAAGAGTAAAACGATTTTTATTTCTTTAAATATCAATGAAATAAATAATATTGTGAGTTTTAACAAAGGATTCTTATGTTGTTTGTTCCCCTGATTGCCGGAATCATTGAGACTTCATTGAATAGTTTACTGTTTCGCGATCGCCTTATGCAGTCGGCAAGCCATCGGCTGGCTGGTAAAACGCTGAAACTAAGCCTGCAAGAGTTGTCCGCATCGCTGACATTGGTTTTTAACGTTAATCACATTGATGTTTTGAGTCAGTGGGAATCGCCCGCCGATTGCACGTTGATCACGCGATTACCGATTCTATTTACGCTGCGTGATCGTCAGCGGCTTTCTGCGTTACTGCGTGATGGTGATGTGGTGGTTGAGGGCGATATGCAGGTGATTCAGCAATTTGTTGCACTGATCGATATGGCAGAATGGGATCTTGCCGAGTGGCTGTCGCCTTATATTGGTGATGTCGCGGCGGAAACGCTGAGTCAAAGCGTGCAATCCGGCGCGAAAAAAATCAAACAATGGACGAATCATCAGCAAAATTATCTGGCGCAAGCAGTTACCGAAGAGTGGCGTTTAGCGCCGGGCAAGTTAGAGGTTCTGCATTTCAGCGATGAAGCTGAAATTCTTAGTCAGCAGGTTGATGCTCTGGCAAGACGCGTTGAAAAGCTGGAGAAAGCCTAATGACACCATCTGAACTTTTTCGTTTGTACGTCATTATCCGCGTATTTCTTACACATGGATTAGACGAACTGATCCCGAAAATGCGTTTAACATTGCCGCTAAGAATATGGTGCCGTTCGCTGTTCTGGCTGCGGAATAAATATCCTGATAAAACGCTGGGCGAACGCTTGCGTCTGGCATTGCAGGATTTAGGTCCGGTGTGGATCAAATTTGGGCAGATGATGTCCACGCGCCGTGACTTGTTTCCGCCGGTGATCGCCGATCAACTCGCATTGTTGCAAGATCAAGTTGCGCCGTTTGACGGCGAATTAGCGCGTCAGCAGATTGAAACCTCAATGGGCGGCAAACTCGAACAATGGTTTGATGATTTTAATCCGCAAGCGCTGGCGTCGGCATCAATCGCGCAAGTTCACACGGCGGTATTAAAAAGTAATGGGCGTGAAGTGGTGCTGAAAGTGATCCGTCCTGACATCAAACCCGTTATCGAAGCTGATATTCGTTTAATGTATCGCCTTGCTGGTTGGGTGCCTAAATTATTGCCTGATGGCCGCCGTTTGCGCCCCCGTGAAGTGGTGCGGGAATATGAAAAAACCCTGCTGGACGAATTAAATTTGCTGCGCGAAGCGGCAAATACCATTCAGTTACGCCGCAATTTTGATGGCAGCCCGATGCTGTATGTGCCGGAAGTATTCACCGATTATTGCCATGAAAATGTGCTGGTGGTCGAGCGTATTTTTGGTATTCCGGTCTCCGACCTTGCTGCTTTGAAAGCCAACGGCACGAATATGAAAGTGTTGGCAGAACGCGGTGTTCAGGTGTTCTTCACTCAGGTTTTCCGCGATAGTTTTTTCCACGCCGATATGCACCCTGGTAATATTTTTGTTAGCTATGCTACGCCGGAAAATCCGCAATATATCGGCATTGACTGCGGTATTGTCGGCTCGTTAAGCAAAGATGATAAGCGCTATCTGGCGGGAAACTTTATCGCTTTCTTCAATCGTGATTATCGTAAAGTTGCTGAGCTGCACGTCGATTCCGGTTGGGTTCCGGCAGATACTAATGTCGAAGATTTTGAATTTGCCATTCGTACCGTTTGTGAGCCGATTTTTGAGAAACCATTATCGGAGATCTCGTTTGGTCATGTGCTGCTGAATCTGTTTAATACGGCTCGCCGTTTTAATATGGAAGTGCAGCCGCAATTGGTGCTGCTGCAAAAAACGTTGTTATATATCGAAGGATTAGGTCGCCAGCTCTATCCGCAATTAGATCTATGGACAACCGCGAAACCATTCCTTGAATCATGGATGCGCGAGCAGGTTGGGATTCCTGCTTTATTGCGTACCATAAAAGAAAAATCCCCATACTGGATCGAGAAATTACCGCAGTTACCGGAATTGTTTTATGACAGTTTGCGTCAACACAAAGAATTACAGCACAGTATTGATAAACTCAGCAGCCAGTTTCAGATGCGGCAGAAAAAACAGCATCAGTCGCGTTACCTTTTTGGGGTAGGGGCGACGCTGCTAGTCAGTGCTACAATTTTATTCGCCAGTCATATTGGTATTTTACCGATTTGTCTGGCTGGTGCAGGTGCAGTGATTTGGTTGATTGGTTGGGTGAAATCAGCCTGATAGCATGTATCACAGTGTTTTTATTAAATATTTTTGTTATCAATTTTTTTGTTACTACCGCTAAGTGAAACTGCCGTATACTTGCGGCAATCACACATAATTAACCCGCTAATAGAGGCATATCACATGGGTGGAATTAGTATTTGGCAATTACTGATCATTGTCGCAATTGTCGTTTTATTATTCGGAACTAAAAAACTGCGTACACTGGGTTCTGATCTTGGCGCATCAGTGAAAGGCTTCAAAAAAGCGATGAGCGAAGATGAACCAACATCTACCAGCGCAGAAAATAAAGTGGAAAGCGCTCAGAAAGATGCTGATTTTGATGTGAAATCCATACCAGAATCACAACAACCTGTCGTGAAAACCGAAGAACAAAAGAGCCAGAATAAAGAGCAGGTATAATCCGTGTTCGATATTGGATTTGGTGAAATTGTCGTCGTCTTGATAATCGGTCTGATCGTACTTGGTCCAGAGCGTTTACCGGTCGCAGTAAAAACAGTCGCAGGCTGGATTCGGGCTATGCGCTCTCTCGCCTCGTCAGTGCAAAATGAGCTGACGCAGGAATTGAAACTGCAAGAGCTGAAAGAGAGCCTGAAAAAAGCAGAACAGGCAGGATTGCAAAATTTATCTCCGGAGCTGAAAGCCTCGATGGACGAATTACGCGAGCTGGCTACGGGAATGAAGCAGAATATTCAAAGCGATCTTAATCGTGCTGCTGAGTCTCTTGATAAGCCCTCTTCTGCGGTGACAGACTCTACAATGTTAGCCAGTGAAGTGGCAAAACAGGCTGCGGCACAAGCTGCGAATGAAGCGGCAGCAAACAAGAGCAGCGTTCCGCCGGTGAGTGCCGTAAGTGAAGTTACGGCTGAACCTGTTGCTGACGTTCCTGTTGAATCTCCGCAACCTGTCTCCTCTCATAAACCTGATAGCGAAAATTAATTCATGGCAGTAGAAGATACTCAACCGCTTATCAGCCATTTGATTGAATTACGTTCACGTCTGTTACACGCGATGGTTTGCATCATCGTGGTGTTTCTGGCGCTGCTCTATTTTTCAAATGATATTTATCATCTGGTTTCCGCGCCATTAATGGACGAATTACCGAAAGGGGCGAGCATGATCGCGACCGATGTCGCATCACCGTTTCTTACTCCAATCAAGTTAACGCTGATTGTCTCGGTATTTATTTCCGCGCCGTATATTCTCTATCAGGTTTGGTCGTTTATCGCTCCTGCGCTGTATAAACATGAACGCCGCCTGATGATGCCGTTACTGTTTTCCAGCACGGCGTTGTTTTACCTCGGTATGGCGTTTGCATATTTTGTGGTGTTCCCGCTGGCGTTTGGCTTTTTTGTGAAAACTGCGCCGGAAGGCATTTTGATCTCCACCGACATCAATAATTATCTTGATTTTGTCATGGCGCTGTTCTTTGCTTTCGGAGTCTCGTTTGAAGTGCCGGTCGCAATTATTTTGCTGTGTTGGAGCGGTGTCACTACGCCAGAAGATTTAAAGAAAAAACGCCCGTATATCATTGTCGGCGCATTCGTTGTTGGTATGCTGCTGACGCCGCCAGATGTTTTTTCTCAAACTTTGCTCGCAATACCAATGTGTATTCTGTTTGAAATTGGTGTGTTCTTCTCCCGTTTTTACGTCGGCAAAGGACGTAATCAGGGCGATGAAGAGGTGTCAGAAGAAGAGTTAGAAGAAGAACAGGAAGAGAGTAAATAGAAATATAAGTAGAAATAAAAGGGCGGCAATCTGCCGCCCTTAAACACGATACGATTAATCTTTGCTTTCCAGCAGACAACGATAAATTAACCCGCCGATAATACCGCCGATTAACGGTACTAACCAGAATACCCACAGTTGATCTATTGCCCAACTTCCTTGAAACAGCGCCACGCCGGTACTACGCGCAGGGTTTACTGAAGTATTGGTAACAGGAATGCTGATTAAGTGGATTAGTGTCAGGCTCAGACCGATAGCCAAAGGTGCAAAACCTGCCGGAGCGCGTTTATCGGTTGCACCATGAATAACGATCAGGAAGAACGCTGTTAACACTAACTCGGTAACGATCGCCGCTTGTAAAGAGAAACCGCCCGGAGAGTGTTCACCGTAACCATTAGACGCGAATCCGCTGGCTTGAGCATCAAAACCCGCTTTACCGCTGGCAATCAGCCAAAGTACGGCAGCAGCGGCAATCGCGCCAACCACTTGCGCGATGATATAAGGAACAACATCTTTTGCCGGAAAGCGACCGCCAGCAAATAAGCCCACGGTTACCGCCGGATTAAAATGCCCGCCGGAGATATGACCTACGGCATAAGCCATTGTGACGACAGTTAAACCAAACGCTAAAGCAACACCGGCAAAACCAATACCTAATGTTGGAAAACCTGCGGCTAACACTGCGCTGCCGCAGCCCCCTAAAACTAACCAAAAAGTCCCGAAAAATTCGGCAAATAGTTTTTTAGACATGATGTAATCCTTAATTTACAAACAAATATACCCATTATCTTTCAAGTTGCAGGGGTATCGGCTGTTTTTGCCTGCCTGCATCTTGAAAGCTCTTAGGTGTACTCTGCATCAAAATATGCTTATGTTGAATATAGTCTATTATGGCGCTCTAGCCATAATGCCTATACCCGTCATACTTCAAACTGCATCTTGTTCGTATTAATAACGTGTTCTTATTAATAAACAGTTGGTTACGTTTGCTCACTCGAATCACTTAGCTTACTAAGCTCATCAGAACTTGCTCACTTGCCGCCTTGATGCAACTTGAATTATTCAGGGTATACAGGTTTTTTAGCCAATAACCGGCGGCGCAGCATAGCAATTGTATTCGCCGATGTAAAATATCGCAAAAAATAAAATTAAAGACGCTTTCGCGTCTTTAATAGAATTAACTATCGGAGAAGTAAATTAGTGGGTGATGTTTTCTGATACACCAAATCCGGTTTGTGAGCGGATAAATTGCGGATAGAAAAGCGCTCTTTCCTGTACTGCATTGGCGGATCTATCGGTGATGGAGAAGAACCAAGTGCCGACAAATGCGATGATCATTGAGAATAATGCCGGATATTCATAAGGATAAATTGGCTCAGCATTATGCAGAATATCCACCCAAATCGTTGGTCCCAGAATCATCATTGCGACTGCGCTAAGTAAACCCGCCCAACCGCCGATCATCGCACCTCTGGTGGTGAGTTTGCGCCAGTACATCGACATTAAAATGATCGGAAAGTTACAGCTTGCGGCAACGGAAAACGCTAATCCCACCATAAAGGCAATATTTTGATTCTCGAACATAATTCCCAGACCGATAGCAACAAACCCAAGAACAACAGTCGTGATTTTGGACACTTTCAGCTCATCGCGTTCAGTGGCTTTGCCCTCTTTAATCACTTTGGCATACAGATCGTGCGAGACTGCTGAAGCACCAGCCAGCGTCAAACCAGCAACGACAGCCAGAATCGTGGCGAAAGCAACGGCTGAGATAAAGCCCAAAAAGAAGCTGCCGCCAACGGCGTCAGCCAGATGAACGGCTGTCATATTGGTTCCGCCAATCATCGCGCCGCTGGCATCAGTAAAGTTTGGATTTCCGCCGACCATAAAAATAGCGCCGAAACCGATAATAAACGTCAGAATATAGAAATAACCAATAAAACCAGTCGCATAAAACACGCTTTTGCGTGCCTCTTTAGCATCACTGACAGTAAAGAAACGCATAATGATATGCGGCAAACCGGCTGTACCAAACATCAGCGCCAGACCGAGCGAGAGGGCGGATATGGGATCAGCCACCAATCCGCCGGGACTCATGATTCCCGCGCCTTTCGGACTGACTTTAATCGCCTGCACAAATAGCTCGTTAAAGTTGAAGTTGACGGCTTTCATGACCATCAATGCCATGAAACTGGCACCGGCAAGCAACAGAACAGCTTTGATAATTTGCACCCAAGTTGTTGCTAACATGCCGCCAAACAGCACATACAGCACCATCAAAATCCCTACCAGCACGACGGCGACAAGATAGTTCAATCCAAATAACAACTGAATGAGTTTCCCTGCGCCAACCATCTGTGCGATCAGGTACAGCGCGACAACAACCAGTGAGCCGCAGGCAGAAAGCGTGCGGATTGGTTTCTGTTTAAAGCGATAGGACGCCACATCAGCAAAGGTATAGCGCCCCAGATTGCGTAGCCGTTCAGCAATCAGAAATAAAATGATTGGCCAGCCGATGAGAAAGCCAATGGAATAGATCAAACCATCGTAACCGGAGGTATAAACCAGCGCTGAAATACCGAGAAAAGAGGCTGCGGACATAAAATCTCCGCCGATAGCCAAACCGTTTTGCAGACCGGTAATTTTCCCGCCTGCGGTGTAGTAATCGGAACGAGAGCGAGTGCGTTTCGCTGCCCAATAAGTGATGTACAGCGTCAAACCGACGAACAGGATAAACATCACGATCGCACCGATATTCAGCGGTTGGCGCATGACTTCACCGCTAATGCTTTCAGCGGCAAATGTTAGCGGAGAGATCGCCAGCAAAGGCAGCGCCAGAAATGACAACGCCGGAAAAAAGCGATTTTTCATAGGTGTACCTCATTCATCACTTGGGCAGTCAGCTCATCAAATTCTCGATTTGCTTTATAGACATAGATTCCGGTCAATAAAAAGGAGATAAAAATCAGCCCCATACCGATAGGAATACCACGGGTAATACTTGAGCCTTCAGCGATGGGCGTCCCTAGCCATTCTGGTTCAAAGGCGATCAATAAGATAAAACCGACATAAAGCGCTAAGGTAATAAACGAAAGCGTCCAGGCGAGAACATCTCGTTTGTGAACCAGATATTTGAAGCGCTTGTTATGTCCGATTCGTTGATAAATATGATCATTCATCAGCTTGTCTCCTATGAGATAACGATTGAATATCGCCGCGCAATGCAGCATGAGCTATGGGATAACGTTCATCAGCTCCTTTTCTTGCAGTAGTATTTCTACGACATTGGGATCGGCGAGAGTGGAAATATCGCCCAGATTACTGATGTCTCCATCGGCGATTTTCCGCAGAATGCGGCGCATGATTTTTCCTGAGCGCGTTTTGGGCAGGGTTTGTGTCCAGTGGAGAATATCCGGCGTGGCAATCGGTCCGATCTCTTTACGCACCCACTTAATCACATCACGATAAAGCTCATCACTTGGCTCGATGCCGTGATTGAGTGTGATATAAGCGTAAATGGCTTGCCCTTTGATGCAGTGCGCGATACCAACGACAGCAGCTTCGGCGATATGCAGGTGCGCCACCAGCGCGGATTCAATTTCCGCTGTGCCTAAACGATGACCGGAGACGTTGAGTACATCATCAACACGACCGGTTATCCAGTAATAACCGTCCTCGTCGCGGCGCGCACCATCACCGCTGAAATAGTAGCCTTTAAAGGCAGAAAAATAAGTTTTTTCAAAACGTTGATGATCACCAAACAGTGATCGTGCTTGCCCCGGCCAAGAGTCGAGGATCACCAAATTACCCTCGCAAGCACCGCTGAGTAGATTGCCATCGTTATCCACAATGGCGGGTTTGACGCCGAAGAATGGCAGCGTTGTTGAACCGGCTTTCAGCTCAGTTGCACCGGGCAGCGGTGTTAACATAAAACCGCCGGTTTCGGTTTGCCACCATGTATCGACAATCGGGCAGTTACCGTTGCCGATAGTGTAGTAATACCATTCCCAAGCCTCTGGATTAATCGGTTCGCCCACCGTTCCCATAATGCGTAATGAGTCACGGCGAGTGCCTTCGATCGCCAGCGCGCCCTCCGCCATTAGCGAGCGGATCGCGGTTGGTGCGGTATAGAGAATATTCACCTGATATTTATCGATGATCTGCGCCATACGATTTGGTGCAGGATAGGTTAATTGCCCCTCAAACAGCAGCGAAATCGCGCCGTTACACAGCGGACCATACAACGCATAGCTATGACCTGTTACCCAGCCCATATCGGCGGTACACCAGTAAATTTCGCCATCGTGGTAATCAAAGGTGTATTTGAACGTCATCGCCGCATAAACCAGATAACCGCCAGTGGTGTGCAATACACCTTTCGGCGTACCAGTCGAGCCGGAAGTGTAAAGAATAAACAGCGGTGTTTCTGCGGCAAGCTCAACTGGCGGGCAGTAATCCGATGCGTCTGCTTCCAGCTCATGCCACCATAAATCGAGCCCTGCTTTCCAGTTAATCGGGTGTCCGGTTCTTTTAAACACGATGGTATGCTCGACGCTGTTAACGCCGTTGTGTTCCAGCGCCTCATCGATATTTTTCTTCAATGGAATGATTTTTGTCGCGCGTAACCCCTCATCAGCGGTGATCACTAAGCGCGCATTGGAGTCAATAATTCGTCCGGCAATGGCTTCGGGTGAGAAACCGGCAAAAATGACCGAGTGAATCAAGCCGATACGCGTACAAGCCAGCATAGCAATTGTTGTTTCGATCACCATCGGCATATAGATCGCCACGACATCTCCCTGCTTTAAGCCGAGTTGTTGCAGCACATTAGCGAATTTACAGACGCGATGATGAAGTTGACGATAGGTGATAGTTTGAGTTTCTGAACCATCATCACTTTCCCAAATAATCGCCGTTTGATCGCCTCTGGCGGTTAAATGGCGATCCAGACAGTTCGCTGACAGATTCAGTGTTCCGTCTTCAAACCAGCGAATGTTGACGTTACCCAGTGCAAATGACGTGTTTTTAATCTTGCTATAGGGTTTGATCCAGTCAACGATTTTGCCCTGTTCTGCCCAAAACGCATCAGGATCTTGTATCGATTGTTGATACATCGCTTCATATTTTTCTTTAGTTATCAGTGCATTTTCTGCTATTGCAGCCGGAACGGAGTGTTTGTGGATAATGCTCATAGTGTCCCCTTTTATTTGTTAATAACATGTAATGTAGTTGTTAAATAAATAATTCGCACATTTTTTGTTCGTTTTTTGCGCGGGGGATCACGCTTCATTCAGAAGATAATCATATTTAATCAGGAGAACACTTAATAAATTAAATAAATAAAATGTTTTTAATGTAATTTCAGTTATTTATTCTAATTTTTCTGCTGCTCATCAGGACTTTTCCCTGTTAAGACGAATTGGATTGATTCATGGGATCAATGCCGTTAGCCCTGTGATTAAGCAAATAGTGAGCTGTATATAAATTATTCATCTATGAGGTTTAGTTACGGAGATGTGTGGTTTTTCATTCGACTTTTATAGCGGTTTTAGCCATTTTTTTAATAAAAAGAACTGAAATTATCAATATTGCAACTTATTAATAACTTTATTTTGGTTATATAAGTAGATGATTATTCGATCTTATTAATTCGCTTCTTATATTTATGATTATAAATCAACAAATTAAATTGATTATTCGCTATTTTCACTTCATTAACACACTTCATGAAAATAACTATAGAGGTTTATTGTTATTTCCTGAATTTTCAATATAGATCGCTGGATTTCGCGGTTTTATCCAGTTAATTCATCTGAATTACGCCATCTAATTAAAGAAAATGTGATTTTTCTGAATAATATGCTAAAAAGGAAGACTGTAACGTTTTACGCGAATTTTCAACAACACGATAAAGGAAATTTAACAATATAAAAGGCTAAAAGGGAAATTCTACTTCCTGAAAAGTACATAAAAATAATGAGAACAACTTATCTACAGGTGAGCCTGTAACCAGACGTTTTAACGATATTGAAGGATTTGTAAATATGAAAGGTTTTACCGTTAGCTTAGCATGGCAAATTTTGATCGCCCTTGTTCTTGGGGTGATCGTCGGTTCGATGATGCACGGCGGTGCTTCAACTGAGTGGTTAGTCACCAACTTTTTTAAACCTGCGGGTGATATTTTTATCCGTCTAATCAAGATGATTGTTGTGCCTATCGTGGTATCTACACTGGTTGTAGGTATTGCGGGTATCGGTGATGCCAAAAAATTAGGCCGTATCGGATTGAAAACGATTCTTTATTTTGAAGTTATTACCACGATAGCGATTGTTGTCGGTTTAGTGGCTGCGAATGTTTTTGAACCTGGTAATGGTATTGATATGTCCAAGCTAAATGCAACGGATATATCCCAATACAAAGAAACGACGGAGCAAGTGCAGAGCGGCGCGCATAGTTTAGTTATTACGATTATGTCGCTGATCCCAACCAATATTTTCAAAGCACTTTCTTCCGGTGAAATGCTGCCGATTATCTTTTTCTCGGTATTATTCGGTCTTGGGCTTTCCTCCCTGCCGAAAGAGAGCCGCGCGCCGTTACTGAACATGTTCAAATCCACATCTGAAACCATGTTCCGCGTGACGAATATGATCATGCGTTATGCGCCGATTGGTGTGTTTGCGCTGATTTCAGTAACCGTAGCAACGTTTGGCTTCTCTTCATTGATTCCGCTGGCGAAATTAGTCTTGCTGGTTTATGCCGCGATCCTGTTCTTCGCTTTAGTGGTATTGGGAACAGTGGCGCGTATTTGCGGGCTGCGTATCCTCACGCTGATCCGCATTCTGAAAGATGAATTGATTCTGGCTTATTCAACCGCCAGTTCTGAAACTGTGTTGCCAAGAATCATTGAGAAAATGGAAGCCTACGGCGCGCCGAAAGCCATTACCGGCTTTGTTGTGCCGACCGGCTATTCCTTTAACCTTGATGGCTCAACGCTGTATCAAAGTATCGCCGCGATCTTTATCGCTCAGTTATATGGCATTGATCTTTCGCTGATGCAAGAAATCACGCTGGTTGTGACGCTGATGGTGACATCAAAAGGTATCGCCGGTGTTCCGGGTGTATCGTTTGTGGTATTGCTGGCAACATTAGGCAGCGTGGGTATCCCGCTTGATGGTTTGATGTTTATCGCTGGTGTTGACCGTATCATGGATATGGCGCGTACCGCCCTGAATGTTGTGGGTAACGCACTAGCTGTACTGGTTATCGCAAAATGGGAAAAACAGTACGATAAAGATAAAGCCAGCGCTTATGAGAAAAAAATGTTGGGTAAATCAACCATCGTTTAATCACGATTGATAAATAACCTGAACTTTGGATAAGAAATTATATTTTTACGATGAACTTCAAATGATTATGTGATTTTTGCGTAGAGGCGACAACCTGTCGCCCGCCAAACCACAATGAAATCAACGGGCGGCAGGTTGCCGCCCCTACAAATAATTCTTTATTTTCAATATATTAATTTAACCTGAACTTCGGATAAGAAATTATATTTTTTTGATGAATTTCAAATGATTATGTAATTTTTGCGTAGGGGCGACAACCTGTCGCCCGCCAAACCACAATGAAATCAACGGGCGGCAGGTTGCCGCCCTGACAAATGATTCTTAATTCCTCTTCACAACCACTTGTTTATCCTTTCGTTATAAACGAATCAGTTTTGCCGACAAACTGGTTAAATGTTCGATATACGTATTCATGTCTGCAATCGGACGTTTTGCTACGCCGGAATCCATTGCGGCTTGCGCGACAGCCGGAGCAACGCGCACCATCAGGCGCGGATCAAACGGTTTAGGAATAATGTATTCCGTACCAAAACTGATCTTCTGGTTGCCATAAGCAGAGGAGAGCGTTTCACTCGGCGCTTCCAGCGTTAAATCTGCAATGGCACGAACGGCTGCCAGTTTCATTTCTTCATTGATAACGGTAGCGCCGACATCTAACGCACCGCGAAACAGGAACGGGAAGCACAGTACATTGTTGACTTGGTTTGGATAGTCAGAGCGACCGGTACACACAATAGCATCAGGACGCACCGCTTTCGCCAGCGGCGGCAGAATTTCCGGTTCTGGATTTGCCAGTGCCAAAATCAGCGGACTGCCCGCCATCACTTTTACCATCTCTTGCGTTAATACGCCTGCGCCAGAACAGCCAAGAAACACATCAGCGCCATCGATCACTTCCGCCAGCGTGCGTTTGCCGTTATCAATTACTGCGTACAGCGCTTTATTTTCTTCCATATTTTTGTCGCGACCTTGATAGATCACACCGCGCGAATCGCAGACAGTAATGTGCTGTTTCTTCATACCTAAGGAAACCAGCAAATTAAGGCAGGCAATCGCTGCCGCACCTGCGCCGGAAACGACCAGTTTTACTTCGGCGATTTGCTTATTGACCACGCGCAGCCCATTCAGAACCGCCGCTGCACAGATAATCGCCGTGCCGTGCTGATCATCATGGAATACCGGAATATTCATGCGCTGACGTAAGGTTTTCTCAATATGGAAACACTCCGGCGCTTTAATATCTTCAAGGTTGATGCCGCCGAACGTCGGTTCTAACGACGCGATAATATCGATCAGTTTATCGGGATCTGCCTCATCAATTTCGATGTCAAACACATCAATACCGGCAAATTTCTTAAACAGAACGCCTTTACCTTCCATCACCGGTTTACCGGCAAGCGCGCCGATATTACCCAAACCCAGTACCGCGCTGCCATTGGAAATTACACCAACCAGATTGCCGCGCGCGGTATATTTATAAGATGCCTGCGGATCTTCGGCGATTTCTAAACAAGGCGCAGCAACACCCGGCGAATAAGCCAGCGCTAAATCATGTTGTGTGGCGAGGGGCTTGGTGGGAACGACTTGTATTTTTCCTGCGACAGGGAATTGGTGGAAATCAAGAGCCGTTTGCTTTAATTGTTGATCCATTCTTCGATCCTTAGTTACAGGGAATTACCGATAAAAAACTGAATAAATTTTTAGCGGATACGATTATTACTCTTTGTTATCACTATTTATTTACCTGATAACATCATATCAGGCACATTAAGCGAACAATATTAACATTAATTTAATTTCTATCCCTACAAATCTGGCGATGATATTGCCTATCACTGGTAGTGACGATTTACTCTGTATTTTTCTTAATCAAATTACTACCAGAGTGTGAGTCATCAACTATGCTTATTACAATCGGTTAAAAAGAGTTTATTTTCGTGATGTGATTCAGCTCTTTTTAAGACGATGATTTGATATATCCAATAGATTTTGATGGGTGAACCGTTTTAATAACTAAACCGTTTTAATAACTAAGGTGAGCTGACAATGAGTGCAAAATTTGAAATCTTTCTTGGTAAAAATGAACAGTTTTATTTCCACCTAAAAGCAGGAAATGGTCAGATTATTCTTGCTAGTGAAGGCTATACCACCAAAGCAAATTGCCAAAATGGTATTGAATCAGTGAAAACTCACGCCAAAAATATTAAGCATTTTGAAAAGAAAGTCGCGTCAAACGGCAAATTTACATTTAGTTTAAAGGCATCTAACGGTCAGGTGATCGGTACCAGCCAGATGTATACCACCGAGCAATCACGCGACGATGGCATCACCTCCGTTAGCCACAATGCTCCCAATGCACAAATTGTCGATTTGACTATTTGATTGGACAGGGCAATTTAGTAAGTACAAATATAGGCAGCACGGCAGTAATAGATGATGTAGCAATCTTGTTTTAATCAGTTGTTTGCACCTTGTAACCTTGTTGGGCTTTGTCCGTTAGAGCAAGTTATGTCTAACGGACTTTTTATTGTTCAAAATTTGGGCTTAATCTATCTGTTAATTTCATTATTTATAAATAAAACAATATATTAAAAATATTCTTATAAATAATTTTCCCTCAAAAAAGGAAAAAATTGTTGTACCAGATCATAGATGCTGTTATCACTGGTCATTCAGGAAACCTGCAATAACACATGGCGATATACCTTAGCGTATATTCGGACGTGCTTTCTTCATTAATTATTCATGAATTGTTCATTAATTTAGTTTATAGATGAATGCGCTCTATACGATTCTGTCTCACTTTTTTGCCTGATAAAAAGCAATGAATTTCTATATGGGAGATTAAGTCAGTGCCACACGCAACAACTTCACGAAAGACGTTAATACAAAAAACGGTATCGAGACATAAGCTGCTCACTATTGCTGGTGTTGGCTGGATGTTCGATGCGTTAGATGTCGGGTTGCTGTCATTTTTACTGGCTGCGCTCAAACAAGATTGGGGGTTAACCGCTCAGCAAATGGGTTGGATTGGCAGCATCAATTCTATCGGCATGGCGATCGGCGCGTTTGTTTTTGGGGTGATGGCGGATCGCACCGGACGCAAATCAGCGTTTATTGTAACGTTGCTGCTGTTTAGTGTCGGCAGCGGCTTGACGGCGCTGGTCTCCACATTAGGTGCATTGCTGGTGCTGCGCTTTATTATCGGTATGGGGCTTGGCGGCGAGTTGCCGGTAGCATCAACGCTGGTGGCGGAAAGTGTGGCGTCCCACGAACGCGGGCGTATCGTTGTGCTGCTGGAAAGTTTTTGGGCGTTTGGCTGGTTGGCTGCCGCGTTGATCTCCTACTTTGTTATTCCTAATTTCGGCTGGCGTATAGCTATGCTGATCAGCGCATTACCTGCATTTTATGCGATCTATCTGCGCTGGAGTTTACCGGATTCCCCGCACTTTAATCGTAATGAAAGGAAACAGCAGAAGCCGTCGATTCTAAGTAATATCAAAGCCGTTTGGTCTGCGGATTATCGACGGGCGACGATAATGCTGTGGATTCTCTGGTTTTGTGTCGTGTTTTCGTATTACGGCATGTTCCTGTGGCTGCCAAGCGTGATGATGCTTAAAGGCTTTAGCTTAGTGAAGAGTTTCCAGTATGTGTTGATTATGACGCTGGCGCAATTACCCGGTTACTACACGGCGGCATGGCTGATTGAGCGCTTCGGGCGCAAGTTTGTACTGGCAACCTATCTGACAGGAACAGCGGTTTCTGCTTATTTCTTTGGTGACTCTGAAAGCATCAGCCAATTGCTGATCTTCGGCATGTTGCTCTCTTTCTTTAACTTAGGTGCATGGGGCGCGCTGTATGCCTACACGCCAGAGCAGTATCCTACGGCGATCCGTGCCACAGGTGCAGGAATGGCAGCAGCGATTGGACGTGTCGGCGGGATTCTCGGTCCTTTAATGGTGGGTTATATGGTGGCAATAAACAGCTCCATCACCCTGATTTTCAGTCTGTTTTGTGCCTCTATTATGGTTGCCGTTGCTGCCGTGATTTGGCTGGGTAAAGAAACGCGGCAAATGGATTTAATTCCGTAAAAATATAGGTTAATAGATTGATAATAAATAATCATTTGTAAAGGTGATACTTTGCCGCCTGTTGATTTCACCGTGGTCTGGCGGGCGGCAGATTGCAGTCCCTACGAAAATAATATAATTAGTTGAAATTTATAGTAATAATATAAATTCTTATCTGAAATTCAGGTTAATTACCGATAAAAGTCAGGAATTGATTATGCGCGAATTAGAAAAACAAATGACTTATACGCCTTGCAATCATCAGTTAACCAATATCAACGTTTGGACGCCAGACAGCCAATGGCTGGTTTATGACGTGCGCCCTAACGGTGCATCATTTACCGGAAAAACTATTGAACGGGTGAATATTGATACCTGTGAAGTTGAAATTATTTATCAGGCAGCGCCGGAATGTTATGTCGGAGTGGTCACGGTAAGTCCGGTCGAACCGGTGCGTTATGCTTTTATCCATAGTCCGGATAAGCCCGATCAACAATGGCATTATGATTTTCATCATCGGCGCGGTGTGATTGTCACTGAACCGAATCGTCAGCAAGCTGTGACACTGGACGCATTGGATATTACGCCGCCGTTTACGGCGGGTGCGCTGCGCGGCGGTTCGCATGTGCATGTATTTAGTCCTGATGGTAGTCGTTTGAGTTTTACCTATAACGATCATTTGATGCACGAATTAGGCGCGGAATTTGATCAGCGCAATGTGGGAATCGCGCTGCCATTGCGTCCGGTGGCAGTTGACGTACAAAATCCGCATGAATATAGCGGCAGCCATTTTTGTGTGCTGGTGAGTGCTACCGTCACCGCGCCGGAACTCGGCAGTGATGAAATTAATCGCGCTTATGAAGAGGGCTGGATCGGCACTCATGGTTATGTGAAGTCCGATGGCTCGGTGCAGCGTTGGGCGCTGGCGTTTATTGGTGATACTAAAGCAGAAGATGGCAGTAAGTTATCGGAAGTTTTTATTGTTGATTTACCGGAATCATTGGCGGATTACGCGAGACCCAGTGAGTACCCACTAACAGGAACGGAAAATACGCTTCCCGCACCGCCAGCCGGAGTGGTACAGCGCCGCTTAACGTATAGCGGCGATCGGCGTTATCCTGGTGTTATCACCAATCCGCGCCACTGGCTGCGGAGTTCACCGGACGGCAGTAAAATCGCCTTTCTGATGAAAGATGATTTTGATGTGGTACAAGTGTGGCTGGTATCACCGGAGGGCGGCGAGCCAAAGCAAGTGACTGATGGCGAGTTTTGCGTAGATTCAGCCTTTAGCTGGAGTCCTGACGGACGCAATCTGGCATTTATTATGGAAGGCAGCGTGGTGATTTGTGATGTGAATAGCGGCGTCGTGACGCGCTTAACGGAAAAAACTAATCCGCCGCCTTGCCCTGATGCGGTGGTGTTTTCCCCGAATGGTGAATATGTTGCGTATATGCGCGAAGTTGACGGTTTTACGCAATTATTTATTACTGGCGTTGAGCGTGATGAGTGTCTTAGTAAATGAAGAGTTTAATATGGGCTATATCTCATCTATACTGACTAATCTATACTTATCGTGCGGTGCTTAAATATAATTAAGCAATTTTAATGTTATTTAATTGTTGTTGGAGAAGATATGGGATCGTTATTCGATTTTGTGAAAGACGCAGGTGAGAAACTTTGGGATAGTGTCTCTGGTAAGTCAGAAGATAAAGCAGAGAAACTAAAAGAGCATTTGAAAAAAATGGGTTTGCCGGGTTCAGATAAAGTCGATATTAAAGTTGATGATGACAAAGTGATTATCGGCGGTGAAACGGCAGATCAGAGCATAAAAGAGAAGATTCGGGTTATTTTGGGCAACGTCGCTTCTATCGGTAAAGTTGAAGATAATGTTACGGCAGCGAAACCCGACGAAGAAGGTAATTTCTATACCGTGAAAAATGGCGATACGCTCAGCGCGATTGCTAAATCTCAGTATGGTGATGCCAATAAATATATGCAGATCTTTGAAGCTAATAAACCGATGTTAAGCCACCCTGATAAAATTTATCCGGGACAGGTTTTGCGTATTCCTAAAATCTAACTAATCTAATTTTCGGATAAGAAGTTATATTATTACGATAAATTTCAAAAGATTATATGATTTTCACGTAGGGGCGGCAATCTGCCGCCTGTATTAACAACGCGATGGTTTTACGGGCGGCAGGTTGCCGCCCCTACGAATTATTATCGATTCGATGCAACTTGAATTATTTAGGAGATATATCGGTTGATGAGTCTGTGTGTTCATTGTCAGGTTCGACATAACCGGAGCCTTGCAACTGACCGCTGGCTTGTTTCTCTTCATCTGATTCAGAGATTTTTTTGCGCGGTGATTCTCTGCTTTCGCTGTCATCGGAACGATAATAATCGTAAGGCAGTAGAACGGTATCTAAAGCGGCGGAGAAAGGTAGATCAATAACCAGCAGCGAGCGCATTACCCAACCATTACTGTCATCAGAGATCATCTTTGCATCATTAGTTGTGCCGGAATAATAGCCTTCATAAGGCGCAACATGAGCCATCAGGCTGCTGCAACCCGCCAATAAAAACAGGCTTGAGCTGGTACAGACCGGCAATAAAGAACGTTTAGCGCAAGTTATCATCGTTCGCTATCCATCAAACACATCATGATTTCGTCCTGATAATATTTCGTTGCTTAACAAATTATGTTGAATAGAAGAGTTATAGCACTCAGTGCAAAAAATGAGAATATAGTTGTTAAAAAAATGTGGTTATTGAGTATAAATAATAGATCGCGGGCGAAATTTTTCCCCGCCATAATAACGGGGAATGTAGTTTAAAATAATAGCATCAGATTTTTAGCCCTCGCGGTGCGCCCGTTCGATCTCCTCTGCCAAAATTGTAATGCCGCGCTCAATTAATTCTGGTTCCGGTACATAGTTCATTCGCATACATTGTTGAGTATGCTGCCATTCTTGTTCTAAACCCGGAAAAAAGTGATGACCAGGCACCATCAGCACGCCGCGCGCTTTCAAACGTTGGTATAACATTTGGCAGCTAATCGGTAGATCTTTAAACCATAACCAGAGGAAAATCGCTCCCTCTGGTTTATGCACTAAACAGCGTTCAACTGGCAGATAGCGGCGGATAATGGCTAACGTTTGCTCAACGCGCTGTTGATAGAACGGCTGGATCACCTGCTGAGATAATTTCAGCAGATCGCCGCGTTTAATCATTTCCAGCACTAATTCAGGTCCAATTCCACCCGGCGCCAGACTGACAATACCGTTCATATTGCTGATAGATTGAATCGTTTTTTCATCAGCAATAATAATACCGCAGCGCGCACCTGGTAGCCCCAGCTTGGATAAACTCATGCACAAAATGATATTTGGATTCCATAACGGCGTAGCTTCACTGAAAATAATGTTTGGGAACGGTACGCCGTAAGCATTATCAATAATCAGCGGAATGCCTTTCTGATGCGCGATTGCGTCCAGTCGCATGATCTCTTCATCAGTTAAGACATTGCCGGTCGGATTGGTCGGACGGGATACGCACATCAAACCAATATCATCGCCAACATGCAGATGGTCAAAATCAACGTGATATTTAAACATGCCGTCCGGCAGCAATTCGATGGTCGGTTTATAAGAAACCAGTAAGTCATCTTCAATCCCCGTATCGGCATAACCAACGTATTCCGGCGTAAGCGGAAACAGCACTTTCTTAACCTGACCATCAGGCTGATGACCGGCAAAAAGATTAAACAGGTAGAAAAATGCGCTCTGGCTGCCGTTGGTTAACGCGATGTTTTTCGCTTCGATTTGCCAGCCGAATTCTTTACTTAGCATCTCTGCGAGCGCCGTTAAAAAGGTATTTTTTCCTTGCGGTCCGTCATAATTGCATAACGCATCAGTCAGCTTACCTTGTGCCAGCAGATCGGCACATAATCGGGTGAAATAGTCCAGCATTTCTGGAATTTTCGCCGGATTCCCGCCGCCGAGCATAATTGCGCCGGGTGTCCGCAAACCATCATTTAAGTCACTCATCAACTGAGTGATACCGGAGAAACGAGTAAATTTTTCGCCAAAAGATGAATATGTCATGTTGGTTAATGTGCCGAAGTTATGAGCGGGAAAATATGATTGGTAACGATACCGCCGGACAACAACTTGAGCAATGGGAAAGTCATTGCTCAAGTTTGATTTCGGTATGCAGTGTCAGTCCAGCACTTGCGGATTAACACAGTTGCCTTTGATACTGCCAGTTAACGCGATGATCAGATTATTCACGGCGGTTTCCGCCATAGCATAGCGAGCCTCAAATGTGGCAGAGCCGATATGAGGAACGGCAACGACATTTGGCATGGATAACAACGGCGAGTCCGGCGAAACCGGCTCTTGCTCAAAAACATCTAATCCCGCACCGGCAATTTGTTTATTTTGCAGCGCATGAATCAACGCGGATTCATCAACAACCGCACCGCGTCCGGCATTAATAAAAAACGCGCTGGCTTTCATCTGTGCGAATCGTTCAGCATTAATCAAATGATGTGTTTCACTGTTCAGCGGTAAGATCAGACAAACAAAATCAGCAGCGGCTAATAGCTGATCCAGCTCCATATAAACTGCATTAAAACGCGCTTCCGCCGTCATGTTCCGCTTGCGCGTGTTATAGATGATATTCATGCCAAAACCAAAATGAGCGCGCTGCGCCAGCGCAGAGCCGATGCGGCCTAAGCCGATAATCCCCATCGTTTTATGGTGAACATCGCAGCCAAACCAGCCCTTATCAATACTTGCTACCCATTCTCCCGCCTTGACTCGTTCCGCTACATTAACAATGCGCCGAGCACTGGCAAGCACCAGCGCCATAATGGTATCAGCAACGGTATCCGTCAGTGCATCGGGTGTGTGCATCAGCGCAATTTTGCGCGCTGTCAGCGCATCAACATCGAAATTGTCATAACCGGCAGAAATAGTCGAAATTGCACGCAGCTTCGGTGCGAGATCAAGCAGGTATTTATCCACATTCAAACCTGCACCGACCATACCTTCTGCATGTTTTAACGCATGAATAAACTCTGTGTGGTTATGGTTATTAATAGTGTCGAATGCCGTCACAGTAAAATGCGCTTTCAGCTTATCAAGCAGTTCTGACGGAAGCGCTTTATAAGCGATGATTGATGGCTTCATATACATACCTCGTAATCAGAATGGAGATCATGATTACTCAAACAGTAGCATAACAACGGATAAATTATGGGCAGTTTTTTGGGTTTTTTGAGTCACATTCACCACGAAGAAATTATAACAATGGAAAGAAACTGAGTATTATCCATAGCAAATTGTGGACATCATTCCAGTAATAAAAAATTCTCACCATTGGTGAGAGAAAATTGCGTGAATTGGCATAAGCTAGAAAATGATAAAGAGAACATTGTTGATGATGATGAAGGATATACGGTTTGAAATCTAAACAATTATCGGGTTCTGGTGAATTAAATGCCATTCAAAATATCCGAAGCAGTGCCGCTGAATATTTAACGTTTATCGCCAGCACGGGTGATAATCCTGAAAGTGTAGAAATGCGCTATGAGGAGGAGAATATTTGGCTGACGCAGAAGATGATGGCAGAACTATATGATATGGATATTAGGACAATTAATGAACATATTATAAAAATTTTTGTTGACAATGAATTGGATGAAAACTCAACTATCCGGAATTTCCGGATAGTTCAAATGGAGGGAAATAGACAGGTTTCGCGTAATATTATGCACTATAACTTACAGATGATTATATCTGTTGGGTAATCCTAATAGGCGCGGGGAAAATATCTCATGAACAAGCAAAGCTCCATGCCGAAACGGAATATGAAAAGTATCGCATTGTTCAGGATCGGTTGTTTAAAAGTGATTTTGATCGGTTTGCAGAACTTGAGGAAGATATAAGACAGGGAAATGAGGAATGAAAAATGTAAAAGCTCAATATAACCCCCTCAAATCCATCACCCACCCCATAATATAAGTCACCCGCGCCGTTGCAGGGTGCGGTTGTTCGCTGACGATTTGGAAGTTCATCGCTTGATAGAACTCTAATGCTGGCGTGTTTTCTTTATACACTTCCAGCAAGAGTTTGGGATATTCCTCTTTTACTTGATTGATCAGCGCCTTACCGATGCCCTTGCCGCGCAGTGCGGCATCGACGAATAATGCGCCGATAAATTGTTGTTCCATTACACTGATAAAACCGCCGATTTTGCCATTATCGGTATAAACCCATGTCGTTGCGTCGGGGATATAGACATTACGTACCAGCGGTTCGCTTTCTAACCAGTATTCCTTTGCAATAAAAGGGTGAGCTTCGATGGTGGTAGTGAGCCATAGCTGCATCAAAGCATCAATATCGTCTGGTTGATAACGGCGGATCATATTGCGTCGCTTCTTATTCTTGTTGATCCGGGTGACAAAAACATTCGATTAGATGGTCGTTAACCAGCCCCATCGACTGCATATAAGCATAACAAATCGTGGTGCCGACGAATTTAAAACCGCGTTTTTTCAGCGCTTTTGCCATCGCATCAGAGGTTGGTGTTGAAGTCGGAAAATTCTGTAAATTTTTCAGGGAGAAATGATTCACGACAGGGTGATGATCAACAAATGACCAGATAAACGCGGAGAAATCTTCACCGTTTTCCTGCATCGTCAGATAGGCTTTCGCGTTGCTGATGATCGCTTCTAATTTCCCCCGATGACGAATTAAACCGGCATTTTGTACCAAGCGGTCAATATCTTCACTGGTCATCGCTGCGATTTTCTGCGGATCAAAATAATGAAAACATTGGCGATAGGTTTCACGTTTTTTCAGTACCGTGATCCACGACAAACCGGCTTGCTGCCCCTCAAGGCAAATCTTTTCAAACAGTTTGTGATTGTCATAGATCGGTTTTCCCCATTCATTATCGTGATAAGCGATATAAAGCGGCTCCTGATTTACCCAGCTACAGCGTTGCATACTTATTTCCTTAAAATGAAAAGTCTCATGACTTTTAAAAAATCCTACTCTCAATATGGATTAGATCTGTATATCTAGCCGTCTATAGGTATACTTGCAAATTACCTATTTATTTCTATCGTGCGCGGATCCAACATGCAGAAGTTCGATACTAAAACCTTTCAAGGATTAATCCTAACATTACAGGATTATTGGTCGCGTCAGGGCTGTACCATCGTCCAACCACTGGATATGGAAGTCGGTGCAGGAACCTCACACCCAATAACTTGCTTACGGGCGCTAGGTCCGGAACCGATTGCGGCGGCTTATGTTCAGCCATCACGCCGTCCTACCGATGGTCGTTATGGTGAAAACCCGAACCGTTTACAGCATTACTATCAATTTCAGGTGATTATCAAACCTTCGCCAGACAATATTCAGGAGCTATATCTCGGCTCACTGAGAGAGCTAGGGTTAGATCCGACGGTTCATGATATTCGCTTTGTCGAAGACAACTGGGAAAACCCAACGCTGGGCGCTTGGGGGTTGGGCTGGGAAATCTGGCTGAATGGTATGGAAGTGACGCAGTTTACTTACTTCCAGCAAGTCGGCGGTCTGGAATGTAAACCCGTTACCGGCGAGATCACTTATGGTCTGGAACGTTTGGCGATGTACATTCAAGGCGTAGACAGCGTTTATGATCTGGTCTGGAGCGATGGTCCATTCGGTAAAACCACGTATGGTGATATTTATCATCAAAACGAAGTGGAACAATCGACTTACAACTTTGAATATGCGGAAACCGACTTCCTGTTCACCTGTTTTGAACAGTATGAAAAAGAAGCGCAAAGCCTGTTAGCACTGGAAACGCCGTTGCCGTTACCGGCTTACGAACGCATTTTGAAAGCGGCGCACAGTTTTAACTTACTGGACGCACGCAAGGCGATTTCCGTTACTGAGCGTCAACGCTATATTCTGCGAATTCGTACCTTAACCAAAGCGGTGGCGGAAGCCTATTACGCTTCCCGCGAGGCGTTAGGTTTCCCTATGTGTCACTCTTCAGATAAGAAAAAGGTTTAAGAGAAGGCCATGACTGAACAAACTTTCCTTGTGGAAATCGGCACGGAAGAACTGCCACCAAAGGCACTTCGTTCTCTTGCCGAATCTTTTGCAGCAAATTTCATCGCTGAACTGGATAACGCCAATTTGATACATGGCGGCGTCGAGTGGTTCGCCGCGCCGCGCCGTCTGGCGCTGAAAGTGATTGCGCTGAACGCCTCTCAACCCGATCGTGAAGTTGAAAAACGCGGTCCGGCGATTGCTCAGGCATTTGACGGTGCAGGTAAACCAAGCAAAGCGGCTGAGGGCTGGGCGCGCGGTTGCGGTATTACAGTTGATCAGGCGGAGCGTCTGGTGACAGATAAAGGCGAATGGCTGTTGTATCGCGCTCAGGTTAAAGGTCAGCCGGTGCAAGCGCTGCTGGCGGATCTGGTCGCGCAGTCACTTGCTAAACTGCCAATCCCGAAACCTATGCGTTGGGGCGATAAAGAGACACAGTTTATTCGTCCGGTTCACACTGTCACCATGTTATACGGCAGCGAGTTAATCGCCGGAACGATTTTGGGTATTGAGTCTGCACGTACTATTCGCGGTCATCGCTTTATGGGTGAAGCAGAATTCACTATCGAAAATGCCGATCAGTATCCGGTTATTTTGCGCGAGCGCGGTAAAGTTATTGCTGATTTTGCGACTCGTAAAGTGCTGATCAAGCGCGATGCGGAAGCAGCGGCAGCGAAGCTGGGCGGTATTGCGGATATTAGCGAAAGCCTGCTGGAAGAGGTCACTTCTCTGGTGGAATGGCCCGTCGTTTTAACGGCGAAATTTGAAGAAAAATTCTTAGCTGTTCCGTCCGAAGCGCTGGTGTACACCATGAAAGGGGATCAGAAATATTTCCCTGTGTATGATGCACAAGGCGCTTTAATGCCTAACTTTATTTTTGTCACCAATATTGAGTCGAAAGATCCGCAGCAGATCATTTCTGGTAACGAAAAAGTGGTGCGTCCGCGTCTGGCTGATGCCGAGTTCTTCTTTAATACTGACCGTAAACAGCGTTTGGAAGATCGTCTGCCGCGTCTGGAAACCGTGTTGTTCCAGCAACAGCTTGGTACGTTGCGAGATAAAACCAGCCGTATTGAAACTTTAGCGGGTTGGATTGCTAAACAAATCGGCGCTGATGTGAATAAAGCCACGCGCGCGGGTCTGCTGTCTAAGTGCGATTTGATGACCAATATGGTGTTTGAATTCACCGATACGCAAGGCGTGATGGGTATGCACTATGCGCGTATCGACGGCGAAGATGAAGATGTCGCCGTTGCGCTCAATGAACAGTATATGCCGCGTTTTGCCGGTGATGATCTGCCAAATTCGCTGGTGGCTTGTGCGGTAGCGATTGCTGATAAGATGGATACCTTAGCCGGTATTTTTGGCATTGGTCAGCACCCGAAAGGCGATAAAGATCCATTCGCGCTGCGCCGTGCTGCATTGGGCGTGCTGCGTATTATCGTTGAGAAAAATCTGCCGTTAGATCTGGCAGCGTTAACCGAAGAAGCTGTGCGTTTATACGGTAACAAGCTGACGAATGCCAAAGTGGTTGATGACGTGGTTGAGTTTATGCTCGCGCGTTTCCGTGCGTGGTATCAGGACGTTGGTTTCAGTGTTGATGTGATTCTGTCCGTGCTGGCGCGTCGTCCAACCAAACCGGCTGATTTTGATGCGCGCGTGAAAGCGGTATCACATTTCCGTACCTTAGATGCGGCATCGTCACTGGCAGAAGCCAATAAACGTGTCTCCAATATTCTGTCTAAATCAGAAGATAAGCTGCAAGACCGCACTGATCCGGCGCTGTTAAAAGAACCGGCAGAAATTCATCTGGCAACGCAAGTCACCGTGCTGCGCGATAAATTAGAGCCGCTGTTTGCTGCGGGTCGTTATCAGGAAGCATTGGTTGAGCTGGCGGATCTGCGTGAATATATCGATGCGTTTTTCGATAAAGTTATGGTGATGGATAAAGATGATGCCTTGCGAATTAATCGTCTGACATTGTTAAATCAACTGCGAGATCTGTTCTTGAGAGTGGCGGATATTTCGCTGCTTAATGGTTAATATTTTCTTTATTAATTTAATTATTTCCCTTAATAATTAGGTGTCTATCTATTTTTAGGTATGACACCTAAATTTCCCTCTGTTTTAGTTATTGCCATCACGTTTTAAGTTTCCTGAACTTTTTTTCCCGTTTAAAAATAGTACGATGATTTTGCCAGTGATCGGCTGCCGGAACGTTTCAGTATCAGTAATTTCTGGGGTGATTATTGGAAGCGCGGGGAAGTTCCCCCCGATTAGCTGCTGTTTGTTTGATGATATTGTTTGGTTAATAAGAAAAAGGCAGTACCTTGCCTCCGCTTATCTCTCTTGTTTCTGAGATATGATTCTGTTTGGATAGAGTGGAAATTGTTATGGGTAAAATGACTCCTTTAAAACCAGTTCCGTCCCTTATCGCGATTGTGATCACGTTGCTTATTTGGTTTGTGATTCCAGTCCCTGAGGGTGTTACGCCCAACGCATGGCATCTGTTAGCGCTGTTTGTTGGTACTATCGCCGCGATTATCGGCAAAGCATTGCCAATCGGCGCGATTTCAATTGTCGCTATCGCTTTAGTTGCTTTAACGCAAGTGACTAATCCGGGGAAAGCCGGTAAAGCGCTGGACGATGCACTGAGCGGTTTTTCTAACAGCTTAATCTGGCTGATTGGTATTTCCATCATGGTATCGCAAAGCCTGAATAAAACTGGGCTTGGCGCACGTATCGGTTATTACTTTATTTCGCTGTTTGGTAAAAAAACACTGGGTATTGCCTACGCACTGGCGATTGCAGAAACCACGCTAGCGCCGGTAACACCAAGTAATACCGCGCGTGGGGGCGGTATTATTCACCCGATTATGCGTTCAATCGCAGATAGCTACGATTCCAAACCGGAGCTTGGCACAGCAGGAAAAATCGGTCGTTATCTCGCTTTAGTGAATTACAACATTAACCCGATCACCTCGGCGATGTTTATCACGGCAACTGCTCCTAACCCATTGATCGTCAGCCTGATTATGAAAGGTACTGATCCAAGCATCGAGTTAAGTTGGGGTATGTGGGCAATCGCGGCATTAGCACCGGCGATTGTTTCGCTGATTGTGCTGCCAATCGTGGTTTACTGGCTGTATCCGCCTGAAATCAAGAGTACGCCGAATGCGCCAGTTTTTGCTAAAGAGAAGCTGAAAGAGTTGGGTGCGATTACGCTGCCTGAAAAAATCACACTGGGCGTATTTGGTTTGCTGCTGGTCATGTGGGCAGGTATTCCGGCGTTTATCTTTGGTGCGAGCTGGACAGTTAACCCGACAACGGCTGCTTTCATCGGTCTGGGTATTTTGCTGATGACTGGCGTATTAAGCTGGGACGATATGCTGAAATGCAAAGGCGCATGGGACACCGTTGTTTGGTTCTCCGCGCTGGTGATGATGGCAACATTCCTCGGTAAACTCGGTCTGATCACTTGGTTATCTCAAACAGTTGGCGGCGCGATTGCAGGACTGGGTATGGGCTGGATCGGTGCAACGATTTTGTTGCTTCTGGTTTACGTCTACTCACATTACTTCTTCGCCAGTACCACCGCTCACATTACCGCAATGTTCGCTGCTTTCTTTGCCGCTGGTCTGGCATTAGGCGCGCCTCCGTTGCTGTTAGGTCTGCTGTTAGGTTTCGGCTCATCACTGATGATGTCTTTAACTCACTATGGTACAGGTACAGCGCCGATCATCTTTGGCTCCGGCTATGCGACATTAGGCGAGTGGTGGAAAACCGGATTTATCCTCAGTGTCGTTAACATCATTATCTGGATTGTTGTCGGCGGTGTATGGTGGAAAGTCTTAGGTTACTGGTGATTTATCAGCGACTAATACAACTAATATAAGAAATGAAAAATCCGTAATCAGATTTTCTGGTTACGGATTTTTTTTGCTAGTCCGCGCTGTGTTGCGTAGCAAAATCTCTCGTCCGATAAATTAACCTAATGTTCGGATAAGTAGCTATATTATTACGATAAATTTCAAATAATGATGTGATTTTTTCGTAGGGGCGGCAATCTGCCGCCCGCCAAACCACGGCGAAATCAACGGGCGGCAGATTGCCGCCCCTACAAATTATTATTTATTATCAATCTATTAACCTATATTTTTACCATATACTTATCCAAATCTCAGGTTAAGTCACTTTTATTCCAACAGCAGGTATTAATTATGATTCAGGTATCCGAAACGCTAGAGGCGATTTGTCAGTTATCCCGTGAAGCTGGAGCAGCGATCATGGTTGTTTATCATGGGGATAAACCAGTTGAGGCGAATTTCAAATCGGATAGCTCACCAGTTACGGCTGCTGATCTTGCCGCGCATCGGATTATTGTCGCTGGTTTATCGGCATTAACGCCGGATATTCCTGTGCTGTCAGAAGAGTCTCCGCAGGACTGGCAAGAGCGCCGTTACTGGCAACGCTATTGGTTAGTTGATCCGCTGGACGGAACGAAAGAATTTCTGAATCGCAATGGTGAGTTCACCGTTAATATTGCGCTGATTGAGCAGGGTGTTCCGGTGATGGGTGTGGTATATGCGCCAGTATTGGACGTGTTGTATGCCGCAGAGGGTAACCGTGTTTGGAAAGAAACCGCAGGCGAGCGTCAGGCTATTGCTGCTCATATTGCTTACCCGCCAAAGGTTGTATGTAGCCGCTCACATCGGGATGAAAAGCTGGAGCAATTTTTGGCATCTCTCGGTCATTATGAAACTACAGCGGTTGGTTCATCATTAAAATTTTGTCTGGTCGCGGAAGGCAGCGCACAGATTTATCCGCGCTTTGGACCAACTTGTATTTGGGATACTGCCGCAGGACATGCCGTTGTATTGGCAGCTGGTTTGCAAGTGAATAACTGGGACGATATTCCGCTTAGTTATGCGCCAGCGGAGTCATTCCTCAATCCGGGTTTTTATGTGTCGGCAAATCCAAAGAGTAAATTAAGTTAATTTAGCGATAAATATTAATTTAATGATTTTTTCTGGATTTTTCTTCGATGAATTTTAGATTTTGTCCTATAGTCATTCGGACGCATGCTTTACTAAGATTTTATCGGCGAGTGTAAATAAGATTAAAGAGGTATGCGTACTGTCTAAAAATTGTGTTAACTATGAAGTCAGATTGCGGCGTTGATCTGAAATAACTATGGAGGACGTGAAATGAAAATCTTCTCTAGCTACAATCCGCAGCGGATTGCGCTATATGTGAAGACGCTTTTTCGTGGCAGGCTCTACATCAAGGGTATCGGTGCATTTGAGTTTGACATGGGGAAAATTCTGCTTCCAAAAGTGAGCGATAAAATTCACTTTAGTGTCATGACAGAAGTTAACCGTGAAGTACAAGGATTACGTGCTCAGTTTGCTTGAGGAAAAGACACAAGAGTGAATAGTTAATCATTAGATAGTTAACTGCCCAGCCATCTTTACTATGTAAAGATGGCTGTTTTGTTTTAGTCGCTGTTTAGCGGGCGGCAGGTTGCCGCCCCTACGAAAAAACAACACAATTATTTGAAATTTATCGTAATAATATAGCAGCAGCTTACTCTGCTGATTTTTCTTCTTTCTTCTCTTTTTTATCTTTTATCGCTTCTTCTTCGCTAGTGACGATAACGGGTTCGTGCAGTCGGGTAACGAGTAGTTGATCTATTTTGTAGCTGTCGATGTCTACGACTTCAAACTTGTAACCAGCAAATTTTACCGAATCGGTACGTTTTGGGATCTTACGCAGCATAAACATCATAAAACCGCCGATGGTTTCATAATTTTCTGACTGCGGAAAATCATCAATCGACAACACACGGATAACATCATCGATCGGTGTGACGCCATCAATCAGCCATGAATTTTCATCACGCGCTACAATCTGCTCTTCTTGTCCCGGACCAATCAGATCGCCCATCAATGTTGTCATCACATCTTTCAGCGTGATGATACCGACCACCAGCGCGTATTCGTTGAGAATAACGGCAAAATCTTCACCGGCGAGTTTAAAACTTTCCAGCGTTTCTGACAGCGTTAAGGTATCCGGCACGATCAGCGGTGTATGAATTTGTACACCGCCTTTGATGGTCAGCGCTAAACTCTGATTGCTTAACACGCGGATCAGCAGATCTTTGGAATCGACATAACCGACGATCTGGTCGATAGAACCATTGCACACCAAAAATTTTGAATGCGGATAGTTAGCGATTTTGTCTTTGATCTCTTCTTCTTGCTCATTCAGCTCAAAATAAACCACATGCTCACGCGCGGTCATGGAAGAGGGAACAGTACGTGATTCCAGCTCAAAAACGTTTTCGATCAACTCGTGTTCTTGTTTACGCAATACTCCCGCCAGCGCACCGGCTTCAAATACCGCATAAACATCATCGGAAGTGATGTTGTCATCACGTACCATCGGGATATTAAATAAGCGGCAAATTAGCGTTGCCATACCGTTAAAGAACCAAACCAACGGGCGGAATAATAGGATACATAAGCGCATTGGATTGATAATCCGCACCGCGACAGCTTCCGGTGAGGTCATGCCGATGCGTTTTGGCGTTAAGTCAGCAAGTAAGATAAACAAGCTGGTGACAATCGAGAATGAAATCACAAAACCGAGCTGTTCAGACAGTTCCGGCTCAAAAAATTGTTGGAAAAAGTGAGATAAGTAAGGAGAGAACACGGAGTCACCAACGATACCGCCTAAAATGGCGACGGCATTAATGCCAATTTGTACCACCGTAAAGAAAACACCCGGTGTCGCTTGTAACTCTAATACGCGCGCAGCGTTCACATTTCCCTCATCTACCATCATTTTCAGCCGCATTTTTCTGGAGGCGGCAAGCGAAATTTCGGCAAAGGAGAAAAAAGAACTTATGGCGATCAATAAAATAATCAGTAATAGACTGTTTAACATAATTTATCCGGTTTATATCGGAATTAAGATCTAAAAAAATAGCTAGGTTGAATAACTAAAAATGAGTAAAAAGAGTAACGGACTCGCTTGGGGAGTAACCCGGCGGTAGTCCGTTGTCGTCGAATTAACATTGATTAGTATAACAGTTGGTTAAATCTTGTCATCTCATTCCCCGCTATCTTGCGAGCAGATAACGGGAGAAACTGAATTAATTCGGCGGCATACAAACACCGATCCCTGCAAGCCCGCAATAACCGTTCGGGTGTTTTGCTAAATATTGTTGATGCTCGTCTTCGGCAAAATAGAATGGTTTCGCCATGATAATTTCAGTGGTGATGGTGCGTTTATCATTGGCTGCGAACATTGCTGCTTCATAGGCTTGTTGGCTGGTTAATGCTTGCTGTAGCTGCTCTGGTGTTGTGGCATAAATTGCCGAGCGATACTGGCTGCCGACATCGTGACCTTGCCGCATTCCTTGTGCCGGATCGTGATTTTCCCAAAACAGCGTCAATAACTCTTCGTAGCTGATAATGTCAGGATCGAACACCACGCGCACCACTTCAGCATGACCGGTCTGATTGCTGCAAACTTCATGATATGTTGGATTGGGCGTTATTCCGCCGCTGTAACCAGCCGCAGTGCTGTAAACGCCGGTTTGCTGCCAAAACAGACGCTCCACGCCCCAAAAACAACCCATACCAAATAACGCAATCGACATATTGGCGGGAATCTCTGTCATTGATGAGTGCAAAACCAGATGCTTATCCGCGACAGGCATGGTTTCAGTACGACCAGACAGAGCGTGTTCTGGTGAGATAATTTCTGATTTATTAATCGGTGACATAGAAGACCTCCGAACGTTTTTTACTGGTTTTGACTACTTTTATAACTCTTATTTATCGACAATATAATAAATAATGAACAAGATATAGGTGAATCATAACGTAACTTTGTCTATCTTGTTGTCTATCTTGAAATAGTTAAATCACTTAATAGCAATCTGAATGGATTATCCAGGAGCCGGAGTGTCACGATCTCGATATAGAATGTTTCCTCTGTTATTACCGCTGATGTTGGTCGTTTCGCCAGTCAGAACGGCGGATTTGACGCTGGACGTCAAAGGGCTTAGCGGTGATTTGGCGCAAAATGTTCAAGCCTTGCTTTCGGTGATCCCCGAAAATGAAATGGCTAATACGCCGCGCTTTACTCATCAGGTGGAAGAGACTATCCGTAAAGGTTTACGCGCCAAAGGTTACTATAATCCTACCGTTGAATTTACGGTGACGCAGCCTGCGTTTGCCGTTAAGCCAGTTTTAACTGCCACTGTAACGGCAGGTGAGCCGGTACGCATTGCGGAAACGCATATTGAGATCACCGGTCAGGCGAAAGATGATCCCTCCTACCTTGAGCTGCTTCGGACCGATGTTCCCGCTAAAAATACTATTTTGGATCACGGCACTTATGACAGTTTTAAAAGCTCGCTGACAGGTTTGGCAATTCGGCGCGGCTATTTTGATGCGGATATTACAAAAAGTCAGTTGGGCGTGGCAGCCGATTTGCACGAAGCGTTTTGGGACATCGACTTTAACAGCGGCGATCGCTATCGCTTTGGCAAAGTGACTTTTACCGGTTCGCAAATCCGCGATGACTATTTGCAAAATCTGATTCCGTTTAAAGAGGGAGAGTATTACACCTCCGCGCAGCTCTCTGAGCTGAATCGCCGTCTTGCCTCGACGAACTGGTTTAATAGCGTAGTGGTGTCGCCGAATTTTAAGGCGGTTTATCAGGATAAAACTGATGGTGAGAAGCGGTTGCCGCTGGACGGTGTGGTTTCTCCGCGTAATAAAAATACCATTGAGCTGGGCGGTGGTTATTCCACCGATATTGGTCCCAAAGTTAAAACTAACTGGAAGAAACCGTGGGTAAATAATCGCGGGCATAGCTTTGAGTCGAGTATCAGCTTGTCTTCGCCGGAACAGAGTTTAGATTTCAGTTATAAGATTCCGCTGCTGAAAAGTCCGTTGGAGCAGTATTACTTACTGCAATCCGGCTACAAGCATGAAGATCAAAACGATACTAAATCCAGCTCTGGTATGCTTAATGTCGCGCGTTACTGGGACGTCGCCAGCGGTTGGCAACGTTCGCTGAATCTGCGCTGGAGTCTGGACGACTTTACCCAAGCCTCCGCAACGCATAACGTGATGCTGATTTATCCGGGTGCGAGTTTGAGCCGTACTCGTCAGCGCGGCGGAGTGATGGCGATGTGGGGCGATAGTCAGCGCTATTCTGTAGATGTGTCTGATACCGCTTGGGGTTCTGACATTGATTTCACCATTGTTCAGGCGCAAAACGTCTGGATTCGTTCTCTGGCAGATAAACATCGTTTTATTGCGCGGGGCAATATCGGCTGGATTGAAACCGGCGAGTTCAGCAAAGTTCCGCCGTCATTGCGTTTCTTCGCGGGCGGCGATCGCAGCATTCGCGGTTATAAATACAAATCTATTTCGCCGGAAGACAGTGACGATAAACTGACCGGCGCGTCCAAAATGGCAACCGCTTCATTGGAATATCAATATAACGTCAGCGGTAACTGGTGGGGCGCGGCATTTGCTGATGGCGGTAATGCGGTCAATAAGCTCGATGATTACACCATCAAGAAAGGCGCAGGTGTCGGTGTGCGTTGGGCTTCGCCGGTAGGACCGATCAAATTTGATATTGCCGCGCCGATTGGTGATAGAGATGAGCACGGTGTACAGTTTTATATTGGCTTAGGACCTGAACTATGACGCTGAAAACATGGATAAAACGCATTGCGCTTAGTTTATTGGTTTTGCTGGTGCTGTTGATCGGTGCGCTGACGTGGTTACTGGGAACGCAAACCGGTTTGCACTGGTTGCTGAATAATACGCCGCGTTTTGTCTCTGGCTTACAAATTGGCGGTGTTGAGGGCGAATTGCGTGATCTCACGCTTTCTAACGCCAGTTACACCATGCCCGGCGTTGCTGTGCAGGTCGGCGAGTTTCATCTGTCGATTAATTTTGGCTGCATCACTAACGGTAAAATTTGCGTTAATGCACTTACGGCAAAAGATGTCGATGTAAAGATCAATACGGATCAAATTCCGTCATCGGAAACCGTAGACACTAAACCCTTTGAACCGGTTACGGATATTCGCACTCCTTATCCCATTGAGTTGAGTTTGCTGCGTCTTAATAACGTGAGTGTCACGGTTGATAATTTGGCGATTACGTTGGGTGAGTTTCGCAGTGCTGCCCGTTGGCAGCAGCGGCAGATCGATATACAGCCTACGGATATTCGTCAATTGCTGGTGGCATTGCCGGAAACGGCTCTATTAACAGAGCCGCCGATACCAACGGAACAACCAACACCCGCAGAACAACCCGCACCGGAAGTGCCGCAAGAAACAACGGGCGACATGCTAAAAGCATTGTTCTCTGAGCCGCTATTGGCATCATTGCCGGAAATTCGTTTACCGATGGATTTCAATGTGCCGAGTTTGATCGGAGAAGATCTCCGTCTGACGGGGGCTATTTCTACACCAATACAAATTGATCGGCTGGAATTACAAGGCTCGACTAAAGATGCGCTGATTCAAATTCAGTCATTAAAAATAAATGCACCGCAAGGTATCGCGGCATTGACGGGTGATACCGCGATGAGCGGTAACTGGCAGGTTAACTTAACGCTCAACAGTACGATAAATGATTTTTCTCCGCTGCCGGAATTAAAAGGGGAAAAAATTAAGCTGTTATTAAGCGGTGAAATTGTCGGGCAGCTTAGCGCTGATCTGAATGTTTCCGGCGCGGTTTCCGCGCAATTAAATGCAGAAACCGCGCTGGCAACTGCGGGTTTACCGCTCTCGCTAACGTTAGAAACTAAGCAGTTATTTAACGGTAACGATGATTATCATATTGGTGATACCCGACTGCGGCTTGATGGCAAAGCGACAGATTATACCCTGTCATGGCACTCAGCGATTGCCGGAACGGATATTCCGCCAACAAATTTGCTGCTGGACGGCAAAGGCAATATTCAGCAGTTTGTGTTATCTCGTTTGCGTCTGAAGACTTTACAAGGGCAAGCAGAACTTACGGGCGTGGTTGATTGGCGTGATGCGATCAGTTGGCAATCATTATTGACGATTGATGGTATTAACACCGCGCAGCAGTGGGCGCAATATCCTGCTCAGATAAGCGGTAAAATCAGCAGCAAAGGCAGTCTGCATGGTGGTAGCTGGCAGTTAGCGATTCCAGAGCTTGATGTTAATGGTCAAATTAAGCAAAACCGATTAACGGCGAAAGGTTCGCTGCAAGGCAATGATTCAGGTCAGTGGGTGATCCCAAATTTTAATCTGGTCTTGGGATCAAATACGCTTAATGTTAAAGGTGATCTTGCCAGTCAATGGGCGCTTGATGCAGAGATTAATGCTCCGCAGTTAACCGGTATGTTACCGAGTCTTCGCGGTGTGATTCAGGGCAATATTAAATTGCGTGGTGAGGCAAAATCTCCGCAACTGCTGGCGGATTTAAATGCCAGCGGATTAGGCTGGCAGGATTTGCATATCGCTAAAGTTACGTTCAACAGTGATATAACTTCCGCCAGTCAGGTAAAAGGTACGCTGGCATTAAATGTCAGTGAGTTGCAGCAAGGCGATTTGAAGATCAGTCAGTTAAGCCTGAATGCGGACGGTAATGAAGCTAATCATCATTTGAAATTGAATATTGCTGGTGAGCCGATTTCCGGTGAACTGGCACTGAATGGCAGCTTCGATCGGGCAAATGAGCGCTGGAAAGGTACGCTCAGTGATCCGCATTTTAATACGCCGATGGGTGAGTGGCATACTTCGCAGAATATCGCGTTAGATTACAGCAATAGCCAGCAAACTATCAGTATTGGCGCACATTGCTGGCTTAATCCTCATGCTGAAATTTGTGCGCCAAAAACCATTACGGCGGGAGTCAACGGGCAGGCAAGTATCGTTCTCAAGCGTTTTGATTTGGCGATGTTAGCACCAATGCTTGGCAGCGAAACTACTGCTAAAGGCGTGTTTACCGGTAATGCGGATATTAGCTGGAAAGCTGATGGCGCGTTGCCGCAAGCGAAAGTGATACTTAACGGTGATGGCGTTGCACTGACGCAAATAGTTGAGGGGCATTCATTACCCATCGTACTGGATACCGTGAAGCTCGATGCCAATATGAGCGGCAATCGCGCGCAGCTTAACTGGCTGATGAAGATTGCCAACAACGGCAGTTTTAACGGTAATGTGCAGGTTAGCGATCCGCAAAATAACCGTAATTTATCCGGCAATGTGCAAGTTGAGAACATTTCGCTGGCGCTGCTCAAGCCAATTCTGGTGAGCAGTGAAACCGCTGACGGTATGTTGAATGCGGATCTGCGCTTGGGCGGAAATATTAAAAATCCGCGCATTACAGGACCGTTGACGTTGGATAAATTGCAGCTTAATACTCAATGGATTCCGTTAATCGTGAAAGCGGGGCAACTGGCGGTTAACTTTAATGGTACGGGTTCTGAGCTGACGGGGTTGATCCAAACCGATAAAGGCTCGCTGACGCTCGGCGGTAATGCAGACTGGCGTAAGATTGACGCATGGCGCGCCAGTATCACGGCAAAAGGCGACCAGATCCGCGTTGCTATGCCGCCGACCATCATGCTCGACGTTTCTCCTGATATTGTGTTTGAAGCGACGCCGCAACTGCTGTCGCTCAATGGTTCGGTCGCTATTCCGTGGGCGCGCATTACGGTTGAAGAGATACCGGATAGTGCGACGGGTATCTCTTCTGATGAAGTGATGCTGGATCGAAATTTACAGCCAATAGAAACGAAAACGTCATCGATTCCAATCACGAGCAATCTGGTGATCAATATCGGTAATAACGTATTGATCAGTGCGTTTGGCTTGAAAGCCCGTTTGCAGGGCGATCTGAAAGTGATTCAGGATAAGAAAGGCTTGGGGCTGAACGGGCAGGTGAATATTCCGAGCGGTAAATTCCGTGCTTACGGGCAGGATTTGGTGATCCAGAAAGGTCTTATTCAGTTTGCCGGACCGCCGGATCAGCCGATGTTAAATCTGGAAGCGATCCGTAATCCTGATTCGACGGAAGACAATGTGACGGCAGGTGTGCGCGTTACCGGACTTGCCAGCGAACCGACAGTCGAGATATTCTCCGATCCTGCGATGTCGCAGCAGCAAGCACTGTCTTATTTGCTTAGAGGGCAAGGGCTGGACAGCAGTGGTGGTGATAGTGATATGATGACTTCCATGCTGATTGGATTAGGCGTAGCGAAAAGCGGTAAGCTGGTTGGTCAAATTGGCGAAGCGTTTGGGGTTAAAAATCTATCATTAGATACACAAGGCGTGGGCGATAGCTCTTCTGTTGTGGTTAGCGGTTATATTATGCCGGGTTTACAGGTGAAGTATGGTGTCGGAATTTTTGATTCACTGGCGACGCTAACTTTACGCTACAGGCTGATGCCGAGATTGTATCTGGAAGCGGTGTCTGGTATCGATCAGGCATTGGACGTGCTTTACCAGTTTGAGTTTTAATTATGCGAATTATGGTTTATGGAAGTCTAAGACGAGGTCAGGGTAATAGTCATTGGATGACAAATGCTCAGTTTTTGGGTGAGTATCGCATTGCTGGTTACGAATTGTACGATTTAGGGCACTATCCTGCGGTGATCAAGGGCGCGGGTGAAATTGATTGTGAAGTGTATCGTGTTGATTCTTCTATTCTGGCAGAACTCGATGAGTTGAAGAATGATACCCGTGATTACAAACGTGAACTGGTACAAACGCCGTATGGCAGTGCATGGATGTATCTTTATCTGCACTCTGTCGAAGGATTAAAACGTATTGATGGCGGTGATTGGGTTCATCGTTCAGAAAATTAATAGTCGATATAACTTGATGAAATAACAATAAAAAAGAGCGCTGTTTCAGCGCTCTTTTGCATGTCTGAAGAATTACTTGCTTTGTTTAGCGCGTTCAAAAGAAGCGGTGATCTCAGCTTTCGCTGATGCTGCATCTTCCCAACCGTCAACTTTAACCCATTTACCTTTTTCCAGATCTTTGTAATGTTCAAAGAAGTGGGTGATCTGTGCGCGCAGCAATTCAGGTAAGTCGTTAACGTCTTTAATGTGATCGTATTCTTTGCTCAGTTTAGTGTGTGGAACAGCCACTAATTTTGCATCTTCGCCAGCTTCGTCAGTCATTTTTAATACGCCAACCGGACGGCAGCGAATCACAGAACCTGGTAGTAATGGATATGGCGTTGGCACTAATACGTCCACCGGATCGCCATCTAATGATAACGTATGGTTGATGTAACCATAGTTACATGGATAGAACATGGCGGTTGACATGAAACGGTCAACAAAAATCGCACCGCTTTCTTTGTCTACTTCGTATTTAATTGGATCGGCGTTAGCTGGAATTTCAATAACAACGTAAATATCTTCTGGAAGGTCTTTGCCTGCCGGAACGGAATTAAGTCCCATTTTTCTTTCCTTTTGTTCAAAAAGTAGATGTTGAAGTTGGCGTTTATTATAGCCAACTCTCGGCGTGAATCTGCAATTTTTAATCAAATTGGCAGATTATTACCGAGATGACGGCATGGATATAAGTGAATAGCGGTTAATAAGTCATGAATAGCAAAAAACTGCGGAGTAAATGTTCAGGCAATAGCCCGAACATAGATCATTAAACCAGCCAGAACAACACCGCCGATACCAGATAAGGCACAGATCGCAATTAGCGCTACGACACTTTTATGTCCAATGTTGCTCATGGCTGTAACCTCTTTGATGTTATACCCGTCAGCTTTTGGGTATCAGTGGATTCGTCATTTAATCTAAATTTCGGATGAAAAGTTATATTTTTAATATAAATTTCAAATAATTATGATATTTCGTAGGGGCGGTTGTTAACCGCCCGTTGATTTCACAGCGGTTTGTGCGGGCGACAGATTGCCGCCTCTACAAATTATTTATTATCAATCTATTAACCTATGATTCTTGCTATTTCCTTATCCAAACCTGAGGTTAATTTAAAATGATTATAGATGTTTTAAACAGCTAAACAATGAACAGCGCTGAACTGATTTGTTACGCACTATTACGCGATTGCTCTGATCAGTAATGAAATACCGGAAATTAAAATTACTACATTGATAATCTTGAGGAAATTCTCTTTCGATAACGCCAGTGTAATGCGCCGCCCGATAAAAACACCAATAATCATCGCAGGGAAAAGCGCCAGAGCCATCGACAAGAATGACCAGTCGGTATACACACCGGCAACAAAGAAAATGACAATGCGGGTAAAGGTACTCAAGCCAATTAATGTGCTTTGTGTCACGCGAATCCCGTTTTTATCAGGGATTCTACCGGAGAGATAAATTGCATAGATAAATCCGCCGCTGCCAAACAGCGCACTGAAAATCCCGCCGATAAAACCAAACGGCACAGAAGCCTTCGGCGTGTATTGAGCTGTCGGTTTAAATCCGCTCAATGAATAAATGGCGTAGGCAATGACGAAAACTGCCAGATAAATAAGCAAATTATCTGGGTTGGAGTACAGCAGAATTGCCGCACCGATCAAACTGCCGATAATCATAAGCGGTACTAGCCGCTTCACTTCGCTGATGTCAGCATTTTTTCTGTCGCGCAGTACATTAGTGATCGCCGCCGAGCAATCAAGCAGCGCCAGTAGCGGAACGATTTTATCAACGGGAATAAAGAAAGCGAGCAGCGGGCTGGCAATTAGCGCAGTACCGAAGCCGGTAATACCAAAGATGATATAAGCAAACATAAGACCGCAACCGATAATAATCAGATCGAGCAGTTGAAGATGCTCTGGCATATATGCCTCCAAAGTATATTGATTTTGAGGTGATGAAGTTATGTTTCCTCAATAAAGGTATGTTATCTGGCTGGTTATGTAAATTAATTATTATAGATATGTTTAAATTATGTTAATTTAATCTGACTTTGGATAAGAAATTATATTTTTACGATAACTTATTAAATCATTCTGCGATTTTTGCGTAGGGCGGTAATCTATATTTTTATCAATCTACATTATTATCAATCGATTATGCTAATAAAAACGCCCCGATTCCTCTCGAAATCAGGGCGTTTATCTCATTAACGGTGAACAGTGTTTGCCGTGTGCTGCCTTACAGCATAAACACACCAATCACGGCAATCACACTCAGTACCGCAGCCATGCCGTAGAACACCAGTTTACCTGACGGAACATGCCATTTCAGGTCATGGGTCATGTGATGTAAACGGTGTAAACCGCACCACACCGGCAGGATTATCATCAGCAGCAGGAAGATTCGGCCAATAAAGCTCTGGCAGAAGCCGAGAATACG
>JAISKF010000022.1 GCA_031261005.1 Enterobacteriaceae bacterium | reverse complement strand
GGGCGGCAATCTGCCGCCCGCCAAACTACGGTGAGATCAACGGGCGGCAGATTGCCGCCCCTACGAATTATTATTAACCTATATTTTTACCATTTGCTTATCCGAATCACCGATTAAGTAATGATTAAACAGAGGACAGAGATTCCGCCATGAATACCACCGATACCATCGTAGCCCAAGCAACGCCACCGGGACGCGGCGGCGTCGGCATTCTGCGTGTTTCCGGCACACAAGCGAAAGAGATCGCCCTCAAACTGCTGGGAAAACTCCCGCAGCCGCGTCATGCGGATTATCTGCCATTCCGTGATGCCGACGGCAGTGTGCTTGATCAAGGTATCGCTCTCTATTTTCCTGCACCAAACTCTTTTACCGGCGAAGATGTACTGGAATTACAAGGGCATGGCGGTCCGGTTATTCTCGATTTGTTATTAAAACGCATTCTCGCGTTGCCTGATGTGCGAATTGCACGTCCGGGTGAATTTTCTGAACGTGCATTCCTCAATGACAAACTGGATTTAGCACAGGCAGAAGCTATTGCCGACTTGATCGATGCCAGTTCCGAGCAAGCCGCGCGTTCTGCGGTCAATTCATTGCAGGGCGCATTCTCCAGCCGAGTGCATCAATTAGTGGAAGCACTTACTCACTTACGCATCTATGTTGAAGCAGCGATAGATTTTCCTGATGAAGAGATCGATTTTCTTTCCGATGGCAAAATCGAAGCGGAGCTGCGCCAAGTGATGGCAGAACTAAACGGTGTTAGAGCGGAAGCGCGTCAGGGCAGCTTGCTGCGTGAAGGTATGAAAGTGGTGATTGCTGGTCGTCCGAACGCTGGTAAATCCAGCCTGCTAAACGCACTGGCAGGACGAGATGCGGCGATCGTCACTGATATTGCCGGTACAACGCGTGACGTATTACGCGAACATATTCATATTGATGGCATGCCATTGCACATCATTGATACCGCTGGTTTGCGCGAAGCTGGTGATGAAGTAGAGCGTATTGGTATCGAACGGGCATGGAACGAGATCGAACAGGCAGATCGCGTACTGTTTATGATCGATGGCACGACTACCGATGCTACCGAACCAGAATTTATGGCGAGACTACCGGCAACATTACCGATCACCGTTGTGCGTAATAAAGCCGATCTCACCGGAGAAACACTTGGCATCAGTAATGTAAGTGGTCACTCACTTATTCGCCTGTCAGCACGTACCGGCGAGGGTATTCAGGTATTACGCGACCATCTCAAAGAAAGTATGGGTTTTACCAGCAATACCGAAGGCGGTTTTTTAGCCCGTCGCCGCCATCTGCAAGCACTGGAAATTGCCGCTGAACATCTCGATATGGGATTGGAACAATTAGTGGAAGCCCAAGCCGGAGAGCTGCTGGCAGAAGAACTGCGTCAGGCACAGCAAGCGCTAAGTGAAATTACCGGAGAATTTACCTCTGATGATCTGTTGGGCAGGATTTTTTCCAGTTTTTGTATTGGGAAGTGAAACGAATAAATCAACGGGCAGCAGATTGCTGCCCATACAAAAAACACGTAATTATCTGAAGTTCAGATCATCTAACCTTAACCGCCCCCAGCACCCGTTTCACAAATATCACGCAGATTGCCACAAACACGACCAATCCCAGTAATTGCTCAACGACACCGGAGCTGCCGATAATCGGTTCCAGCCATGAAGTTATTGCCAGCGGTGCATCGCTGCCGCCGTTGCTGATACTGATAACGATCAGTACAGCTAATGCTACGCCCACTAAACTTTCACCGACAATCAAACCAGAAGCAATCAGCGCACCTTTGCGTTCAACGGGTTTGTACATAGTACGAAAGTCTTGATTCTGCGCTTTTGCTTGTTTTTTCACGGCGGAGAAGACCAGCCATGACAGTACCGAGCCGATAATCAGCGGTGCATTGATCGCAGGCGGTAAGTAGATACCCATACCGATCGCCAGTGCCGGAATACGGAACTTACTGCCTTTTTTCGCCAAAATAATATCAATGATAATCGCCGCGGCACCAATTCCCAGACCGATGTTAATCATCGTCCACTCTAACTTATGGGAGAAGATACCTTTAGCGATCGTCGTCATTAATGTTGCTTGCGGTGCGGCAAGCACCTGATTGAGATCCATATCAGGGCGCGGTGTTGCGCCGGTAAAACCGTAAGCGTTATACAGCAGTTCCAGAACTGGTGAGATCACCGCCGCACCAACTACGCAGCCAATTAGCAGTGCAACCTGTTGACGCCACGGTGTAGCTTTTACCAGATAGCCAGTTTTTAAGTCTTGCAGGTTATCATTGGCGATAGTCGCAATCGCCAATACTGCACTGGTAGTAAAGATCGCCAGTGCAATAGCAAAGTTAGTGCCTTTCTCGCTTGCTAACATGCCGTTGAGTTCACCCATTGCCAATAACAGAAGTGAAACAACAGTAATCGCGATAATACCAATCCCTGAAATCGGGCTGGCGGAAGAGCCGACTAAGCCAGCCATGTAACCGCACGCTGCTGCGACTAAGAAGCCGATAACAAAGGCGAAAATTACTGAACCGAGTACCAATCCCCACGCGGTGACTTGCGGTAAATCGCTGTCACTGACGAAAGAGTAGAAAGTACCAATCAGCACTAAGAACATCACCACGCTAATTAACAACACAATTTTGGGTGATAAATCCAGTTCGGTGCGTAGGATTACATCACTGTTATTGCCTTTGCTCATGGCGCGCAGCGAAGTTTTCATACCCTCGATAATGGGTTTAATCAGCGTTAATAGCGTCCAGATAGCCGCAATTGCCAGCGTACCGGCACCGATAAAGCGCACTTCATTTTTCCAAAGCCCCATCGCAAAAGAAGCCAGAGAACTGCCCTCTGGAACGTCCATACTAGCGCTGAGGATTGGAATCGCCACGCCCCAAGCAATCAGAGAACCGATCAAAATGGCAACACCAGCAGCAATACCGATCAGATAACCGGCACTCAATAGCGCTAATGAGAAACCAATCGGCAATTGGAAAATCGCCCGACCTTGCGTAAACCAGTAGCTTGCACCATCAGCCAATACGCGCAAACCATTCGTGGCAAAGCTGACAATGGCGGCGATAAAACCGCCGAAGAGAATATCGCGGAAACCATTATCGGTATCATCAGCCGCGTGATCACGATGGCTGACTAGCTGATCGTTTTCGTCAATATAATCGTTACTGCCTGCTTTCAAAATTTCTGCTGCTGCAACGCCTTCGGGATAAGGCAAGGTGCTTTTCACCACCATCGCATGACGCAGCGGGATAGAGAATACTACGCCGAGCATACCGCCAGCGGAGCAGATCAGCAGCGTTTGCCAAAAAGGGAAGCTATGCCAATAACCTATCATCAACAAACCGGGCAGGATAAAAATAATTGATGACAGCGTGCCAGCCGCAGAAGCCTGCGTCTGCACCATATTATTTTCTAAGATATTGGATTTAGAGAAGAGACGCAGTACCGCCATTGAGATAACCGCAGCAGGAATAGCAGAAGAGAATGTTAATCCAACTTTTAGCCCCAGATACACATTCGATGCAGTAAAAACAACGGTAATTAACGCACCGATGATAATACCGCGCAGCGTCAACTCGCGGATCGGCGATGTATTTATTTGATTCATATTGTTGTTTGCTTAGATTATTTTTTATGCGTCATGACCATTTTCCGTTCGGGCAATACATACAGAAATGAACGCATAACGATTATTTTATTGAGGCGGTTTCAGGTTATTCCCGTCGTCACCGCCCATGACCCTAGCCAAAGAAGTGTAACTCGCCAGATAATCGAGATAATACTATGGCTTATATTCAATATTATAGCTGAAATAACATGATATGTTGCGTAATTGTTGTTCTCTTAGTTGAATAGACTGATAAATTGATATGCACAAAAACTGATTAAACATGGGATTATCAGCCGCCCGTTGATTTCACCGTGGTTTGGCGGGCGGCAGGTTGCCGCCCCTACGGAAAAACCACATAATTATTTGAAATTTATCGTAATAATATAATTTCTTATCTGACGTTCAGGTTAATTAACCTCTGGTCTGGATAAGAAAATGGTAAAAATAACAGATTAATATATTGATAATAAAGAATAATTTGTAGGGGCGACAATCTGTCGCCCGCATTAACAACGCGGTAGGTTTGGGTTCACGGGCGGCAGGTTGCCGCCCCTACGGAAAAGCCACATAATCATTTGAAATTTATCGTAATAATATAATTCCTTATCCGACGTTCAGGGTTGATTAACCTCCGGTCTGGATAAGAAAATGGTAAAAATAACAGATTAATATATTGATAATAAAGAATAATTTGTAGGGGCGACAATCTGTCGCCCGAATTAACAGCGCGGTAGGTTTGGGTTCACGGGCGGCAGGTTGCCACCCTATGGAAAATTACATAATCTATTGAAATAAATATATATTTATTTCAACATTCCGGTTCATTAATCTTCCAGATTTTTCGGATCTTTAAAGAATGGCAGTGCCAGCATTGACAACAGTGTTGCACCGCCGAGATACCATGCCGGAGCCGTCAGCGTATCTAACCAAATAATGGATTCGGTCGCGAAGAACTGCGCGAAACCGCCGAAAATCGCCACACCGATACTGTAAACCAGTGCAAAACCGAGCGCACGAATACGTTTCGGCAGCAGTTCGGAAATCAGCAGCATACATGGCACAGACCCTAATGTCGTAAAGCACACCATCACAATAACCACTGAGAACAACACCACCGGCGTCGGGAAGTTCACCAGCAACCAGAATGACGGATAAGCCAGTACTAACACCACGGTACGAGAAATCGTCACTAGATTCTTACGACCGACCTTATCGCACAACAGACCGACTAATAGACTGCCGCCAAAAGTCAGCACGCCAGAAAGCAGCATGGTTGCATAGGCATAAGTCTGATCCATGTGCAGATATTTCGCCGAATACGTGCCGTAATAATAGAGCGAGATATAAGTGGCAACGGTACTACCAATAGTCAGTAACACACCGATAACGATAGATCTGCCATTTTGAACCAGCAGCTTCACGGTGCTTTCCTGTACCATTTCGCCCTGAGCGTTGCTCACTAACGCTTTCGGCGCGATCACTTCGGTTTCCAGACTCAGGCGCAGCCAGCAGCCAATTGGCGCTAACAATACGCCGATAAAGAACGGCACACGCCAGCCCCAATCAGACATCACATCAGCCGAGCCGGTCACAACAGGCAGATAAGCACTTAAACTCAGCGCCACTAAACCACCGAATGTGGTTGCCAATCCTTGTGTTGCCAGCGCCCAACTGCTGTAAAAACCGCGTCGATTTGCCGGAGCGGATTCCACCAACATTGACATGGACGCACCGACTTCACCGCCAGCCGCCACGCCTTGAATCAAACGTGCTAATACCAGCGTACCTGTTCCCCAATAGCCAGCGCTGGCATAAGTCGGCGCAACACCGATAAGCAGCGTACCCAGACTCATTAAGGAAATGGTCAGCACCATCGCCGGTTTTCTGCCGAAACGGTCAGCATAAGCACCGATGATGATCCCGCCGAGCGGACGCATAAAGAAACTTACCCCGAACGTACCGAAAGCCAATAGCAAGCCGACATTCGGATCGCTGCTTGGCGGGAAAAACAACGCGCCGATATAAACAACGAAGAAGTTGTATACGCCGAAGTCAAAGAACTCTAAAGCGTTACCAAATGCAGAGGCGAAAATAATCCGGCGTTTGACCGGCGTTGCTGCCGGTAGATCCTCTGGCATCGTTGCAGTGATAGTTTCTGCCATATCTTTTCCTTACCCTCTTCCTGTGCCACTGAAAACTCTGAATAAATCAGGTTATTTTATTGTTGTGGTTGATGTTGTTGTGTTTTGATATTTTTCTTACATTTACGACTAACTGCGATCTATACCCGATAACTTTCAAGTTGCAGGCAGCTAATTCCCTGCAACTTGAAAGATGAGGTACTACTTCAAATATGCTTCTGTTAACGCCCCCCAATAGGCGCTGCCCAAAACGAGGCACTTATCATTAAAGTCATAACCCGGATTGTGCACCATACAAGAGCCTTCGCCTTTATCACCGTTACCGACCAGCAAATAGCAACCGTTTGGATTGGCATCGAGCATAAAAGCAAAATCTTCACTGCCCATCAGCGGCTTCGCGCCTAAAATTGCGTTATCCGCGCCGAATTGATCTTTCGCTACCTGCCATGCAAATTCAGTCATCGCCGCATTGTTTACCAGCACTGGCGTGCCGTTGATATGTTTCACTTCCGCTGTTGCGCCAAAACTTATCGCCTGACCTTGTGCCACTTCGGTAATCCGTTTTAGCAGCAGCTCACGGGTTTCGCGGCTTAACGCGCGCACGCTAAGTTTCATAACCGCTTCATCAGGGATTACGTTTGCCGCTTCACCAGCCACAATGCTGCCGACCGTAATGACGGCGGCTTCTAGCGGATCGACATTACGCGAAATAATACTTTGTAACGCGGTGGTGATATGAGAGGCGACCACGACAGGGTCGATAGCTTTATTCGGTATCGCGCCGTGACCGCCGCGACCGTGAACCACAATATGGATATGATCCATCGACGCCATAAATCCGCCGGACTGGAAGATAAATTTTCCGGCAGGGAAGCCGGGCATATTGTGCATACCAAAAATAGCATCACAAGGGAATTGCTCGAACAAGCCCTCTTTTACCATGATCTCGCCGCCGTTAATGGTTTCTTCGGCGGGCTGGAAAATCAGATGCACTGTACCGTTAAAATGACGGCTTTCTGCCAGATATTTCGCCGCACCCAGCAGCATCGTCGTATGACCGTCATGACCGCAAGCGTGCATACGATTCGGCACTTTACTTGCCCACGGCTTACCGCTGGTTTCCTGAATCGGCAGCGCGTCCATATCGGCACGAATGCCTAATGTTTTTTTGCTATCGCCGACGGTCAACGTACCGATAACACCGGTTTTCGCCATACCGCGATGCACTTGATAGCCCCACTCGGTTAATTTTTCTGCTACCAGAGCGCTGGTTTTCACTTCTTCTAGTCCCATTTCGGGATTTTCATGAATTTGATGGCGAATATCGAGTAACAGAGACTCATACTCCCTGACTTTTTGTTCAATCATGATTGCTACCTTTTATGACGTTTGCGTCGGGCATTCAACGCAAAAATAACCAACCGCTTTGTTATCTATTAACTACGCGAAATGAAGTTATAACCCAGAGAATGTTGATATTCTGGCAAGATAAATCGTGAGATTAGCAAATGAGCAGTTTTATACGCTAACTCACAATGCTAATCTCTTCCTTATGCGACACGATTCACTTGATCTATTCCCGACAATATCAGATTTATTTCTTTCATCAAAGAGGAGGTTGTTTATCTGTCTGTACTTTTTTAGTTAGCCTTTTAATAATCAGGCAAACGATTGCTTTTCCCGCTATCGCTCAGATTCACGTACAATGCGTTATATCCAGCATTTACAACGGCAAAACAGCAACAGTAAAACCATGACACAACCTAAATATTCCGCGCCGCTTTCCGGCAAAACAGCCGCGCCAAAAAAATTATTCAATGAAAAATCAGAACTGCATGAACGTAATCTGCATCGCCAGCGTTATGACTTTCCCGCGCTGATCAGCCGTAGCCCTGAACTTGCGCCTTTTGTCGCAACCAATAAATATGGTGATTTATCAGTTAATTTTGCTGATCCAGCGGCAGTAAAAATGCTGAATAAAGCGCTGTTAAAATATTTTTATCATGTTGATCAATGGGATATTCCAGCCGGTTATCTCTGTCCGCCAATTCCCGGACGTGCTGACTATCTGCATTATCTGGCGGATTTATTAGCCGCAAGCAACAACGGGCAGATCCCGCGCGGTCATACTGTTCATGCGCTGGATATTGGTGTCGGCGCGAACGGCATTTATCCCATCATCGGTCACGTCAGTTATGGCTGGAAATTTGTCGGCAGCGATATTGATCCGATTGCTGTCAGCAGCGCTAAACTGATCGCTCAGGCTAATAGCAATCTGAATAAAGGGCTGGATATTCGCCTGCAAAAAAATAGCGAGCAGATTTTTACCGGCATTATCAAAGCCAATGATCGCTTTGATGTCACGCTGTGCAACCCGCCATTCCACGCATCAGCGCAAGAAGCTGAAGACGTGAGCCGCAAAAAATTACGCAATCTCGGTCGGCTGGATAAACAAAACGACCAGACTAAACCGCTGCTGAATTTCGGCGGTCAGCAACATGAATTGTGGTGCGAGGGCGGAGAAGAGCAGTTCACGCGCAAAATGGCGCAAGAAAGTGCAGAATTCGGCAAACAATGTTTCTGGTTCACTACACTGGTCTCCAAAAAGACAACACTTCCCGCGCTGTATCACGCCTTGCGCTATGCCGGAGCGACCGAAATCAAAACCATCGATATGGCACAAGGGCAAAAAGCCAGCCGCATTGTGGCATGGACGTTTCTTTCTCCGGAACAGCAAGCTGAATGGGTAAATACGCGTTGGCGTAAAGTTTGAGGTTAATTTCCTCTCTGTAGCGGGGGATAAAACCAATAGATGAAAACTAATTGATGAAACTAATTAACGATATAAAGTTATTATTTTGTTAAAAACGTGATATTCCTCCCCGTTTTTTCCGGCTAATCGCTCTTCGTCTCTGGTCAAAACATAAACGATCTATTAATGTGAATTAGTTGTTAATATTTTTAACCAAATTACAACTAATGAGGAATAGTCGTTATGTTGAAGAGATTAAAAACAGGCGGGATAAGCTATCTGCTAACCGCTTTATTACTATTTTGGCAAGGATCGCTAGCTGCACAAATCGTTTCCTACGGCTTGGAAGAGGATATTTTCCACCCCGTTTACGCGCAAAACGGCATGGTTTCTTCCGTTAATCGCACGGCAACGCTTGCCGGTGTTGAAGTGCTGAAAAAAGGCGGGAACGCCGTTGATGCCGCCGTCGCCGTAGGTTACGTGCTGGCAGTGACTCACCCGCAAGCAGGAAATATTGGCGGCGGCGGTTTTATGCTGCTCCGCACCAACGATGGTAAAACGACTGCAATTGATTTCCGCGAAGTCGCGCCGCTCAACGCCAGCAGAGATATGTTTCTCGATGCAAAAGGCAATGCTGATCCAGAAAAATCGCTAACCAGCCATCTGGCTTCCGGCGTACCAGGTACGGTGGCGGGATTTGCGCTCGCTAATAAAAAATACGGCTCTATGCCCATGTCTGCGCTGATCCAACCGGCGATTAAACTGGCGAAAGAGGGCTTTATTGTCAATGAAGCACTGGCAGATGATCTTAATGTTTACGGGCGGGAAGTGCTGCTGAAGAATCCCACCAGCCGTGCGATTTTCTTTAAACCTGATGGTTCAGCGTGGCAAAAAGGTGAAGTGCTGGTTCAGCCAGATCTGGCAAATAGCCTGACGTTAATTGCCCGCGACGGCGCAGACGCATTCTACAAAGGTAAAATTGCCGATGACATTGTCGCGCAAATGGCGCAAAACGGCGGCTTAATCAGTAAAGCGGATCTCGCTGCGTATCGTGCGGTAGAACGCCAACCGGTTTCCGGCACGTATAAAGGCTACGAAATATTCTCCATGCCGCCGCCATCATCTGGCGGTGTTCATATCATTCAAATCATGAATATTCTGGAAAATTTCGATCTGCAATCAATGGGACATAACAGCGCCGAAGCCATTCACACAATGGCAGAAGCGATGAAATATGCCTACGCCGATCGCTCGGAATATTTAGGTGATCCTGATTTTGTCTCCGTTCCGGTTCAACAATTGATCAGTAAAACTTATGCAAAAGAGCAGATTGCGTCACAAATTGTTGCCGATAGTGCGCGTGCATCGATCACTATCAAACCGGGTAATTTAACGGCGTATGAAAGCGATCAAACTACGCATTTCTCCGTCGTTGATGCACAAGGCAATGCAGCGGCGGTAACTTATACTTTGAACACCAATTTTGGCAGCGGCATTGTGGCAGGGAAAAGCGGGATTTTACTGAATAATCAGATGGACGATTTCTCTGCTAAACCGGGTGTTCCCAATATGTACGGTTTGATCGGCGGCGATGCCAATGCGGTGCAGGCGGGTAAGCGCCCGCTATCATCAATGTCACCGACGATTGTCACCAAAAACGGTGAATTGGTGCTGGTAACAGGCAGTCCGGGCGGCAGCCGCATTATCACTACCGTGCTGCAAGTCATACTGAATACTATTGAATTTAATATGAATATCGCCGAGGCGACTAACTCACCGCGCATTCATCATCAATGGATACCGGAAGAGATCCGCATTGAAAAAGGCATCAGTCCGGATACCATTAAATATCTGGAGCAAAAAGGGCATAAAGTATCCATTCAACCTGCAATGGGCAGTACACAAAGTATTGTCGTCACGCCAGATGGGTTGTTTGGTGCAGCCGATCCGCGTTCGAAAGATGATTTAGCGGCAGGATATTGATTCCAGTCGGCAAACATAAAAACGGAACAGCCGCAGAACCCATGAATTCTGCGGCTGTTTTTTGTATCAAAAATTCTTACGATTCTTTTGCCAGCAATTCAGCATAAATCCGATCACGAATCTGTTCGATAAAGTCGCCGTCCAGTTCAGATAACGCGGTATTGGAGAGGATAACCGTACTGATATTATTCTCAAAATCGATAAACCAGCTATGACCATAAACACCGCCCCAGCCGATTGTACCAGGGGATTGCGGCGTATCGGCAATTGTCGGATTTCTCAACACCTGCCAGCTAGAAGCAAAACCCCAACCTGGATTGTAATCTTTAGCGCCAGCCCGATCCGTTAGCAGCAAATTGAGAGTTTCTCTGCTAAATAACGGACTTCCGCCGTTTTTGAATACCTGCAACAAGCGTTCGATGTCCTCTGCACAACCAATCATACCTGCGCCGCCGGACTGGAAAGCGTTAGCGTCAAAGGCTCGGCTCGGTGAGAAGTGAATGCCGCCAATCACACCGCATTCCGCATTGATGACCACTTCATCAGCACCCATTCTTTTTTGCTTATCGTGATCAATCATATAAGGCACGGCAATTTTGGCGGACGAGCTAACCGCAAAACCGCTGTGTTTCATGCCTAGCGGCTCTGTTACCAATGTACGAATAGCCGTAGCGAGATCAGTTCCGCACTCTTTGGCAATAATGACACCCAACACATCCGTCGCAACGGAATATTGAATGGCGCTGCCCGGTGAAAATAGCAGCGGCAGCGCAACTACGCGGCGCAGATTCTCTTCTATCGTCAAACCCGAATTATCCATGCCGTCGGAGATGTTCGCACGATGATAAGCGCCGTCAGGTGCTTCACAAAAACGATAATTCAGACCGGCAGAATGTGATAACAGATGCTTAATCGTGATACTCGGCTGCAAGCCGTCAGCTAATGCCGGAGTAAACCACGGCAGCCAGCGCGTCACTTTATCGTCCAGCGTGAAACGCCCTTGCTCCAGCAGCACGCCTGTTGCCGCGGTAATAAATGGCTTGGTGACAGACGATAAACGAAAAAGCGTATCCAGCGACATGGGGATCTTATTCTCTCGATCGGCATAACCCGCTGCACGCTGATACAAGCGTTTACCGCATTGTGAAACCAGAACTACTGTACCAACAACCGTCGGCGTCAGACCCTCTCCCGGATTGATCGCATCATCAATCACATTATCTAAAGAGCGCAGCATAAGCGTTTCCTCTGATACGGATAATTTACTCGCAGGCGGTTTCAATCAATATTTTCCGCTGGCGAAATGAATATACCCAATAGCTTTTAAGATGCAGGCAGTTAACACCCTGCAATTTGAAAGATAACGGGTATAAAAGACACTGATATTATTTAGTTTATACTACGCCGATAAGGTATACCTATACCCTGATAAATTTATCAGTAACCTCAGGTTTGAATAAGAAAGTGGTAGAAACAATAAATTAATACATTGAGGATAAATAATAATTCGCGGGGACGGCAACCTACCACCCGTATTAACAACGTGGCGGGTTTACGGGCGACAGATTGTCGCCCCTACGTGGAATAATATAATTATTTGAAATTTATGGTAATAAAGAATAATTCGTAGGGCGGCAACCTGCCACCCGTATTAACAACGTGGTGGGTTCGCGGGCGACAGATTGTCGCCCCTACGTGGAATAACATAATTATTTGAAATTTATGGTAATAAAGAATAATTCGCGGGGACGGCAACCTACCACCCGCATTAACAACGTGGCGGGTTTTCGGGCGACAGATTGTCGCCCCTACGTGGAATAACATAATTATTTGAAATTTATGGTAATAAAGAATAATTCGTAGGGGCGGCAACCTGCCGCCCGAATTAACAACGCGATGGGTTTAAGGGCGACAGATTGTCGCCCTTACGGGAAACGATAAAATTAACGTTTACCCCATTGTTGATATTCGTGTTTCAGTCTGGCTGGTGCTGTTTCTGGCATCATCAATAATCCGATCAGTGAAACAATACCAAACACAATGACATAAGCCGCTAATCCGTAATAGTGACCGCCGGTTGCTTGCAAGATTTTAACCGCCACTAAACCTAAAATGCCGCTGCCGATTAATGAACCAATCTGCCAAATCAGGGCGATACCGCTGCAACGGATATGTGTCGGGAACAGTTCAGGGAAGAATGATGCCTGCGGCGCATAACACATGCTATGACCAAATGTCAGGACGGCAATCATCACGATTTGGGTTAACCAGAAGTTGTCCTGATTGATCGCTAAGAAGAACGGAATGATCATTACTACCTGTAAAGCTGCACCGATGATATACACCGGTCTTCTGCCGATTTTATCACTGAGCGCGCCCATCATCGGAATGGCGAGGATCTCAAGGAATACCGCGACAATCATGGTTTCCATAATGATATTGGCATCAAGATTATTGGCTTTACCGTAAGCTAATACGATTACGGTAAACATGGCGAATGTACAGGCTTCAATCAGTTTAGCGCAAACCCCTTTAGCAACAATGCCCGGATAGTCACGAATCACTTCAACTACAGGACGGGATTCCACCGCTTTTGTTTCTCGAATTTGAGCAAAAATTGGTGATTCATCAATGCGTAAGCGAATGAACAAACCAACAATAACCAGCAACGCGCTGAGTAAGAACGGAATTCGCCAGCCGTAGCTCATCATGTCTTCCGGTGACAATGCCGCATTCAGAATGGCAAACAGTGCCAGCGGTAATAAGAAACCGGCTGGTGCACCGATCTGAACCCAGCTAGAGAAAAAGCCGCGGCGAGATGATTCAGAATATTCTGCGGTCATTAGTACCGCGCCAGCTTGCTCACCGCCGACACCAAAACCTTGCAGAACACGGATCAAGATCAAGAGGATTGGCGCCCAAACACCGATGCTGTCGTAAGTCGGTAACAAGCCAATACAGAACGTTCCTAAACCAACTAATAAGATGGTAATAACCAATGCTTTTTTACGGCCAACTTTATCGCCGATATGACCAAAGACAATGCCGCCGAGCGGACGCACAAGGAAACCAACCGCATAAGTAGCAAAGGCAGCAAGGGTACTAATCAGCGGATCATCACTAGGGAAAAAGAGATTGCCGAAAAAGAGAACCGCCGCCGTACCATAAGCAAAAAAGTCATAATATTCAGCCGCCGTACCGATAGCTGATGCGGTGGCGACTCGCCGAATCACTGATGTATTATCTGTGTCATTTTTTATATCTACAGAATTGACCATGGTTAATTACCTTTAAAATAATAAGTAAAGTACAGAGTTATTAATGTATTAATGAGTTACTTTTACCAATTTCACTGAGTGCCATCGCCGAACGTCCAGTTACTCACTGCGCCATGCGTTAATGCGCGAGACAGCAGCGATGTTGTATGTTGCGGTGACTGGCACAAGATTAAAAACAGCGGCGACATTTTGTCGCCTGCTGAACTCAATGCTTTTTAATAAAATCTATCAAAACCCTTTTACTAACTGCGCGACACTTTCCCGTGCGCCGTTTTTCAACAGATTCAAATAGGCATCAGTTACCGCAGAGACAAAGCGAGGATTTTGCGGTAATTCTTTGCCGAATACGGTTTCCAGCGACAACAGCGCTTTCACGCGCTCCGTTCCTTGCGGACTGCCGTTAACCAGCGCTTTCAACTGTTCGAGCAGCGGATCGCTGACGTCGATCGGTTGACCTTGCTCATCGACGCTGCCGACATAGCGAATCCATGCGGCGATACCTAATGCCAGACAATCGAAATTGCTGTTATGCGCTAAGTGATAACGCACGGAATCCAGCATACGCTGCGGTAGCTTTTGCGTACCGTCCATCGCAATTTGCCAGGTACGGTGTTTCAGTGCGGTATTACGATAACGGTGCAGCAGTGAATCTGCGTAAGCAGCCAGATCGACGCCTTGCGTCCGCAGCGTTGGTGCTTGTTCGTTGAGCATTAAATGACGGGCGGCAATAACGTAGTTATCGTCCTGCATACAGTCATTAATATGCTGATAACCCGCTAAATAACCGAGATACGCCAGAAATGAATGACTGCCGTTAAGCATACGCAGTTTCATTTCTTCAAATGGCAGCACGTCGTTGACTAATTCAGCTCCGGCTTTTTCCCATTCAGGGCGACCGTTAACAAAGTTGTCCTCAATGACCCATTGACGGAAAGGCTCACAAGCAACACCGGCAGGATCTTGAATTCCGCCAAGTAGTTGGGTGATTTTTTCCAGCGTTTCAGGTGTAACAGCAGGAACGATGCGATCGACCATCGTTGACGGGAAGCTAACATTGGCTGCAATCCAGTCAGCCAGATCAGCATCTTGGATACGCGCCAAGCCGAGAATCACATTGCGTGTCACATGACCATTTTCCGGCATATTATCGCAGGACATTACCGTAAAGGCTTTCAGACCGCGATCACGGCGCAGACGCAGCGCTTGTACAATCGTACCCGCAGCGGATTTCGGTGCTGCCGGATTAGCAATATCGTGCTGAATTAGCGGGTGCTCAGTTATCAACGTACCGGTTGCAGGCTGGTAGCAATAGCCTTTTTCAGTGATGGTAATGGAGACAATAGCGATTTCCGGTTGTGCCATTGCCTCTAATACCGTGTTAATTCCGTCACTTTCCGCGTAAAGCGCACGGCGCGCTACGCCAATCACTCGGCTCGACCAGCCCTCCGCTGCCATTTCTGACACTGAATAGAGCATATCTTGCGCTTTCAGATCCTTGATTAGCTGCTCACCGCCAATCAGATTGACTTCACAGTAGCCCCAATCACTACCGTGTTCGGTCGCCAGAATATCGGCATAAACCGCTTGATGGGCGCGGTGGAATGCGCCGAAGCCAAGATGGACAATGCGAGTAACTAACTTACTGCGATCATAAGTAGGTACGGCGACTGGTGCTTGTAACAAGTTCTGTTTCATTATGTTATTACTCAATGACTGGAGCCGCAGAACGGCTTACTGCGTTAGTATCAGGTGTTGTGTTACACCAAAGGTCTTCGTAAGCGTAACCGGTAAGATCTTCAACGATTCTACGTGTTTCTGGCTGAACATCTTTTTTAGCGCCATGCGCTTTGAGACGTTCAACTTCATCGACAAAAATCTTATGGGTTGTTTTATTTAATTTAAATGTGAGTGCTTGCCATAGGGCTAACAGTAGCAGTGAAGATGTGCCAATGAAGATCAATGATGCAATCATATCGATGGCTTCTGTTGGCTGAACTTCGCTGCCTTTTACAAAACCGCCAAACTGCAACAACACGCCGACAATAAAGGTAGCAATAGCAACGGTGGTTTTACGTGAGAAAGTCATAACTGCTGCAAATAAACCTTCACGACGCTGACATGTGATCATTTCGTCAATATCTGGAATAAACGGGAAAACATTCCACGGAGTAAATTCCAGAACACAGCGCCCTACCTGATAAATGCCAGCAATGACAATAAGAATGACGGCTTTATTATCCATAGGGAATTGATAGACATAAAATAAACCCGCAAGGCATAACATCATGACACTATAAGCAAAGACATAAAGCCGTGATGGACCATATTTAATGATTGCCAGCCCAGCCAATAATGTTACAGGCAAACCAACAATACTCATCGATAATAAACTACCGGCAAATGCTGAAGAGACATTCAGGCAATATACGCAGAAGAAAACAAATACCGTGTTATAAACATCTTTTGCGGTGAATGAAAGCAAATAGATAGCGAGATGTTTTCTAAACGCCCGAACTTTCAGGGTTGATGCGTATTCTTTAAATAAGCCAGCTAACATAACGAGCTTTTCAGAGAAAGTTGTTTGCGGTTTATCGGCTTCTAATTCAGCTAACATTTCAGGGGTTAATTCGCGCTCCCATGTTACTTTCCATGAGATAAATACAGCGAGTAAGAAAACAATAGCAAATACGATACCGTTAATCAGATAAGCATTAGGATCTGATTTACCGAAATGCCCGATGAGTAATCCGGGAATAGCCGTTGCCAGAAATGTACCTAGTGCAGAACAAAACATACGGCAGGTTGATAATTTAGTTCGTCCGTTAAAGTCTTTAGTCATTTCTGACGGTAAAGTTTCCCAAGGAATAAGAACCATTGCGGCAATAACTTCAAATGCCAGATAAACAGTCAGGTAGAACCAATAGTTCATACCGTTTATCCATAATAAAGCATATACCAGCATTAATGGTGCGCCGATTAACAGGAAGAAACGGCGGCGACCAAATTTTTTACCAAAGTAATTTTTATAAAAATGGTCGGTAAAGCTACCCATAAACAGACTGACAATAGCATCAACAATACGGGCGATCGCAACAATAGAGGCTGCTTCTACCGGCGTTAAACCAACAAACGTGGTATAGAAGAATAATAGCCAGACGCCAATAATGGTAAATGCACCACCACCGACAAGATCAGTTAAACCGTAACCTATACTAATAGGTATTGTAATTTTTCTGTTTTTAGAAGTTGTAAGGGACATTTTCAATCCTTAAATAAGGTAGGATATTTTCAATAAATATGAGTATCAAAATCCGAAATAACGACGGGCATTACCAACACATATATTTGTTATCATGGTTTGTAGAATGTCTTGATCATTAGGTACTTCGCCTTTTTCAACCCAATCGCCAATTAAATTACATAAAATTCTGCGGAAATAATCATGGCGGGTATAAGAAACAAAACTGCGGGAATCAGTTAACATACCAACGAAATTTGCTAATACACCTTGTTCAGAAAGTGTTGTTAACTGGTTTAACATTCCCTGACGAGTATCGTTAAACCACCAGCCAGAACCAAACTGCATCGGTGATTTAATTCCTTCATCTCCAGACTGGAAATTAGCAATCGTTGTTGCCACAACATCGTTATAACTGGCATTCAGGTTATAGAGGATAGTTTTTGGCAAACCATTATTTTGCAGCATCGCATCTAATAAGCCGTTCAGATTAGCTGCCAGATGAGTCTGATCAGCAATTGAATCGAAACCGCTATTAATACCGATAGATTGATATTTAACGGTATTATTATTACGAATTGCGCCGAAATGAAGCTGCATCGCCCAGTTATGTTTTTTATACATAGCGGCTAATGCAACTAAGATTGCACTGTTCCAACTGCGGCTTTCTTCATCAGAAAGAGCGGTATTGGAAAGTATTTTTTGGAATAGCAGATTATTTTGTTCTGCACTTAATGGCTGATACTGAATTTCGACAGGACCATGATCAGAAATACGGCAGCCAACATCATGGAAATAAGCAATCCGTGATGCTAATGCCTGATGGAAATCAGATAAATTCTTAATTTTAATCTGTGTTATTTCTTCTAATTTATTAATAAATAAATTGAATCTTGTTGGTTCGGTATCGAACACATCATCTGGTCTGAATGTTGGTAATACTTTAGTTTTAAAATTATCTGCCTGAAGAAGTTTATGATAACGCAGATCATCAAGAGGATTATCCGTAGTACAAATAACTTCAACATCAGAACGTTCAATTAATGCTCTTGGCGTAAAATCATCACGTTGTAATAGATCATTACAACGGTTCATGATGCTTTGCCAGTTTTTACTATTTAGCGTTTCAGTAACGGAAAAATATTTAGTTAATTCTAAATGAGTCCAGTGATAAAGAGGATTACCAAAACAGGATTCTACCGTTTCAGCCCAAGCCTGAAATTTTTCATCTGAACTGGCATTACCGGTGATTTTATTTTCTGGAATACCATTAGCGCGCATAGCCCGCCATTTATAATGGTCTCCTGCTAACCATAAATGTGAAATATGCTGAAAATGTTTATTTTCATAAATTTCTTTAGCATCTAAATGACAGTGATAATCAATGATAGGAAGTTTTTTGGCAATATTATTATAAAGCTGCAAACCACATTCATTGGTTATCATAAAGCTATTATTAATAAAAGACATGGCAATCCTCTCAATAATTTTTATAAAATAAAAACATCCCTGTATATTAATTTTTTACCAATTCCACAGCGTACCGTCAGTCAGACGCGCGACCGGCAAATAAGCCGCTTCATACGGATATTTCGCTGCCAGTTTTTCATCGAAATCAATGCCCAGACCTGGTTTATCGCTTGGGTGCATATAGCCGTCGTCAAACGTCCAGTTATGCGGGAATACTTCCAGCATTTGTTCGGAGTAACCCATATATTCCTGCACGCCGAAGTTAGGCACCCATAAATCGAAATGCAGCGCTGCCGCATGGCAGATTGGTGATAAGTCGGAAGGACCGTGCGAACCGGTACGTACTTGATACATCGCCGCGAAATCTGCAATGCGGCGCATGTGAGTAATACCGCCAGCATGCGTAATCGTGGTGCGGATATAATCGATAAGCTGTTCTTGGATAAGCTGTTTGCAATCCCAAATGCTGTTAAATACTTCACCAACTGCAATCGGTGTGACGGTATGCTGACGAATCAGACGGAAGCATTCCTGATTTTCCGCTGCGGTAGGATCTTCCATCCAGAACATGCGGTAATCTTCGATACTTTTGCCGAAACGCGCCGCTTCGATCGGTGTTAAGCGGTGGTGCATATCGTGCAGTAAATGCTCATCAAAGCCGAATTTATTACGCACGGCTTCAAACAGTTTTGGCGTGAAATCGAGATACTTTTCCGTTGACCACAATTGTTCTTCTGGATGATGACCTTTGGTCGCTGGCTCATAAGCTAAGTTTTTGCCTTTGCTCAAGCCGTAAGTGGTTTTCATACCCGGAATGCCGCACTGGACGCGAATCGCTTTGAAACCCATCTCTTTATGTTTGGCGTAATCTTCCAGCACTTCATCAATGGTACGTCCGGTCGTGTGACAATACACCATCACGCCGGTGCGTGATGCCCCGCCAAGTAGTTGATAAACTGGCATATTGGCAGCTTTGCCTTTGATGTCCCACAGCGCCATATCGATAGCAGAAATTGCCGACATAGTGACCGGACCGCGACGCCAGTACGCGCCTTTATAGAAAAATTGCCAAATATCTTCGATCTGATGAGCATCACGACCAATTAGCTGCGGGCAGAGGTGATCTTTTAAATAGGACGCAACAGAGAGTTCGCGGCCATTAAGGGTTGCGTCACCTACACCATAAATACCTTCATCGGTGGTGATTTTAATGGTGACAAAGTTACGTCCGGGGCAAGTAACAAAGACTTCTGCCTTTACAATTTTCATAATGAATCCATCCTAACGGGAAAAAATACAACTTTATTTGCTACGAGAATTGAGCACAAAATATACCTTAATTAACTACCATACAAGTAAGTGTAATAAATTTAGATCGGGAAAGTGTTTAATCTGTGATTGGTGTCACTGATAGTGAAAAGTTACAAAATTGTTATATAAATAATGACTTGCTTGAATTTTATGCAGCTTTTGCTGTTTATTTAATTTCTGATAATATCGTCGCGTATTTAATTACTAGAATTGAAAGGAGTTCACTATGCCAATCCCCGCTTATATGTGGCTAAAAGATGATGGCGGAGCAGATATAAAAGGTTCTGTTGATGTTCGTGAACGTGAGGGAAGTATTGAAGTTATTGGGTTTAGTCATGGGTTAAATATTCCCGTAGATAACAGTAATGGGAAAATTACCGGCACACGCTCTCATTCCTCAATGAATATTGAAAAAGAATTTGATGCTTCCAGTCCGTATTTATATAAAGCTGTAGCAAAAGGTCAAACATTAAAATCGGCAGAAATCCGCTGGTATCGTATTAATGATGCAGGACAGGAAGAAGCCTACTTTATAATGTTCCTTGAGGGAGTGAAAGTAACAGGGGTTAATCCCGGAATGCCGAACACTAAATTAACGGGAATGTCGCCGGTAAATCACATGGAGTCTGTTTCATTGATGTACGAACGTATAACGTGGCGTTATGTTGACGGGAATATTCAGTATACTGATGACTGGAATGTGAGATCGTAAGAAAAATCCGAGCGATTATGCTCGGACTTTTTTATATAAAGATAATATCCACAAATAAAGCGATTATCCTACGAGTAAGTTCTACTACCATTACTTAATACCTCAATCACTCCATAATCCATCAATCCTGAGCTATCAATAAATGCTATTTAGCTAAAGTATTAGATCATAATAAAACGCGCTACCGACGCATTTTTCTGATAATTAGTATTATGATGTTGTAACATACTATTGTAGATAATAGTGCTCCACCGACATCGACAAAAAACCATAGGTCATCAAAATTCTCTTGGCTGGAATACCCATATAGCCAATATGAAAAATTAGCTGATGTATCAGCACTGATAAATTTTGATGCGTCGAGCATTTTTGCGGATAAACAGAACAAAATTATAAATAGCACTGTTTTTCCTGCTCTACGGGCAAGTGTTGCCATGTGTAATCACCTCAATGTAACCATAAGCCATTAGATTTTTTACACATGGCACTTGAATTTTTTGAGTTCTTAAAAATGCTGAACGTATAGCTTGAAAATCAGACTGGTATGGCAGAGTTATACAACCTTCAGAAATAGTACCCGGATGCAAGCGAAAGGAACCGCGATCTACTCCGTTCACCCACGTTTTATCATTAATTGATTTGTCGTCACGAAATAAAGCAAACCACTCTTTGTGTGTGAATTCAGCACCATTAAACACTTTGTTGTATTTATCTTTCACTTTTGTTTTACTTTTTGACCAAATACCTCCATCAGGTCTATCAACTACCCAGTATTTACCTGCTGGCAATGGACCGTTACTAGGAACGCCTGTACACCCCCCTCGATTTCTGTAAGCTCCATTACCAGAAAATGCGAGAAATGTACCAACTCCATAAATAATTAACGGTGCAAAATCCGCATTATTAACAATAAATTTTCCCTGCAATGCCATTGATATTCCTTAATTAATTGTTTGTATTGTTTGAATAATACGCGGTTAAGGCTATAGGCTCAAGCATAACTCATTGAGTATTTACGAATCAGTAACTCGAAATACAATTAACCAGAACAATGAGTGAAAAGCGTAGGGGAAATGAATTATTATGTTATTTTGTTGCATATAAATCTATATAATTTGATTTTTTATTCATTTTTGTTAATGTGTATAAATTCGTAATGTAGTGAGTCATAAATCAGATAAGGCGGGGTTATATGAGTGGTTCAACATCAGTAAGTCGCAAGACGTTTGACAATGTTATGTTGCCAGTTTATGCACCGGCGGAATTTGTTCCGGTGAAAGGAAAAGGCAGTAAAGTCTGGGATCAGCAGGGTAACGAATTTATCGATTTTTCCAGTGGGATCGCGGTGACGGCGCTTGGTCATTGTCACCCCGCGTTAGTCAATGCGCTGAAAACGCAAGGTGAGATGATTTGGCATACCAGCAATCTCTTTACCAATGAACCTGCGCTGCGCTTAGCGCAAAAACTGATTGATACCACTTTTGCCGATCGCGTGTTTTATGCTAATTCAGGGGCAGAAGCCAATGAAGCTGCGTTTAAGCTGGCGCGCCGTTATGCCATTACTCGTTATAGCCCGTATAAAACCAAAATTATTGCTTTTACTCATGCGTTTCACGGTCGGACTTTATTCACGGTGTCTGTCGGCGGGCAGCCGAAATATTCCGATGGTTTTGGTCCGAAACCTGCGGACATCGTACATGTGCCGTTTAACGATCTTGATGCCGTCAAAGCGGTAATTGACGATCATACTTGTGCCGTTGTATTAGAACCAGTGCAAGGCGAGGGCGGTATTACGCCGGTTGATGCGGAGTTTTTACGCGGTGTTAGAGCGCTTTGTGATCAATATCAGGCTTTGCTGGTATTTGATGAAGTTCAGTCCGGTATGGGCAGAACCGGCACACTATTTACTTATATGCAGTACGGCGTGACGCCGGATATTCTCACTTCTGCAAAAGCATTAGGCGGAGGTTTTCCTATCAGTGCCATGCTAACGACAGAAGAAATCGCTCAAGTGATGGCACCAGGTGTTCACGGTACGACTTACGGCGGAAATCCATTAGCTTGTGCAGTAGCAGAAGCGGCATTCGATGTGATCAATACACCAGCAGTGCTATCCGGTGTGAAAGTTCGCTATAACTATATCGTTTCCCAACTGGAAAAAATTAATGATGTTTATCATGTGTTTTCCGATATTCGTGGTTTAGGTTTGTTGATTGGCGCAGAGCTGCAACCCGCTTATCAGAATATGGCGCGCGATTTTCTCACCGCAGCTATTGATAATGGCTTAATGGTGTTGAATGCCGGAGCAAACGTAATACGCTTTGCGCCATCACTGGTGATCCCTGAATCAGATTTGGAACAAGGTATGATACGTTTTGAAAAAGCGGTGAAGCAGATTGTTGAAACAAAAGGAAAATAGTTTATTTTCCCCGCAATATAACTGCTTATCTGAAATGCAGGTTAGATACCGTTTCTCTCGCTGGTGAATATTCAGCGAGAGAGGTGAAAGGAAAATATAATGCCAATAAAACTATTTATTGATAATTATATTAAAAATTAATAATCACGTTATCTAACTGATTAATTAAGTCACATCATGCTTAAGTTAGCATTTTATTTCTAACTTAAGCATAAACCATTTCATTAAACTAATAGCGATAAGGCTATTTTAATGAAAGACTCTCTTTTTCAAAATAGGAGATAAGCGCATGCCGGATCATATTAAGTTTTGAGCGATTAGTTCTGTCACACAGAGCAACTAAAACTTCATACTCATATTGATTAAACGGAACTTGAATAGCTTTGTAGCGGCGAGATGCGTCTTTGTCCAGATTTTTGACAGATTCAGAATAGTTCACGACTGAATCATCTATGCTATCGTTTCTTATCATAATAAATAATTCTCTGTTAGAAAAAAGTCCATTTCGTCTACATCGAATGTCACAAGACGAATGATAATTATGAATAAAATTTCAATATGCCGTCAACAAAAATTTCTGTATGTATAAATATATTATTTTAATATAACAAACAATGTGTTACATCATAACGAGGAACGTAAACCTGTAAAAAATAATATAATTTATAATTTCAGTCAGTTAACCCCATTTTTGTACATAGCCTTATCGACAGAATGAAAACATTTAAATACTCATCAAGGCAGCAGAATAATTATCTTGCTAATACTTGATGGCGATATAAATAGGCTTTTCATAATCAATAACATATTTATATCAATTTTACATAGAAATTAACTTATAATGACAAAATAGATAAAAATAATGATTAATGATATATAAACAGAGTAAATATTTATATTTTATGTTATTTTCACTTCGTTGTGTTTATGTATTGTTGTTATATAATCAGGCATGTGGTCAGGCTTTCCCTGACCACATTCATTGTGTATTTATCGGATATATTTAAAAATTAAGAATTAAAGCTGAGATTCAAATCTGGTCGCAACCGGACCAACGCCATCAATAAACGCTGCAAAATGATCCCCCGCATTTACCGGAACCATTGGTCCCAATGCGCCAGTCAGGATCACATCACGTTCTTTCAGCGGTTCACCCAATATCGCCATTTTGTTTGCCAGCCACAACGCCGCATTCAGCGGATTGCCGAGACATTCGCTGCCGCGCCCGGTCGAAACTACTTCACCATTGCGCGTCATTTGCATGGCGCAATTCTCTAAATCCAAACCAGCAAGACGCTGGCGCTGCCCGCTAAGTACGTAAGCGCCGCAAGAGGCATTATCGGCAACGGTATCAACAAACGAGATCGACCAGTCAGCCACACGGCTGCCAACCACTTCTAGCGCCGGAATTACCCATGCTATTGCGCTGCTCAATACATCGAGCGAGATTTCATCACTTGGTAAATCGCGGTTCAGCACCAGCGCAATTTTTGCTTCAATATGCGGCTGCAACACGCGCTCAAAAGGGATTGTGTGATTATCGGCATAATACATATCTGCAAACAGAGTACCGAAGTCCGGCTGATCCACGCCAAGTTGTTGCTGTACTTTTGGGTGAGTTAAACCAACTTTACGCCCGACAACCTGCCGCCCTTGTTGTTGCCAAAACTGAACATTAAGCTGCTGAATAGCATAAGCACCATCAGCATTATCGATACCAAGATAGTCGCGCAGCGGAGGTATCGGCGAATGCGTCTCTTCCGCTTTACGCAGTGCGCTTGCCATAATTTCTAATGTATTATTCATTTCTTGCCTCACATTTTGTTAACCAAGAAATAACATAAATATAACAATAAAAATATAAGGTCAATGAGTCCAGCCAATGAGGAGCTAACAATATGATCGCTACCGCAAAAATAGAGATTTAATTGCGATTTTTCAGATTAATCAATCTTCAAGTTTGGATAAGGAAATGGTAAGAATAACAGGTTGATAATAAATAATAATTTGTCGCCCGAATTAACAACGCGGTGGGTTCACGGGCGGCAGGTTGTGAACTGCACCCCAAAAGTTAGACATCCCCTTAAGAGGCTTTCTGGTACTGAGTTCGGTATTCCACTGGACTCAGTCCTTTTAGCGATGGCTTGATGCGTACATGGTTATACCAGTC
>JAISKF010000021.1 GCA_031261005.1 Enterobacteriaceae bacterium | reverse complement strand
GGTGGTCCCACCTGACCCCATGCCGAACTCAGAAGTGAAACGCCGTAGCGCCGATGGTAGTGTGGGGCATCCCCATGCGAGAGTAGGGAACTGCCAGGCTTTGAATAAGAAGAACCCAGCCGAAAGGCTGGGTTTTTTGCTTTGGGGATTTGACCTTTTTAGGTATTTTTAGGGTCTCTCTTTCCCTCGATAAACAAAGATTATAGGTACTCCTTTCATTATCAGTTAGACTATCGACAGCATTTTTGTGTATTTGAACACCATGTCGGGACTTTCTATGACCTCTCCATCTGTGTTAATTCAGAATCTACATACTTTTGGTTTACCCATATATGCTGAGCGCGTAGTTACCGCTGAATCCAGCGAGCAATTGGTTGATGTTTGGCAACAAGCTAAACAACAGCAGTACCCGCTCTTATTACTGGGCGAAGGTAGTAATATGTTGTTTCTGGAAGATTTTTCTGGTTGGATTGTCTTAAATCGTATTAAAGGTATTAAGATTAGTGAGTCAGAAAATTTCTGGCATTTACACGTTGGCGCAGGTGAAAATTGGCATCAATTAGTTCGTTATAGTCTGGAGCAGAATCTTGGCGGATTAGAAAATTTAGCTTTAATTCCTGGCTGTGCGGGTTCTGCGCCGATTCAAAATATTGGTGCTTATGGTGTTGAGTTGAAAGATGTTTGTGAATATGTTGATTTGTTGAATTTAGATACTGGCGATATTGCACGTATAGCCGCGCAAGATTGCCAATTTGGTTATCGTGAAAGTATTTTCAAGCATCAATTCCGTGAGGGTTATTCCATCGTTTCAGTCGGATTGAAACTGGCTAAACAGTGGAAACCCGTTCTAAACTATGGCGATTTACGCCAACTTGATCCACAAACTGTCACTCCAATGCAGGTTTTTGATGCAGTTTGTGCGATGCGTTCCAGCAAGTTGCCTGATCCAAAAGTTACGGGGAATGCAGGCAGCTTCTTTAAAAATCCAATTGTTAGCGCGGAAATTGCAGCACAGATTTTGCAGCAATTTCCTAATGCTCCTCATTATCCACAAATTGATGGTCAAGAGAAATTGGCTGCTGGCTGGTTAATCGATGCGTGTCAGTTAAAAGGGTATCGTATCGGCGGAGCGGCGGTGCATCAGCAGCAAGCATTAGTGTTAATCAATCAAGATCACGCTACATCACACGATGTCGTCGCGCTGGCGAGTTATGTGCGTAAGCAAGTTGCTGAGCGTTTTAACGTCTGGCTGGAGCCAGAAGTGCGGTTTATTGGTAAATTCGGTGAGCGTAATGCTATTGAGGTATTAGCATGAAAAATATCGACGTTCCGTTAAAGCTGGTCAAAATTCTCTCTGATGGAGAATTCCACTCCGGCGAGCAGATCGGCAATGAACTAGGTATGAGCCGAGCGGCGATCAATAAATATATGCAAACGCTGCGCGACTGGAAGTTAGATGTTTTTACCGTACCCGGAAAGGGATACAGCTTACCAGCACCGATTCAGCTTTTAGATGAGCAGATCATCAGTAAACAACTGCCCGATAACCAAGTTACTGTTTTACCGGTGGTTGATTCAACTAACCAATATTTATTGGAACGTATTGATCAGCTTTATTCTGGTGATGCTTGCGTTGCCGAGTATCAGCAGGCAGGACGCGGACGCCGTGGGCGTCAGTGGTTTTCGCCTTTTGGTGCGAATTTATATCTCTCCATGTACTGGCGTCTTGAGCAAGGTCCTGCTGCCGCTATTGGTTTGAGTCTAGTCATTGGTATTGTGATGGCTGAAGTGCTAAATAAGCTGACAAACGCCGATATTCGCGTTAAATGGCCAAACGATCTCTACCTAAACGATCGCAAACTAGCCGGTATCTTAGTCGAATTAACCGGAAAAACTGGTGATGCGGCGAATGTTGTGATCGGCGCAGGTATTAATTTATCCATGCGCGATCCCGATAGTCATATCATCACGCAACAATGGGCAAATCTCACTGACGGAAATTTAACAGAAGATAAGATCGACATTGATCGTAATCAGTTAGTCATTAACTTACTTGCTACCTTGCGCGATACCTTAAAACAGTTTGAGCAGCAGGGATTAGCGCCATTTATTTCTCGCTGGCGCAAGCTGGATAACTATCTCGATCGTCCGGTGAAATTACTGATTGGAGAAAAGCAGATTGCTGGTATTGCGCGCGGCATCGATAAACAAGGCGCGCTGCTGTTAGAGCAAGATGGCGTGATAAAAGCCTTTATTGGCGGCGAAATTTCTTTACGCTCTGATGCGTAATAATGAAAAATTATCCTGATCTAAAATAAGTTAAAAGCGGATAATTTACTGTGTCCGCTTTTATTTTCAAAAAATATAACTACTTACGCAGCTTAACTCTTTCTACTTCGTGGTGATCACCTTTAATCAATATCAGATTGGCGCGTTCTCTGGTCGGCAGAATATTTTGCAGCAGGTTTTTACCATTAATTTCTTGCCAGATATTGTTTGCAACATCGATCGCTTCCTTTTCTGATAATTGAGCATAGTTACGAAAATAAGAATCGGGATCAGAAAATGCGCCTTGACGGAATTTTAGAAAACGATTCACATACCATTGATGCAGTAAATCTTCTTTCGCATCAACATAAATCGAAAAATCGACAAAATCAGAAACAAATACTCGTAGCGGTGATTGAGGATAATCCATACCGCTTTGCAGAACGTTTAATCCTTCTAAAATTAAAATATCTGGTTGTTCAATAACCTGCGTTTCACCCGGCAAAATATCGTAAGTCAGATGTGAATAAACCGGCGCTTCAACACGCGGCATTCCTGATTTAATTTCAGAAACAAAATGCACCAGACTTTGAATATCATAGGACTGCGGAAATCCCTTTTTATTCATGAGGTCGCGTTCACGCAGTACATGATTTGGGTGAAGAAAGCCATCCGTTGTCACCAAATCGACACGGCGATGGGTAGACCAGCGGCTCAGTAACGCCTGCAACACTCTGGCGCAGGTGCTTTTACCCACCGCAACACTACCGGCAATACTGATAATATAAGGAACACGCTGATTTTTGATGCCAAGAAATTTCTCCAGCACCATCTGATTTTGCATGTTGTTTTCAATATAGAAATTTAACAAACGGGAAAGCGGCAGATAGACTTCAGAAACTTCATTGATAGAAAGTTCTTCGTTGATACCTTTTAGATTGATAATTTCTTGCTTGGTTAACGTGAGCGGTTCCGATTCACGCAGCGCTGCCCATTGCTGACGACTAAACTCCATGTAAGGACTCAAAGCCAATAGTAGTTGTTTGCTATTCATAAACCGTAATCTGTTGGTCAACTTTTTGTGTTTATTATGGAATATACCCGTCATTTTGAAAGCGCCAGGGTATCGTTGCTGACAGCCGAACGGAACGGAGCAATGGCATCAACACCAGCCGACATTATAGACATCTTCCGCGTGGGTACAGCATCTTTTATGACTTGATGACAGATTTCTTTACTATTTTCCGCCATCAGATTTATTTCACCGGTGCAGATGGTGCAGAATAGCCATTCCTGATAAGAATAAAACATGCGGATAAGAGGAATAAGTGTGATACCTGATGGCATACAGCTTCGCATTAAAGGAAAGGTGCAGGGTGTGGGTTTCCGACCCTACGTTTGGCTGCTCGCTCATGAAATGGCGCTGAAAGGCGATGTCTGTAATGATGCAGAAGGTGTGCTTGTTCGGTTGGCGAATATTGCCGCGGAAACAACGGAAGCATTGATCCAGCAATTGTATCAACGCTGCCCGCCGTTAGCGCACATCGAAAGTATTACGCCGCAACCGTTTAGCTGGTCGGTCTTACCGGCTGATTTTTCTATTCGCAGCAGCGGCGAGGGGCGCATGGATACGCAAGTGATTCCTGACGCTGCGACTTGCCCGATTTGCTTGAGTGAACTGTTTGATCCAGAAAATCGGCGTTATCACTATCCATTTATTAACTGTACTCACTGCGGACCGCGTTTCACTATTATCCAAAAAATGCCTTATGATCGCCCTAATACTGCAATGGCTGAATTTCCGCTCTGTCCTGATTGTCTGGCAGAATATGAATCACCGGCAGATCGCCGTTTTCATGCTCAACCTAATGCCTGTCCGGTTTGCGGTCCGTATATCTGGATTAATCGCGCCGGTGAATCAACACCAAGCGATATTACCGGCGATAGCGCGCAGCAACAGGCAGCAGAGCTATTGTTAGCGGGCGGGATTTTAGCAATTAAAGGCTTGGGCGGTTTTCATCTGGCATGTGATGCCACCAATAATGATGCGGTAAAACGTCTGCGTCAGCGTAAGCACCGACCATCTAAACCATTGGCGGTGATGCTGCCGTCTGCAATATGGCTGAATGATTGTTGTGAGACATCGTCACCGTCTTTAATTCAACTATTACAAAGCAGTCCGGCACCGATTGCGCTGGTAGCACAATCCATCTGCTCGCCGTTAAGTCCGTGGATTTGCCCTGATCTTGATGAAGTCGGCATCATGCTGCCGTCTAATCCATTGCAACATCTATTAATGGCGCGGGTTGATCGACCACTGGTCATGACGTCGGGCAATGCGTCCGGTAAACCACCGGCGTTATCTAATCAGCAGGCATTGACAGACTTAGCCGGAATTGCCGATCTCTGGCTGATGCACAATCGGGATATTATCCAGCGCGCCGATGACTCCGTAGTGCGTTACCGGCACGGGCAGGCGGAAATGCTGCGTCGGGCGCGCGGTTATGTCCCTGATGCCATTGAACTGCCAGTGGATTTTACCGATATTCCTCCGATACTGGCGATGGGCGCTGATTTAAAGAATACTTTTTGCCTGCTGCGGGGAAATTCAGCCGTTTTAAGTCAGCATCTCGGCGATTTAGATGATCTGGATATTCAGCAGCAATATCAGCAAGCGCTGGCATTATTTGCTGATATTTACCGCTTTTCGCCGCAATCGATTGTGGTTGATGCTCACCCTGCTTATGTCAGCCATCGTTATGGTAAACAACTCGCGCAAGAGCAAGGGATAGCATTAACAGAAGTGCTGCATCATCATGCTCATATCGCCGCTTGCATGGCGGAACATGGCTGGCAGCGGCGTCAAGGCGCGGTGATTGGTTTGGCGCTTGATGGCTTAGGTTATGGTGAAAACGATCAGCTTTGGGGCGGTGAATGCTTATTGGTTGATTATCAACATTGCCAGTATCTTGGCGGATTACCTGCGGTTGCTTTGCCTGGCGGTGATAAAGCCGCCGTTCAGCCGTGGCGTAATTTATTAGCGCAATGGCTGCGTTTTGTACCTGACTGGCAAAATTACCCGGAATCGTCAGTGATTAACGCACAACATTGGCAGCCGTTAGTAAAAGCGATTGAACGCGGTTTGAATTCTCCGCAAGCATCTTCTTGCGGTCGGTTATTTGATGCGGTTGCGGCGGCATTATCGCTCTCTCCAGCGGCAATTAGTTGGGAGGGCGAAGCTGCCTGCAAATTGGAAGCATTGGCTTGGCGCAGTGGTCAAAAGCATCACCCGATAAGCATTCCGTTGCGGGGAAACCAATTAGATTTAGCTGCTTTTTGGCAGCAGTGGCTAACTTATGATGCAACTCCGGCAGATCGGGCTTATGCGTTCCATGATGCACTGGCTCAGGGTTTTGCTGCGCTGGCACAAAAATTTGCTAAACAATATCAGATTGGCACTATTGTATTGTCCGGCGGTGTTATTCATAACCGGTTGTTACGTCAATTATTAACGCAATATTTAGGGGATTTTAATGTGTTATGCCCGGAACGTTTACCAATGGGTGACGGCGGACTGGCATTCGGGCAAGCCGTTATTGCAGCTTGCCGGTAATAAAGAATAACTCGTAGGGGGTTGTTAACCGCCCGTTGATTTTCTGTAGTTTGTCGGGCGACAGGTTGTCGCCCCCTACGCAAAAATAACATAATCATTTGAAATTTATCGTAATAATATCATTGCTTATCAGAACCTCCGGTTAATTATATTTTTTGGTAATAACACTGGTTCCTATTCAAAAATTCAACGCATTCAGATCTGTTTCTTATTTATGTTTTCAGTAAATACGAGTTATTGATAAGTGCAAAATAATATATTGCTTTTTATTGAAATATAATCTCTTTTATCTTTATGTTTGTTTGAAAATTAGTGTATTTATCTAAATAATAAACATGTGATTATCATCTGCATATCTTTTCTTTAAACTAAAGAGATTAATTATATATGTGATTGATTATTAATTAATTTAATTTTGTTGTACCGGTTTCACTATTTAAACTCATTAGTTGACGGTTTAAAAAACCGCGTCTAGCATTAATCTTATAATAACCAATAGAAATATTATTGTTGTTTTATATGATAGTTGGTCAATCAGGATAATAATATTTATTAATTCGCTTTATTTTCAAAGTAGTCAGGAGATTTTTTCAGGGAGTGAGTAACTTGTATCTGAAATCTAAAAATAGCATTTTAGATTTCAGGGGGTGTTTAACTTGATATATATCCTGAGTAATTCAAGTTGTATATCCAGGTACTTTCTGGTTGTAGGCAGCTAACACCGCTGCAATTAGAAAGATAACAGGTATATGAATCAGCTTGAATATGACGGATAAAGCGACGATCAAAAGTCGGAGGGACACATATGTCCTCTAAAAGAACATTATTGAGAAAATCTTTATATCTGACGGGAAATGCCCTTTTTGCTATGGTTGTTGCTGCGTGCGGCGGCGGTGGAGGAGGTGGCGGCGGAAGCAGCAGTAATTCTGGCAGCGGCAGCACTCCGCCGCCTGTTACACCGCCAGTCAGCGATAAATATGATGTTATCTCACCAACAGCATCAATTCCTGCCGATGCTTATAATCAAAGTCTGTTTATTACCAATGCAGCCGCCGCGCGTGAAGCGGGTTTCACGGGTATGGGCGTAATTATTGGTGTGGTGGATAGCGGTGTTCTGACGACAAACTTAGCGCTTGAAGGTAAAGTTGTTAAATCATTCACTTATGTTGATCCAACGACCAATAATATCAAGGTTGGTGATGTGCGCGGTCATGGCACGATGGTGGCGCAAACTATCGCAGGCAACCGAATTGGTCCTTTCTCTGGCGGTGTTGCACCAGATGCTAAAATTGTCAGCGCACGTATTATCTCTGATACTGCAACGTCTGAGGGTTCTCCTGATTATTCATTCTCTAAAGTGAATGCGGATATTGCTAGTACTGGCGCAAAAATTATCAATAATTCATGGAGTCTGCCTGATTGGGACGTAACAGATACCGCGATTACCAATACTTATGTGAATGATTATAAATATTTTATCGAATCTCACGGCGGTATCGTTGTTTTTGCCAGCGGTAATGATGGTAAAGCGAATCCAGATAAAATGGCGACTTTACCGAGTATTTCTAATGATCCCGCGTTAGTGAAAGGCTGGTTAGTGGTGAGCGCGGTTGAAACGGATAACCCAAGTGAACGTATCTCTTACGCTAATGCTTGCGGTGTTACCAAAAATTACTGTCTGGTTGCGCCGACAACTGTTTCTGTACTCACACAAGATCCAACCACCGGAAAATGGGAAAACACGCTTGTTTCAGGGACTTCGTTCGCTGCGCCGCAAGTATCTGGTGCGGCAGCTTTGGTATGGCACGCTTTCCCATACTTCACCAATGATTTGGTGCGCCAGACATTGTTAGGTACGGCGACTGATTTAGGTGCAGCAGGTGTTGATGAGATATATGGCTACGGCTTGTTGAATATCGCCGCTGCGGTGCGCGGTCCGGCTAAATTTGACTGGGGTGATGTCAGTGTTTCATTTACCGGTTACACCTCAACGTGGGGGAATCCAATTAGTGGCGCAGGCGGGCTGACCAAAAACGGCACGGGTACGCTGGTGTTCACGGAAAATGCAACTTACAAAGGCACAACCAATGTCTTAGGCGGGACGTTAGCCTCAGAAAAGAGCATTGCTTCTGCTATTAACGTAGGTCCGTCGGGTACGCTGAATGTGCGTACTGTGGGCGGTAGCGTCAATAATCAGGGCAGTGTCGTTTTACAAAATGGTCTGACGAGCTTTAATAGCAATTACACGCAGACATCAAGCGGTCAACTGGCGCTGGTATTAGGATCGACATTGAATGTGGCAGGAACGGCTTCCATTGCCGGTGATTTGCATGTTCTCGCCGTACCTGATGGATATGTAAACTCCACACAGCGTCAGGACGTTCTGATCACCAAAAGCGGTTTAAGCGGTACATTTGATACCTTTACTAAAGCCTCAGGTGTCTTTTTAGATGCAACGGTTGCTTATGATGCTAAAAATGCCTGGCTGAATCTGCAACGTGTACAAGCAACACAAGTGCAAGGCGTTCAGTACAATGCGGCAGCAACTGCTGGTGCAGTTCGTCTGGAAAAAGCATTTAGCCAACTGGATCAACAATTGGCTAATGCACCAGCGCCGACAAGTGTCGCTCAGGCTGAGTTTTTGAGCGGCGCAGCGCGTCTGCAACAATCTCCAACACCTCAGGCAGCACAAGCGGCACTGGAAAGTCTGTCCGGTCAGTTACCGGCAGCAACGACCTCCATGACTATGCAGGCGATTAACTTTAACAATCGTCAGGTTTCTAATCATGTTGCACAACTGATGGATTCACCAAGAAAAAGTAATGAATGGGCGGGTAACATTCATTACCAGAGCAGCCTGAACAGCGGCGGTTTCTCCGGTGTGAATTACAACATGAACGGCTGGGTGATGGGGCAGGACGTTTTTCTGGATAAAAACACTTTCATTGGCAGCGCTCTGACGCGCAGTGATACATACGGCAGCCTGAAACGCGGAGCGGAGCGCAGCTCTGGTACGGTGGGCGAAGCCTCTCTGTTTGGCGGTAAGATTTTCGACTCTTACTATGTCACCGGACGTATCGCATCTGGTTATTATGATGGTCAGCAAAAACGTAATTTGTGGCTGGGTAATCAGACAGCCAGAGTGAACAGCGATCAGAGCGGTAACTATTTCAACGTTGGCAGTGAAATGGGCTATCGCATGAAGAACGATGGCTGGCAGATCACGCCTTATATTGATTCCCAATATATCAGCCTGAAACAAGATGCTTTCAAAGAAACCGGCGCATCGGGTTTCGGATTACAGGCTAACGGGCAGACCACTACGCGTTGGCAGGCTGGCGTTGGTACTCGCGCCGGTTACGGTTGGGATATGGGCGATCAAGGCAAAATCAATCTGACTGCACAAACCCATTATCAACGGGCAATTGCTCAGGATAACGGCAGATATAACGCCAGCTTTACGGGCATGAATCAGTATATGCCGCTTGATGGTGTCTCGCTGTCCCGTGATGTGATGATGGTTGGCGGCGGACTGGAATGGCTCTTCTCTGATGCGATGGCGTTGTATATGAACTACGAGCAGTATTTCAGTGATAATCAGCAATCCAATATGGTGAATATGAATTTCTCCGTTAGATTTTAAAATCCTGTCATTAAACGCTTTAGGATAGCGTTTAATACAAAGCCTCCCTCCACCCTGTGAGCGTTAAGCTGACAGGGTGTTTTTTTATAGGTGAAGATAACCGTACTGGATATTTACTGGTGATAAATTTTAGTTATTACAATAAATATTATGTATTTTAAGTATAAATATATTTTTAATAATATTGATTAATATTCAATTATTTTTTTCAGTGAGAAATAATTAACCTCAGCAAACGATTTCCATTCTACTCATTATCATTGTATCTCTATGACTAAAAAGTCATTTTATAATTACAAAAGGAAGATATATGGCAAAACTATCGGTTATTTCATCTCTCTTTGTTGCAGGTTATGGTTTAGTTTTCACGGGTTCAGTTAATGCTTTTAACTGGTCAGAAGCAACAATCGATTCATTACATAATGCGTTGAAGAAAAAAGAAGTGAGTTGTGAGCAAGTTGTTCAGGGATATTTAGATCGTATTGCTCAGTTTGATAAACAATTTAATAGTATTATTACCATCAATCCGCAGGCAATTACTGAGGCGCAAGCATTAGATAAGCAGCCAGCAGACAGCCCAATGTACTGTGTTCCGATTATTGTAAAAGATAATATTGATACGGCGGATATGCCGACAACGGCTGGTGCAATTGCGTTAAAAAATAACCAACCGTCTGATGATGCTCAAGTGGTAAAGAATCTGCGGCAGCAGGGCGCGATTATTTTAGCGAAAAGTAATCTTGATGAATTTGCGATCGCAGTGCGGGGCGCTTCTTCTTTTGGCGGGCAGACACATAATGTTTATCACCTGGAAAAAGGACCTGGCGGTTCATCTGGCGGTTCTGCTACGGCGGTATCGGCAAGTCTTGGTATGGTTGGACTAGGTTCAGATACCGGCGGTTCAATTAGAATTCCTGCATCATTGGCTGGGCTGGTTGGTATCAGACCAACACACGCATTGACGGATTTACGGGGTGTTGTGCCGTTATCACCAACGCAAGATACCGTTGGTCCAATGTGTCGCACTGTTAGAGATTGTACCTATACGCTGCGTTATACCGAAAACTACTCGACGCCGGAACGTCAGCAGCAGCTACTATCGGCATTAGATGAAAAAGGGCTATCAGGTGCGAAAATCGCTATGATTAAAGGCATGTTTCCAGCCCGTAATGATCAAAATGCGGATTATTGGAAAGTGATTGATGATGCGGTCGCGCGTATGCGAGCAGCCGGAGCAACCGTTGAGGAAGTCTCTCTGCCTGAGCAAGAGAAAATCGCTAAAGATTACACTAGCTTATCTCGCTATGAACTGAGAGATGCAATGACTCAGTATTTATCGGGCTGGTCATCTGATAAAGATAACCATTTACGCAGTTACGATGCTATTTTGCAGAGCAAAGGATATGATCCAGCGAGTGATGAATGGTTGAAATTATATAATCAGGCTGGGAAAGATAAGGAAAAAGATCCCGTTTATCTGCGAAATCTTCATGGCCGTCAGGATATGATTCGGGCACAAATACATCGTGTCCTTGATGGTGCTGTTCGGTTTGATGCGATTATGTATCCAACGTTAACTCAGCTAAATGTACCTGTGGGTAAAAATGCGGAGGGTCGGGCAAATGTAGGGTTAAGCCCGTTCTCAGGATTACCGGCGATCACTTTTCCTGCGGGTATGACGCAAAGCTCAAGTCCGGAGCCGGTCGGTATTGAATTGCTAGGCCGCGAGTTTGATGAGCCAACATTAATTCGTTTAGTTTATGGCTATGAAGCGCACAATCCTGTCCGTGTTGCACCTGATTTAGCACCAGAGCTTAGTGTTAATAAATAATTTATTTTTTTATTATGGCGCTGCTTTTTATGAAATTATAAAAAGTAGCGCTTGCTGGTGTTAATAGTGCATTAGCTGCCTGAATTAACGCGACTTCTGAAACAAAATCACCACAGTGAAAATTGAGTTGCCTTAATTTATCTTTAAATAAATCATGGGTGATTGAGGGACTGTGAAACCAGACGCTAATCGCATCAGTTTTGGTGACAAGATAATAATAGAACGACATTGATGTACAAAAAGAAATATCTGGCTGCTTGGGAATATAATATTGCTGCCTGAATTGCTCTAACAGATAATCAAAGTTCTGTGGATTCATTGCTGAAATCCAGGGATATGAAAGTAAATCTTCAAAAGTACAGCCATCGGATAAAGCGTGTCCTTGACGAACGGTAATCATCGGGAAATTTGAAGAGATATAGTCCAGAGTAAAACCATTATAATTGTTCCAGGGAAGAATTAATCCAATACCTAAATCAATATTATTTTCAATCAGACCTTGCTTTATTTTATTGGAACTATATTCATAGAAGTTAACTGTAATATTAGGATATTTTTCTTTAAACTCTTCATATAATTTCGGAATAACTAATGAAGCTGATGGCGTAATACCAATAGAAACTTGGGCGCTATGACCATGTTGCATTTGTTGAATATCTCTTTTGGTATCATCAAGTTCTTGTAGTATTCGTTTAGCACGAATTAAAAATTTTTCGCCAAAATCTGTTAAACGAATTCCGGTTGAATGACGGCTTATCAAGCTAACACCTAATTCTTCTTCCAGATTTTTTATTGATTTAGTAATCGCTGGCTGACTAATAAAAAGTTTTCTGGAAGCTGCATGAATACTGCCCTCCTGAGCAATAGAAACCAGTGCTTTTAGCTGATGTATCTTCATGAAAAGATCTACTATTTTTATTTATAATCTAATAATCTTGCCAGAAATAAAGCTAAATAGCGTATAAAATTATCATGCTATAAATATGATCTTTTATCAGAACATTATTTATAATATGAATTGATTTATCGATTTAAATTATAAATAATTCTGCGATTTTCGCTCCTGCGGTAAACCCAGTGTTATCAATCTATATTATTATCAATCGATTATGCTAATAAAAACGCCCCGATTCCTCTCGAAATCAGGGCGTTTATCATTAACGGTGAACAGTGTTTGCCGTGTGCTGCCTTACAGCATAAACACACCAATCACGGCAATCACACTCAGTACCGCAGCCATGCCGTAGAACACCAGTTTACCTGACGGGACGTGCCATTTCAGGTCATGGGTCATGTGATGTAAACGGTGTAAACCGCACCACACCGGCAGGATTATCATCAGCAGCAGGAAGATTCGGCCAATAAAGCTCTGGCAGAAGCCGAGAATACG
>JAISKF010000018.1 GCA_031261005.1 Enterobacteriaceae bacterium | reverse complement strand
GATAAGGTTGCGAAAGAGGAAGAGGAAAGACAATTACAACTGGGTCTTGAAAGTTAGTGTATTAGCCCCCTTTTAGGGGGCTGTGTCAAAGCCACCTGCTATGCAGGTGGATTTATTACATCTATATTGCTTATCTTGCAATATGCAATTATTCCGCCGCCGAACCTGAACGGCGTGCGCCGGAGTATGTCGCGCGTCTTTGCGGCTTATCCGCACGATCGGAACGCGGTTTCTGGCTGTTTGCATTACGCGGTTTACTATCGCCGCGATTTCCCCACGGGCTGCTCTCTTTACGATCACTGCGATCACCGTTTTGAGATGATGGCGCTCTGCCGCGTCCTGAATTCTGGCGACCACCCTGCCCTTGTCCTCTGCCCTGACGACCATTGACGATCGGTTCAGCTTTGATGGTTGGATCAGGATCATAACCCGCTAATGCGATGCGCGGAATTTCCAGTTTCAGTAAGCGTTCAATATCACGCAGCAGTTTGTGTTCATCGATACAAACCAGTGAAACTGCTTCACCGGTACATTCGGCACGACCGGTACGACCTATGCGGTGTACGTAATCTTCCGGTACATTTGGCAGTTCATAATTTACAACGTGCGGCAGATGGTCAATATCCAGACCGCGCGCGGCAATATCCGTTGCAACCAGTACGCGAATTTTACCGTTTTTGAAATCATCTAAAGCACGAGTGCGCGCACCCTGACTTTTATTGCCGTGGATCGCCGAAGCAGTAATGCCATCTTTATTAAGCTGTTCAGCCAGATGATTAGCGCCGTGTTTGGTGCGAGTAAAGACCAGCACTTGCTGCCACTGCCCTTGACCGATCATCTGGGACAACAATTCACGTTTGCGTTTTTTATCAACAAAATGGACTTTTTGATCCACCAGCTCTGATGGCGTATTACGTTTTGCGACTTCTACTGATGCCGGATTACGCAGCAGTTTAGAGGCTAATCCTTTAATATCATCGGAGAACGTCGCCGAAAACAGCAGATTTTGGCGTTTGGCTGGCAGTTTTGCTAACACGCGGCGAATATCGTGGATAAAGCCCATATCTAACATGCGATCGGCTTCATCAAGCACTAAAATTTCAACTTGCGATAAATCTACGGCGTTCTGATGCTCCAGATCGAGCAAACGTCCTGGTGTTGCGACCAGCACATCAACACCGCCGCGTAATTTCATCATCTGCGGATTAATACTGACTCCGCCGAACACGACCATCGAGCGAATATTTAAATGGCGGCTATATTCACGCACATTTTCACTTACCTGCGCTGCCAGCTCACGGGTTGGCGTTAAAATTAAAGCGCGGACCGGACGGCGACCGCGCGGTACTTCATTTTTTGCCGTTAACAATTGCAGCAGCGGCAAGGTGAAGCCTGCGGTTTTACCGGTGCCGGTTTGCGCGCACGCCATTAAATCACGACCCGATAATACGACGGGGATCGCTTGCTGCTGAATTGGGGTTGGCTCACGGTAGCCCTGTTCTTCAACCGCACGCAAAATTTCGGCACTTAAGCCGAGAGAATCAAAAGACATAAAAGGAAAAACTCCAGACTCGCCCGGCAAACTATCCTAAAGAGGAGTAAATATTTGCTACGGTCCTGACGAGATTATTAGTACGAGGTATGACGTTGTGACATGACCGCGAGGAATATGGCGTAGACCGAAGTACGCCGGATTACGGCAGTATACCAGAAATTGCGGTATGCAGTGTAATTTAGTGTAACTATTCGACATAAGTACAAATGTCCAGCACGATTATAATTAACATACCGGACTAGCCAATAGAATATGTCGGTAAATTTATTATCGATAGATTTTGATATAGGTAGATTCTGATATAGATAGAAGTCCGTTAATTATCATCGCACAAATCAACCACTCCCCTACCTGTGCGCCGTCAACAATAAATAAGGATCTGAACATGAGTTATAAAACTGTCAATCCCTACACCGGTGAAACCCTAAAAACGTTCCCTGATGCAACGGATACCGAAGTCGCTAGTGCTATTGATCACGCTCATACTTCCTTTCTTAGCTGGAAAGAAAAGCCAATTGCAGAACGCCTTGCATTGTTACAGCGCGTTGCTGATGAGCTGCGAAAAAATCACAAGGAACTCGCTAAATTACTTACGGTGGAAATGGGTAAGCTCTACAGTGAGGCGTTAGGTGAAGTTGAGCTGTCTGCGTTGATATTTGAATATTATGTAAAAAATGCCGAAGCGTTATTGAAACCAGAAAAGCTGCCGGTTGCCGATCCCGCAGAGGGTGATGCGGTTTTGGTTTGTGATCCTTTGGGTGTTTTGCTGGCAATCGAGCCGTGGAATTTCCCTTATTATCAGATCGCACGCATTCTTGCCCCACAATTAGCCGCAGGAAATACTTTGTTGTTAAAACATGCCTCTAACGTACCGCAAAGTGCCGCCGCATTTGAGCATATAACGCAAGAAGCTGGTTTACCGCAAGGTTTGTTCCACAATCTGTATGCTACCCGCGCTCAAATTGAAACCATTATTAATGATCCGCGCGTACATGGCGTGGCATTAACCGGTTCAGAGGGAGCGGGTTCAGTGGTCGCCGCACAAGCGGGCAAGGCACTGAAAAAATGTACGATGGAGCTCGGCGGTGCTGATGCCTTTGTGGTGTTAGCCGATGCGCCGTTAAAAGAGACCGTAGACTGGGCGGTATTTGGGCGTCACTGGAATGGCGGGCAGGTTTGTGTCTCATCTAAACGCATGATTATCGATGCGAAAATCTATGATGGCTTCCTCAAACAATATACTGATGGCGTTGCCGCGTTAAAAACAGGTGATCCGCTCGATGAATCTACTACGCTTGCACCGCTTTCTTCACAGCAAGCGGCTGATGAAGTGAAAGAGAAAATCCGTCAAGCGGTTGCTCATGGTGCAACCGCAGTAGAAGTCGGCGCGAAAGTGCCAACGCAAGGTGCGTTTGTTCAGCCGACGATTCTCACCCATGTCACGCCGGATAATCCGGCTTATTACTGGGAGTTTTTCGGTCCTGTTTCCATGCTGTTTAAAGCGCAAGATGAAGATGATGCAATACGCATCGCCAACGATACACCATTTGGTTTAGGCGGTTCGGTATTCACTGCGCGTCCTGAACATGGCGCAGAAGTAGCTAAACGTATCTCAACAGGCATGATATTTGTTAATCACCCGACAATGGTAAAAGCAGATCTGCCATTCGGCGGCGTGCGCCGTTCCGGTTTTGGACGTGAATTATTAGGATTAGGGCTGAAAGAGTTTGTAAATCACAAACTGATCGATGTGGTAGATATTAATGCACCGTTCTGATTTTTCTTGGTTTAAGTTTTCTTAGTATTCAAAACAAACAAAGGGCGCGATATTCGCGCCCTTCTAATTTTTACTGCTAACAACAGGTTGGTAGCCTGTGTCCGGCAGCGTAACATTCCTCTTTCTAAACGTATTAATAATAATCGCATACTCCACAAAAAGCAAATTACTGTACATTTATACATATAATGACTAAAATAATTTTAGTTTAGTAATGATGTTACGTAATACCGATTCAGTAGCCATAACTCCCTCTAGTTTACTGAATATTTAGTAAAAGTCCCAACTGTAACTCATGGTGGAGACAGTCCTTAACGGTAGCGTAGCATTCCTCTTTCTAAACAAAAGCGGAGCATATTCCAGATGGGCGATTAGAGGAAAGGAATATGTGAAGTTACGCACCACAGAGATGAGAGGTGCGGGGTTATGATTGAAATTATCGCAATCATACTGACCTTAATTGCAGATATATTGCAATTAATCAACTGGTTTCTTTAATAATTCTGAAACCAGAACTGGCAAACATAAAAATGTGCGCTGGTAAAATCGCAAGATTTATAGCCGCCAGAAATGGCGGCTTTTTTGTTATTTGCTGCCAAAGTTAGTTACCAATCTCTAACATACTTCATAAATATTTCATTTTAGGTAAGCTACACTAGATACACTGTTAACTTATTCAATGACCAGAGGAAAATTGTTGATGAAACTATTTTATAAACCCGGTGCTTGTTCACTTTCTCCGCATATCATTTTGAATGAAATCGGTCAGAGTTATTCCGTTGAAAAAGTCGATTTAGCCACGAAAAAGACCGAACATGGCGATGACTTTCTGAAAGTTAATCCGAAAGGTCAAGTACCGACTCTGCAACTCGATGATGGCAGTATTTTAACTGAAGGTGCGGCGATCGTTCAGTATCTTGCTCATCGTGCACCAGCTAAACATCTGCTGCCAACGGTAGGAACACCAGAGTATTATCACGCAATTGAATGGTTAAACTTTATTTCAACCGAACTGCATAAAGGTTTTAGCCCGCTGTTTAATCCGCATACACCGGAAGAGTTCAAGAAGATCACGCTGGAAAAATTAGTGAAGCAATTTACCTATGTAGATAGCGTGCTGCAAAGCCATCAGTTTATTCTGGGCGCGACGTTTAGTGTTGCTGATGCTTATCTGTTTACCGTTACTCGTTGGGCAGCAGCAGTGCATCTGGATTTGTCTGGATTGAATGCGTTAGCCGCTTATATGGCGCGTATCGCCGCTCGTCCGGCAGTAGATGCAACATTGAAAGCTGAGGGACTTAAATAGATTAAATTATTGATAATTAATAATAATTTGTAGAGGCGGCAATATGCCGCCCGTTAAACTTCACTAAAACCAACAGATGACAGATTATTGTCCTACGAAAAAATCACATAATTATTTGAAATTCATCGTAATAATATAATTTTTTATCCGAAGTTCAGATTAACTTACAGCTTCACCGCTTTAAAATGATGTTCTGGTTTTACCATTTTGTCTTGTGCTGCCACTAATTGCAGTTCATATTCCCCGCGTTTCAGGGTTTCCAGCATTATTTCATATACCGCCGCCGTAACGTGTTCTAATGCTTCCGGCAGCGAGTTTTCCAGCAGCAGATTAACCAACAGCAAACCGCTGGTAATATCGCCAACGCCGACTGGCTGACGTGCGCCAAAATCAACCAGCGGACGGCTGATATGCCATGCTTCATCTTTCGTAACTAATGCCATTTCAAACTGATCGGCACGATAACCTGCTCGGCTCAAGTGTTTCACCAGAATCACTTTTGGTCCTTTGCGGCAAAGTTCACGCGCGGCGCTAATCACTTCTGCAACATTACTGATCGATCTTTCCGTTAGGATTTCTAACTCCAGCAAGTTCGGCGCAATCATGTCACTGACCGGTAACGCTTCCTGACAGAAAAATTCCGATACGCCAGCCGCAACAATACAGCCTTTTTCCGGGTGTCCCATGACTGGATCACAGAAATACCAGGCATCAGGATTTGCCGCTTTTACCTGCGCGACCACATCAAGAATACTTTTCCCTTGTTCCGGTGAACCAATATAACCGCTCAACACCACATCACAACGCGCTAACTGATTAATGTTACTGATACCGCGAACAATATCGGTTAAATGGCTGGCTGGCATCACCATGCCTTCCCATTGGCGATACTGGGTATGATTAGAAAATTGCACTGTATTCAGCGGCCACACATTCACGCCCATTCTTCGCATCGGAAATTCTGCGGCGCTATTACCTGCATGACCATAAACCACATGTGATTGAATCGATAAAATATTTTTCATGAAAAGAAGTCCTAAAATACAGAGATATTGCCGTTATTATCAACTAACACATTAGACGTCAGCCAAAAAATTCGGCCGCATTGCGACCGAATTTAAAGTAATTATCTTTGAGATTATTTCCAACTAATTAGGCAGTAATGCTTTTTACCGCGACGCAATAACGTATAGCGATTAAACAGACGATCGCTATCGCCAAAGGCATATTCAGGGCTGGATTGCTTCTCGCCGTTGATCGTCACTGCATTTGAACTGATCATGGTTCGCGCCTGTCCGCGTGATGGCACTAATCCTGCCGTCACCAGCGCTTGCTGTAGATCAGCGCCGATTTCCAGCTCGATCGCTGGCATACCGTCTTGCGCTAATTGAGTGAAGTCATCTTCAGTAATATCAGCTAATTCACCGGAAAACAGGCTTTGCGTAATACGCTGCGCGGCTTCCAGACCTTTAGTGCCATGAACCAGTTTAGTAACTTGTTCAGCTAACACATATTGAGCGCGCGGCGCTTTGCCGCTGTTTTTATCTTCCTCTTCCAGCGCATTAATTTCTTCAATACTCATGAAAGTGAAGAATTTCAGGAAACGATAAACATCAGCATCAGCAGTGTTAATCCAGAATTGGTAGAATTTGTACGGACTGGTTTTCTTCGGATCTAACCAGATCGCGCCGCCTTCGGTTTTACCAAATTTAGTGCCGTCAGCTTTAGTAATTAACGGGACAGTAAAGCCATAAACCTGCTGTTGATGCAGACGGCGAGTTAAATCGATACCAGAAGTGATATTACCCCACTGATCAGAACCGCCGATTTGCAGTTCAACGCCGTGATCTTTATTTAACATGGCAAAATCGTAGGATTGCAGCAGGTTATACGAGAATTCAGTAAAAGAAATACCGCTGTCATCGCGATTCAGGCGTTGCTTAACTGCTTCTTTGTTGATCATGGTATTAACAGAGAAATGCTTACCAATATCACGCAGGAAAGTCAGCACTTTCATGCCGCCAAACCAATCGTAGTTATTTGCCATTCTAGCGCTGTTATCACCGCAATCGAAATCAAGGAATGGCGAAACTTGCTGGCGAATCTTGTTCACCCAATCAGCAACGGTATCTTCCGTGTTCAGCTTACGTTCTGCGGCTTTAAAGCTCGGATCGCCAATCAAGCCCGTAGCACCGCCAACTAACGCGACTGGCTTATGACCTGCTAATTGAAAACGTTTTAAGCACAATAACGGAACCAAATGCCCCAAATGCAAGCTATCAGCGGTAGGATCGAAGCCGCAATACAGTGCGATAGGACCTTGTGCCAGCCGCTCTGATAAAGCCTCTTCGTCCGTCACTTGAGCGACGAGACCACGCTCTTGCAATTGTTTAATCAGGTTGTTCGCCATCGATATAACTCCGTTGTTATTGGTTGCGCTAATCTATCTGTTCTCTCTGGATACAATTCTCTGTGAATACAGGATTAGCGCTGAATCAGATTTTTTACATAGACTGCATTTAAATAAACTGCTTTAAATAGTCAGCTTTAAGGAATCGGATAGCATAAACGCCGCTTGCAACGTTGACCAGTGTTTAAGGCGCTAAACGATCAATATTCCAGTCATTTTCGGTACGTTGATAAACAAACCGGTCATGCAGACGATTCGTACCGCCCTGCCAAAACTCCATTTGTTCAATACTTACGCGAAATCCGCCCCAAAAACTTGGCAGCGGTACTTCTCCATTCTGGAATTTCTGTTTCAGTTCTAAAAATTTGCTTTCCAGAATACCGCGCGCCGATATGCGTGAAGATTGTCGGGAAACCCAAGCACCGATTTGGCTATCTTTAGGTCGAGAATGGAAATACTTGAGCACTTCCATCGTTGAAATGCGTTCCGCTTTGCCGGAAACAATCACCTGACGTTCAAACATGTGCCACGGAAATAACAAGCTGACCTGATTGTTTTGTCCAATTTGCTGCGCTTTCCTGCTTCCCAAATTAGTATAAAAAACAAAACCTTTTTCATCATAATGTTTGAGCAGCACAATGCGCTGTGACGGTCTGCCATGTTCATCAACGGTCGCAACACACATCGCAGTGGGATCGGGGATTTTGGCTTCACAAGTCTGTTTTAGCCACAGTTCAAAAAGAGTAAGAGGATCAGCCGGTAAATCTTTGCGGCGCAAACCGCCTTGCGTGTACTCCCGCCGTAAATCAGCAATGGAGTTAGATTGTTCAGACATAATCAGAAAACCTGTTGGAGTTTGTTAGAATATAATCACATCTTATCTTGCACTTACTACCGCAGGATTTCAAACGGTTAGGGGAAGAAAATTGTGAACCACGGCGCGCTGTTGACGGCAACAATTAATCATCAAACAAGGGCAACAATAATCGTTGCCCTGTAGCGATTATTGAATGAGATCACAGTTATTGATAATAATCTCATCGTGATACATCACCATTGCACTGTTACCTTTTGACCAAAAGGTGAAAATACCATTGCTATATTTAGCACCCGATGCAGACTCAACTTCATTAAGCTGTTGCGGTTGCCCATCAATAGTTAAATAGACTTGTTGCTTTTCATTATTCTGCGTCACCAGTAATGGTTGTTTTTCACACTGATATTTTAGTGCTGTACCCGTAAAACCCGTAAAAGTTGGCGCGGTCTGACAACCCGCCAGTAACATTAATGCTAATCCTATTGTTAACTTTTTCATTAGTTCCACCTCATTGAATATACTGAATAATCAAAAAATTAAATTGTATCAAGACAAATAAATCGCTCCTAGTATAGTTGCTTTCGTCGCTCCTGTGACCGCCGGTAAATTGCCGGTTAATCCCGCCAATGTTCGCGCCGCCAGCCAAGCGAAAGCGATCGCTTCCATATCGTCACCGCTGATCCCGTAACTATCAGTGCTATCAACCACCGTATGAGGTAATTCTTCTGCCATGCGTGACATTAATAACGGATTTCTCGCGCCGCCGCCACAAACCAGCAACCGCTGACAACCACCAGCTTCTTTTACATGCTGAACAATAGATTGTACGGTTAATTCGGCTAAGGTCGCCTGAACATCTTGCGGAGAAATATCAGGAAAGGTGTCAAGTTGCTGCTGCAACCACTGTAAATTGAAATGCTCTCTGCCGGTACTTTTTGGCGCAGGCAGCTTGAAATAAGGATCGGAGAGCATTTGTGTCAGCAACGCATAATTGATATGCCCCTGACGCGCCCAATACGCATCTTTATCGAATGCTTTGCCCTGCTGTTGTTGAATCCATGCGTCCATCAGCATGTTTCCGGGTCCGGTATCAAAACCGCTTACCGCTGCATCAGGTATAAGCAGCGATAAATTCGCAATGCCGCCGATATTCAGCACCATGCGCCGTTCATCAGGAGTCGCTAATAATGCTTGATGAAAAGCAGGCACCAGCGGCGCACCTTGCCCGCCAAATGCCATATCTTTACGCCGAAAATCACCAATCGTTGTTATACCAGTCATGGCAGCAATGCGATTATTATCGCCTAGCTGTATCGTAAATGGATAAGCGCCGTCTGGCTGGTGCCAGACAGTTTGCCCGTGACAGCCAATTGCTATAATACGGCTGGCATCAATATTGAATTTAGCTAATAACCCAAGTACAGATTCAGCAAACAAAATACCCAAACGCAAATCTAGCTGACCTATTTGCGCTAGTGTCGTTTGTTGTCCCTGACAAACCGATAATACATCAGCTTTAATATCTGCTGGCATTGGATGGGAATAGCTTGCTATCTGACTAACGCTGGTATCATTAATATTGACTAATGCCACATCAACACCATCAAGACTCGTTCCTGACATTACGCCAATATAGTTACCGGATTTCATTATCAATACCTCTTTTGATATTTTATTCTGCTATTTTACGAATAAGCCAAATATCTATACAAGTATTAAAACAAAAGCCACAGCAGTTACCAGTTAAATAGCACGGAATATTTACTTGAACTTCAGACAGTGGCGCACATCTCTATAAAAGATGGCGCATTGCCATTAACTTAAACATTATTAGAATAACTTAATTCAATTAATGAATAATTTAATTAACCCTCTATTAAATCAATAATATTTTTATCTAACCGTCTGATCATGTTCGCGAATTTAGCCAGTTCATCGCTTGTCACGCCACGAAAAATACCGGCGCGAACCTCAGTAACCACATCGCTGACTTCGGTGATGATTGGCTTGGCTTCTGAAGTTAAATTAATTTGCTTTGCTCTGCGATCACCCGGACATGGATCTCTGCGGACATATCCCATGTCTTCTAATTGATCCAGTGTACGAACCAGTGATGGCTGCTCAATACCAATAGCTTTGGCTAATTGTATTTGTGATTGATTTGGCGGCATACCATTTAAATAGTAAAGCGTAACCCAATGCGTTTGAGTCAACCCAAGAGGTTTAAGACGTAAATCAACAATACTACGCCAGTTACGCATTAACCGTGCAATATCTGCACCTAACGTATAATACTCAATTTTAGCATTCATAATTTAACCCGATAACGTGTAAAAATGGATTGTACTAACTCTCTGCTAATTATGGCTGCTTTCAACATAAAAAAGCCAATAAATAACGCATTAAATACAAATTTATTTCAAAAAAATATTGAATGCCAATTATTTTGTTATCGCACAGTATAAAAATTGCTAAAAAATTATTTTATATATCTGAAAAACAATAGAAGAAATAGAAAAAAATTTAATTAACTTAATCAAATTTTAAGATAACTGGAATAAATTAAGTGCCAGTCTCTCGTTAGCACACTATCGTCATGATAATAATCTGTATTGCGATATTTTATTATGTAAGACTTATCATACTACTCACTGCTCTAAAGCAAGAATAGCTTGATATTTAACACTAAAATAATGATGGCTGTTCTGGAGTGAATTTATCTTTTTCCGCTACTTTTCTATTACGAATAATTTTGCGCTGATAGCATAAACGCAGAACATCTCTCTTTTGTGAATCACTCATATTCGTCCACTGAAAACGCTCATCACGGCTGCGAAAACAACCAAGACAATATCCTCTGCTATCACTTTGGCAAATACCGCGGCAAGGCGAAGGAATAGCAAAAAGTTCTAGCTGCTGTGATACAAATTGCGACATACATAAAGGCTCTATTCGTGGAATGCTGCCGGATCAAAAATAGTTATTAATAGGTAATAGATTGAACTATCATAAAAAGCAAGAGCTTTGTAATGTTAACGATTTAATAACTAAGAGGATAGCAGCATGCGTTTACTTCATACCATGTTACGTGTGGGCGATTTACAGCGTTCCACTGATTTTTATACCAAAGTTTTAGGAATGAATTTACTGCGTACCAGCGAAAATACTGAATATAAATACTCACTGGCATTTGTTGGTTATGGTGACGAAAGTAAAGGCGCTGTTATTGAACTGACCTACAATTGGGGCGTTAATCATTATGATTTGGGTACGGCGTTCGGTCATATCGCTTTAGGCGTTGATGATGTTGCAGCAACTTGTGAACAAATCCGTAAAGCAGGCGGTAAAGTCACTCGTGAAGCCGGTCCTGTCAAAGGTGGTACAACTGTGATTGCCTTTGTTGAAGATCCCGATGGTTATAAAATCGAGCTGATTGAAAACAAACAAGCCAGCCGCGCACTGGGTCACTAAGTTTCTCTCTCATTTTTTCTCATTGAGTATGCCGCGCGTTGATTTCACGGTGGTTTAGCGGGCGGCAGATTGCTGCCCTACGAAAAAATCACATAATTATTTGAGATTTATCGTAATAATATCATTTCTTATCCGAAGTTCAGGTTGCGTTAACTTCCTGATTTTAACCTGAGCTTCGAGCCGCAAAATTTGGCATAATAGCCGCTGGCAAATTTTAAAGAACAGATAGACATGACTGATAATACGACCCAGAACAGTTTAAGTGAGCGCTTTCGTGGTTTTTACCCGGTAGTGATCGATGTAGAAACAGCGGGATTTGACGCAAAAACCAATGCGTTATTAGAGATAGCAGCATTTACTTTAAAGATGACTGATCAGGGTTGGTTAGTACGCGATCAATCGCTGCATTTTCATGTTAATCCATTTGAGGGTTCTATTTTATCCCCTGAGGCACTGGCATTTAATGGTATCGATCCAACCAATCCTTTACGTGGCGCAGTGAGTGAATATGAAGCGCTGCACTCAATTTTCAAAATGGTGCGTAAAGGGATAAAAGATCAAAATTGTAATCGCGCTATTGTTGTCGCGCATAATGCGAATTTTGATCACAGTTTCTTAATGGCGGCGGCTGAACGCACTGGTTTGAAACGTAATCCATTCCACCCTTTCGCTACATTTGACACCGCAGCGTTAAGCGGTTTGGTGTTGGGGCAAACCGTGTTAGCAAAAGCCTGTATTACAGCAGGAATTCCGTTCGATAGCGCTCAAGCGCACGGTGCATTATATGATACCGAAAGAACCACTGAACTGTTCTGTGAGTTGGTTAATCGCTGGAAAAAACTGGGCGGCTGGCCGTTAACGCCTGATCAGCAAGTCAGAGATTGATCAGACAAAAAACCTGCATCAAGCAGGTTTTTTTATGGCAAATCAAAAACTACTCTGCGTCTTGAGAACCCGCTTTCTGAGCGGCTTCTTTCAGTAATGGCTGCAATTCACCGATTTGATACATTTCCAGAATAATATCGCAGCCGCCAATAAGCTCACCGTTAACCCACAATTGCGGGAACGTCGGCCAGTTAGCATAGGCGGGTAATTCAGCACGAATGTCAGGATTTTGCAGAATATCGACATAAGCAAAACGTTCACCACAAGCAGAAAGTGCTTGTACCGCTTGAGCACTGAAACCGCAGCTCGGTAATTTAGGTGAACCTTTCATATACAATAAAATGGGATTTTCAGCGATTTGACGCTGAATTTTCTCTAGTGTTGGTGTCATTCTCTTTGCTTCCTCAAACAGGCATTACGCTATGTTTTGCTATTGTAGCGACTATATCAACAGGAAAAAACACTACTTTTTGCATGGCTTTTAAGTCGCGGATAACACGATGTTAAATCAGGGATAACCTATAATTAGAATATAGCATCTAGTTTCGTCAGCTAATGGGGCTTTAGCAACAAATTCATTACGTTTTAAATTTTTTATTGCAAAATACAAGGAATAAATTAGCACTAATATACTGTTATTTTGTTGAATTTTTCTTTTAATATGCAGAAAAGTTGATAAAATCATTTGTTATAAAAAAGTAACAATATTTTTTCTGGCATTTAATTTATAATCTATACCTAAGAGCTTTCAATATAATGGGTATAAATACTCGTTCAAGTTATAAAATTAAGGAGCTATGTTATGTCGTTTGAGTTACCCGCACTACCTTATGCAAAAGACGCGTTAGAACCTCATATTTCTGCTGAAACACTGGAATATCATTACGGTAAGCATCACAACACCTATGTTGTAAACCTGAATAATTTAGTGAAAGGCACTGAATTTGATGGTAAATCGTTAGAAGAGATCATTCTGAAATCCTCTGGCGGTATTTTCAACAACGCCGCTCAAGTATGGAATCATACTTTCTATTGGAACTGTTTAGCACCTAACGCTGGTGGTGAGCCAACTGGTACATTAGCTGATGCCATCAATAAGAATTTTGGTTCTTTTGCTGAATTTAAACAACAATTAACTGATTCTGCGGTGAAGAATTTCGGTTCTGGCTGGACTTGGTTAGTACAAAAATCTGATGGCAAATTAGCTATCGTGAATACGTCTAACGCAGCTAATCCAATGACTGACGGTGATAAACCGCTGTTAACCGTAGACGTTTGGGAACATGCGTATTACATCGATTATCGCAACGCACGTCCAAAATATCTGGAAAACTTCTGGGCATTAGTAAACTGGGCTTTTGTCGCTAAAAATCTGGGTTAATCTCTGAGTTTCTTTAGTACCATGAAAAAAGCGGCGGGATTTGAACCCGCCGTTTTTTTTATGTTTGTATTTATCAATGTCCGATAAATATCAGATATATTATAACGAAACCTTAATCTCAGGTTTGGATAAAAAAATAATAAAAGCAATTGATAATAAAGAATACTTCGTAGGGGCGGCAATCTGCCGCCCGTGAATCCACTGAGTTGTTAATTCGGGCGGCAGATTGCCGCCC
>JAISKF010000014.1 GCA_031261005.1 Enterobacteriaceae bacterium | reverse complement strand
GATCTTGAATCTGTACTTTGGCGTCCAGACGAGGTGATACTGACAACGATAGAATACGTGTGAAGCGGATTCATATCTGCTCATGCTATTTACTCCTTTGATTTGCTGGTAACAAACCTAAGTAGTATTTAGCATGGGCATCTTACGGGCAAAGCCCCACAAGAACGATCACCACCTCCATAGGAGGTGGTTTAAGAATGACAACAAAAAGAGAGCGCCATTTGGCGCTCTCATCTCATTAATCACTTCTGCGTTAACTGTTATTGCAGGCGTCCGTGACATTGTTTGTATTTCTTACCTGAACCGCATGGGCAGGGGTCGTTTCTGCCGATTTTGCGCTCTTCGCGGATCATAGGTTGATTGCCCTCTGATTCTTCTGCCAGCGCGTTTTCTTCCTGATGGCTAAGTTGCTGCTGACGTGCTAAACGCTCTGCTTCTTCACGGCGTTGCTGTTCAACGGCTTCAACTTCTTCCGGCATACGTACCTGAACTTTGCTCAGTACGCTGATCACTTCATATTTCAGTGCTTCTAACATGCTGGCAAACATGGAGAAAGATTCACGCTTGTACTCTTGCTTAGGATCTTTCTGTGCGTAGCCGCGCAAATGGATACCTTGACGCAGATAATCCATCGCTGCCAGATGCTCTTTCCACATGGTATCCAGCGTTTGCAGCATGACGCCTTTCTCAAAGTGACGCATCATTTCATCACCAACAACGTCTTCTTTTTGATGATAAACTTTGATGGCTTCTTCGAGAATGCGATCGCGCAATGTTTCTTCATGCAGATCGTGTTCGGTATCCAGCCATTGAGCAACAGGCAAGTCGAGGTCGAAATCATTTTTCAGGCGCGCTTCCAGTCCTGGTACGTCCCACATTTCTTCCAGCGATTGCGGCGGAATGTAGTTATCAATGACCGTGCTGAATACGTCCTGACGGATACTATCGATAGTTTCACTGATGTCACTAATATCCAGCAATTCATTACGTTGCGCGTAAATCGCACGGCGCTGATCGTTAGCGACGTCATCAAATTCCAATAATTGCTTACGAATATCAAAGTTACGGCTTTCGACTTTACGCTGGGCATTAGCGATCGCTTTACTTACCCAAGGGTGCTCGATAGCTTCACCTGGTTTCATACCAAGTTTACGCATCATGCCTGCTACGCGATCAGAAGCGAAGATACGCATCAGGGCATCTTCCATTGACAGGTAGAAACGCGATGAACCCGGATCGCCCTGACGACCAGAACGACCGCGTAACTGGTTATCAATACGGCGCGATTCATGACGTTCAGTACCGATAATGTGTAAACCGCCAGCCGCCAGCACGCGATCATGGCGTTCTTGCCATGCTGCTTTGATTGCCTGAATTTGTTCTTCAGTTGGATCTTCCAGCGCAGCGAGTTCGCTCTGCCAGCTACCGCCCAGCACAATATCCGTACCACGACCAGCCATGTTTGTAGCAATCGTTACTGCGCCCTCCTGACCGGCGTTGGCAACAATTTCAGCTTCTTTCTGGTGGAATTTAGCATTCAATACCTGATGCGCGATGCCTGCTTTTTTCAGCTCATTAGAAACCACTTCTGATTTTTCGATGGAAATTGTACCCACCAGAATCGGCTGACCTTTTGCGCTGCGCTCTTTAATGTCATCAATGATGGCATCGATCTTCTCTGCTTCAGTCATATAGACTAAATCAGACATATCATCACGAATCATCGGACGGTTAGTTGGTACAACGATGGTATCTAAGCGATAAATCTGGCGGAATTCAAATGCTTCGGTGTCCGCAGTACCGGTCATACCTGCCAGTTTTTCATACAGACGGAAATAGTTCTGGAAAGTGATGGAAGCCAGAGTTTGGTTTTCATTCTGGATCTCCACGCCCTCTTTCGCTTCAACCGCCTGATGTAAGCCATCAGACCAGCGGCGACCTTCCATTGTACGACCAGTGTGTTCATCAACGATGATAACTTCACCCTCTTTCACGATGTAATCAACATCGCGGGTAAACAGAGCGTGTGCGCGTAATGCAGCGGTGATGTGGTGCATCAGCACGATATTCGTCGGTGAATAAAGTGATTCACCATCGGTCATCATGCCTGCTTCCATCAGTAATTTTTCAATCAGAACCAAACCGCGTTCCGTTAAGTTAACCTGACGGCTTTTTTCATCAACGGAGAAGTGCCCCTCACCCTCAAAGGTGTCGGAGTCCTCTTTTTCCTGACGCAGCAGTTTAGGAATAATCTTATCGACTTTTTTATACAGCTCAGAGCTATCTTCCGCCGGACCAGAAATAATCAGCGGTGTACGCGCTTCATCGATTAAGATGGAGTCCACTTCATCGACCAGCGCATAATTCAGTTTACGCTGTACGCGTTCTTCCGGACTAAATGCCATGTTGTCACGCAGATAATCGAAACCAAATTCGTTATTCGTACCGTAAGTAATATCGGCAGCGTAGGCTTCGCGTTTCGCCGGAGGCGGCATTCCAGGTAGGTTAATACCAACCGTTAAACCAAGAAACTCAAACAGCGGACGGTTATTCTCCGCGTCGCGTCGCGCCAGATAATCATTCACGGTAACAATGTGTACACCGCGACCAGACAGCGCATTCAAATAAGCAGGCAGCGTTGCGGTTAAGGTTTTACCTTCACCAGTACGCATTTCAGCGATACAGCGATTATTGAGTACCATGCCGCCGATCATCTGCACGTCGAAGTGACGCATACCGAATACGCGTTTACTGGCTTCACGCACGACCGCAAAGGCTTCCGGTAACAGCGATTCTAAAGATTCGCCTTTCTCTAAACGTGCACGAAACGCGGCAGTTTTTTCTTTTAACTGCTCGTCAGATAACGCTTCATATTCCGGCTCACGGCGGTTGATCTCTTCTACACTTTTACGCATACGGCGCAGCGTTCGGTCATTACGGCTACCGAAAATTTTTGTCATTAATTTAGTTAACATACGTCCAAATATCTCTTTATGCACTGCTTAATCAGCAGCAGGAATTTAAAGAAAAAATACAAGAAACTTCATCACCCGCTAATAGCAATAAAAGCCATTAATCACGAGGAAAAAGCCGAAGTTATGCGGAGAGTGAGGGACCAGCGCGAATACCTTGTACACTGGATAACCATGATCGAACAGAATGAAGTGTAAAAACAGAATTAATTACTACCAGACGTGCTACTGTAAACGGAGGTTTCACCGTTACAGACGCCTGTATCGAGAGAGAGTCTAGCAGCGCGTGATGGCTGAGGGTGGATTTCTCATTATCGTTAGCTTTTGCCAGTTCAGGCGTAGCTTCATTTTGATCCTGTGAAACCGCTAAACGAGTAAGATAATTGCGTATGGCAAATTGTTGCCATGTATTGAGATTTTGCAGTGGTCGGCTATTAGTTTCGCCGGATAAAACGAGCTGCCCAACACCGGGAACTGCCGAATTGTTTTGATCAACGTTAGTAAACGTTGTGGATAAGGAGACTTGTTGCGGTAATCCGTTGAGATTTACGGGCGCGCCAATACTCGCAGCCACAACCCCAAGTAAGAGGTGCGACCAAAAATAACGTCTGCCAAATTGTCGCCAACGATTTAAAATGCCCATTATCAACTAACTATTTTACCTGTCGGAATGTTATTTATGCGCGATAGTCGCCCGTTATTATTAGATACGCTATTCGATGATGCAAATTTATTGCGTGATATTCAACAACGAGCAATAGCATTGATCAAACTTAATAAGGCGGTTAAAGCCCTGTTGCCGAAGCAAATGCACGGACTTTGCCGTGTTGCCAACTATCGTCAGGGGATTTTAGTCCTTGAGGTGGCAAATGCCAGTTGGCTGACTCGCTTACGTTATGAGCAACAAATGCTGTTGAGTACGCTCAGGAGTGAAATATTACCATCTTTAGTCTCAATCAACATAAAGATTAATCCTAAGTTAAGCACAAATGGTCAGACTGCTGAAGATTTAGTCCATCGTTATACCGCGGCTCACCAAAACGAGGAGATGCCAGTACGTCAGCTTAGTGAACAAAGCGCTCAAAGAATAAAAGAATTAGCAGAAAGAAGTTCAGGAAAACTAAGAGAAAAACTAGAACGACTCGCAGCGCTGGCAGGAGAGAGAGTTACCAGCACAACGAGCCGTAATAAGAAATAGGCTTATACCCGTCATACTTCAAGCTGCATCTTGTTCTTATTAATAAACAGTTGGCTGCGTTCGCTCACCCGAATCACTTAGTTTACTAAGCTCATCGGGACTTACTCACTTGCCGCCTCAATGCAACTTAAATTATTTTGGGATATATCTCTAATTAAGAATTAAGCCAACACTGTTCTTGAAGTTTTGAATGCCAATGGCATTTCAGCTTCGTCTTCAAAAGTGACGTATTCCCAAGCATCTTGTTTAGCTAATACAGCCTGCAATAACTTGTTGTTTAACGCATGACCAGATTTGAACGCGGTAAACGCGCCAATGATATTGTGACCACACATAAACAGATCACCGATTGCATCTAACATTTTATGGCGGACAAATTCGTCCTCGAAACGCAAACCATCTTCGTTCAGCACACGATAATCATCTACCACGATAGCGCAATCGAAACTGCCGCCTAAGCACAGACCTTTAGACTGTAAATATTCGATGTCACGCATAAACCCAAAAGTACGAGCGCGGCTGATCTGACGAACAAACGCATCAGCAGAGAAATCCATGCAATAACGTTGTGAGCCAGAATCAATCGCCGGGTGATTGAAATCGATAGTAAAGTCTAAGCTGAAACCGTTATAAGGCGCTAGTTCAGCCCATTTGTCGCCGTCTTCAACGCGAACAGGCTGAGTAATACGCATGAATTTCTTCGCTGCGTTCAGTTCTTCAATTCCGCCGTCTAACAATAAGTAGACGAAAGGTGCCGCACTGCCGTCCATAATTGGAATTTCAGGTGCGTCAACTTCAATAATAATGTTGTCGATGCCTAATCCTGCTAACGCAGCATTAAGGTGTTCTACAGTAGAGATACGCACGTCATCTTCATTAACCAGGCAAGTACATAGCATGGTATCACGCACGGATTTTGCATCTGCCGGAAAATCAACCGGTGGATTCAAGTCAGTACGACGATAGATGACGCCTGTATTCGCTGCGGCTGGGCGCAGAGTCAGGCTTACCTTGCGTCCGGTATGAAGACCGACGCCAGTAGCTTGAATAATGCGTTTTAGTGTCCGCTGTTTAATCATCGTATTATCTCGCAATATTGATCCAATATGACCGTAGCTTACACTACGATTTCCGCGATATTCTAGCATAAAAAGCAGAGAATCAAAACTATTCGGATTATCTGCCCCTACTGTACCAATTAATCAGCTTGCTTACGCAGGAATGCCGGAATATCCAGATAATCAGGTTCTTTGTTTGGCATCACGCCCTGATCGTTCACCACTTTAGCAGCAGCCGGTTTACTCTCTTGCGGCAAAGGCGATAAACCATGTTGTGCATAACGATGATCAACCGTTTGTGCTGCCGGAGATTTAGAAACCAGCGTAATTTCAGGTCGTTTATCCATACCAATACCGGTAGCAACAACGGTTACACGCAGCTCATCACTCATATCTGGATCTAATGAAGTACCGATAACAACGGTAGCATTATCAGACGCGAACGCGCGGATAGTATTACCAACAGTTTCAAATTCATCTAAACGCAGGTCGTAACCAGCCGTGATATTAACCAGCACACCGCGAGCGCCTGACAAATCAATATCTTCCAGTAATGGGCTGGAAATCGCCATTTCAGCGGCTTCTTCAGCACGATCTTCACCGCGCGCAATGCCAGAACCCATCATGGCATAGCCCATTTCTGACATCACAGTACGCACGTCAGCAAAGTCAACGTTCATCAAGCCAGGGCGAGTAATCAGTTCGGCAATACCTTGCACCGCGCCTTTTAATACATCATTAGCTGCGCCGAACGCATCAAGCAATGAAATGCCGCGACCTAAAACTTTCAGTAACTTGTCATTAGGAATGGTAATCAGCGAATCAACGTGTTTAGAAAGCTCGGCGATGCCTTGCTCGGCAAACGTCATACGCTTTTTACCTTCAAAGTTGAATGGCTTAGTCACCACAGCAACCGTCAGGATACCTAACTCTTTCGCGACTTCCGCAACGACTGGCGCAGCACCCGTACCCGTACCACCGCCCATACCTGCAGCGATAAAGACCATATCAGCACCTTCAAGTGCTGTACGGAGCTGTTCGCGATCTTCTTCCGCAGAGTTACGACCTACTTCAGGATTAGCGCCTGCACCTAATCCTTTAGTGACAGAACTACCGATCTGGATAGTTTGCCCTACTGCCGTTTTGCGTAATGCCTGAGCATCAGTATTGATAGCAAAGAATTCTACGCCCTCAATATGCTCACGCACCATGTGTTCGACGGCGTTACCACCGCCACCACCAACACCGATGACTTTGATCACCGCATCGTTGGTTAGCTCCATTGGTTCAAACATAATCTCTCTCCGCTTTAACTCTTACTGAATGAATTATCGCTTAAAATGCGTTAATTGCGCTACTAATTAAAGATTTTAAAATTCTTTGCGTAACCAGCCATTAAAACGTTGTGCCCAGCTACGCATAGATGTCCTTTTTTCTACTTCAGATTCGCCTCTTAAATGCGATTCTTTGCCATAATGCAGCAAGCCGACTGCCGTTGAATAATATGGCTTTTGCGCGTAATCCGTTAATCCTGTGATATTAAGAGGCTGCCCAATACGCACATCAGTATGAAACACTCGCTGAGCGCACTCTGTCAGACCTTGAATCTGGGCTGCGCCTCCCGTTAACACAATTCCAGCAGCTAAATGATGTTTGATTCCTTGCTGACGTAACTGTTCCTGTACTTGCAAAATCTCATCATTAACCAGATTAAGTAACTCGGTATAACGAGGCTCAATCACATCAGCTAAAGTCTGTCGTTGTAAACTGCGCGGCGGACGACCGCCCACGCTGGGTACTTCAATATTTTCGTCTTTACTAACAATCTCACCTGATGCACAGCCATAACGTACTTTTATCGACTCTGCATCAGTCGGCGGTGTACCAAAAGCGTAAGCAATATCGCTAGTTACTACATTACCAGCATAAGGAATCACCTTAGTGTGACGCAGCGCACCACCGGTATAAATAGCGATGTCCATTGTACCGCCGCCAACATCAATAACGCAGACACCTAACTCACGTTCATCTTCCGTCAATACGGCATAACTGGACGCTAAACCAGCAAAAATCAGCTGATCCACTTTTAAACTACAGCGTTCAACCGCTTTGACAATATTTTTTGCCATATCATTGTGGCAGGTAATCAGATGAACTTTCGCCTGCATTCTCACACCGGAAAGCCCGACCGGATTTTTGATACCTTCCTGATAATCAATAGCATATTCTTGCGGGATCACATGCAAAATGCGGTGTTCTTCACGAATTTTCACTGATTTCGCCGTATGCACGACGCTTTCAACGTCATCCTGCGTCACTTCTTCTTCTGAGATAGGTACAATACCGATCTCATTTTGACAGCTTATATGCTTGCCAGAAAGCGCTAAATAGACGGAAGCGATTTGGCAATCCGCCATTAATTCAGCCTGATCAATCGCCCGACGAACCGACTTCACTACTGACTCTAAATCGTTAACGCCGCCTTTATCCATGCCGCGCGACGGGCAACTGCCTACACCAATAATATTAACCATACCGTCAGGCAGTACCTCACCAACCAGCGCAGCAACTTTTGCTGTTCCAATTTCCAGTCCTACTACCAGTTTTCTGTCTGTCGATTTGATCATTATTAATCTGCCTGACCCTGTTGTTTAACCCAATCAGACAAAACTGCCTGATTATTAATAAGTGCGGAAGTCCAGCCTACCGCAGCACCAGTATCGTAACGCATATCAAGCGACGCGATTAGCTTGTCCTCTGGTGCTTGCTGTAACAGTGTAGAATATAAAAAAATAAACCGTTCTAATCGCTTGGTTCTATTTTCTCTTCCTAACTCAATACGCACATCATTATCTAACACTAACTGCCATGAACGCCGTTCACTCATTGCCACTGTTTTTAAATTAAACTTCGCAGCGCTGAGCATCTGGTTCATGCTGTTGTATCCTTCCAAAACTTCTTTTTCACCGCCCTCTGGACCATATAACAGAGGAAGCGTCTTATCGCTGACTCTGTCTGCCGGAACGCTAAACACGTTACCGTCTTTATCAATCAACTGGAGATCATTCCAGCGCGCATAAGGTACATATTCAACGATGTGGATCTTCAGCTCGTCCGGCCATTGTTTTCGCACACTGACTTGCTTAATCCATGTCAAATGTAGAATCTGCTGTTGCAACACATCAACATCTTGCGACATAAATGTACCTGGCGCACCCGATGACAAAATAGCCTGCCGAATATCATCGTTGGTGGTTATATGCCGCTCCCCCGTTACCACTAATCGAGACAGTGGCAAACGTTCGGCATCATTCATCCAGTTGATAACTGACCAGCCGCCCCAAACGATAGTACCAATCACCATCAGTAAAAAGAGGATACCGACCAGTTGTGCGCCGTTACTACGCCCAAGACTCTTCTTCTCGACAGGTTCCCGAACGTTCCGTGCCGCCTGAGACATATCAGTCAGCCAACGCCAGAATCTTGACAACTAATTGCGAGAAACTTAATCCGCTCTGACGCGCTGCCATTGGTACTAAACTATGATTTGTCATGCCCGGCGCAGTGTTCACTTCCAGCAGATAGAATTGCCCGTCACTATCCAGCATCACGTCAACACGCCCCCAACCACGGCAACCTACGGCTTTATATGCCGCTAATGCTAATGCGCGGATTTGCTGCTCTTTCTCATCGCTTAAACCGCTTGGGCAGAAGTATTCTGTCTCATCAGATAAATATTTCGCCTGATAATCATAGAACACACCAGCCGGTTGGATACGAATTGCCGGTAAAACTTCATCACCTAAAATCGCGACCGTAAATTCAGGTCCGCTCAGCCATTTTTCCACCAACACGTTAGTATCGTGTTTAAAGGCTTCTTCCAGTGCTGGCAGCAGCTCACTTGCCGCATTCACTTTACTCATTCCGACGCTGGAACCTTCACAGCTTGGCTTAACGATCAGCGGTAAACCTAACTGCTTAACAATCGCATCAACATTTACTGTTGCCAGTTGATCAATGCTTAACGCGACATAATCAGCGACGGGCAGCTTCGCGCCCTGCCACAATAATTTGGTGCGAAACTTATCCATTGTCAGCGCAGAAGCCATCACACCGCTACCGGTATAAGGTAAATCCAAAAACTCCAATACGCCTTGCAGCGTGCCGTCTTCACCGCCGCGACCATGCAGCGCAATGAAAACTTTATCGAAACCGTCCGCCTTTAACTGAGCGACCGGATACTCTTTCGGATCGATCGGATAGGCATCAACACCGCTTTCACGTAAACCTGCTAACACGGCAGCGCCAGATTTCAGTGATACATCACGTTCTGCTGATGTTCCGCCAAGTAGTACCGCTACTTTCTCAGTCATGATTTTCCTCATTATTTGTATTTACTGCTTCGGTATTTACTGCATTTATATTTACTGTATTTATGTTTGCTGCATTCAGCTTTTTTCTGAATCATGTCGCCCGTTTTCGGAATGTAACTTTAATTCCGCTAACCGGCGGGCAACGCGACCAATATTTCCTGCCCCTTGCGTCAGAACCAAATCGCCGCTATGTAATACTTGATCTAACAGTTCCGGCAAGGTATCAACGTCTGACACTAAAATAGGATCTAACTTACCGCGACTGCGAATAGTACGGCATAATGAACGGCTGTCAGCACCCGTAATTGGCGTTTCACCAGCGGGATAAACATCTAGCATGAATAGCACATCGACTTGTGACAGCACATTCGCGAAATCGTCATACAGATCACGCGTTCGGGTATAACGATGCGGCTGGAAAATCATCACTAAGCGGCGATCACCCCAGCCTGCTCTTGCCGCTTTAATTGTGACATCGACTTCACTTGGGTGATGGCCATAATCATCAACCAGCATAATATCGCCGCCATCTTCACGCTCAAATGTACCTAAGAAGTCAAAACGACGACCTGTTCCTTGAAAATTCGCCAGCGCGCGGACAATCGACTCATCATCAATACCTTCTTCCGTTGCGGTAGCGACCGCAGCAGCAGAGTTCAGCGCATTGTGACGACCTGGAGCATTCAGCATCACTTGCAGATCGTTTTTATCCTGACGACAAATAGTAAAAAAGCCTTGTGAGCCTTTTTGCACGTAATCTTTAATGCGGACATCAGCATCATCGCTAAAACCGTAAGTGATTACCTGACGACCTACCTGCGGGATCAATTCGCGCACAACCGGATCATCAATACACATCACCGCACGACCATAAAACGGTAAATTATGTAAGAAGTTGATAAATGTCTGTTTTAAATTGCCGAAATCGCCATGATAAGTATCCATGTGATCGGCTTCGATGTTGGTAACAATTGCCACCATTGGCTGCAAATGCAGGAATGACGCATCACTTTCATCAGCTTCCGCGATCAAGTAACGGCTGCAACCTAACGCCGCATGTGTTCCTGCGGCTTTCACTAAACCGCCATTAACAAAGGTTGGATCTAAACCCGCTTCCGCATAAATACTGGTCACTAACGCAGTTGTGGTCGTTTTACCGTGCGTACCGGCAATAGCGATACCGTGACGAAAACGCATCAGTTCCGCTAACATTTCAGCGCGGCGAATCACCGGAATACGCGCTTCACGGGCAGCAACTACTTCCGCATTATCCGCAGGGATCGCGGTAGAAACGACAACAACACTCGCGCCCTGAACATTTTCCGCGCGGTGATTAAAATAAATTTCTGCACCCAATTCACTTAACTGCTGCGTGACGGCATTCGGCGCTAAATCAGAACCGCTGATTTGGTATCCCTCGTTAGCCAGAACTTCGGCAATACCGCCCATACCCGCGCCGCCGATACCGACGAAGTGAATATGCCGCACGCGGCGCATCTCAGGCACCATAGTGCGTAGTTTCGCTAATCTCTTTATATCTACATGCTCATTCACGGTTTTCTGTTTACTCTTGTTAATTTTGGTTTGTTAATTCAGGAACTATAACGCAACGCTTTTCACTACCGCTGACACGCGCGCGGTCGCATCGGGAATTGCTATCGCTCTGGCTTCTATCGCCATTGCCAGTAATCCTGAACGATTCAATTCTTCCAGCGCCGCTGTCAACGAATCGGCATTAAACTGCGGTTGTTCGATAATTTTTGCTGCGCCCGCTTTTTCCAGCGGTAACGCATTCCAATACTGCTGGCGGTCTTTGTGCATAAACGGCACAAAAATTGCCGGTAAACCTGCGGCAGCGATTTCACTGACCGTCAATGCACCAGAGCGACAAACCACAACATCAGCCCAAGCATAAGCAGACGCCATATCGTCGATAAATTCAGTAATATCATGCTCAGTTAAGCCGCGCTGGGCATAATCCTGTTTTACGCTGTCCAGCGATCCTTTACCGACCTGATGCCAGATCGTAATTTTATCGCCCAAACGCTCTGCTGCCTGCGGCATGGTCTGATTAAGAATTCTCGCGCCCTGACTACCGCCAATCACTAACACGCGGATCGCGCCAGTGCGTTCAGAAAGACGAATTTCCGGCGTTGGCAGCGCTAATACATCAGTACGCACCGGATTACCGACGACTTCCGCATTTGGAAATGCGCCGGGAAATGCTTGTAATACTCGTTTGGCAATTTTTGCCAGCCAGCGATTGGTTAATCCCGCAATACCATTTTGCTCATGCAGCACCACCGGAATACCACACAGCCACGCTGCTAAACCGCCAGGACCGGAAACATATCCGCCCATACCTAACACGACGTCCGGTTTATAGTTACGCATAATTGCTTTCGCCTGACGTACCGCACGAAAAATACGCAATGGTGCAAGCAAAGTAGCAGTTATGCCTTTACCGCGAATACCGGAAATAGTAATAAAATCAATTTCAATACCATGTTTCGGTACTAAATCGGCTTCCATACGATCCGCAGTTCCCAGCCAGCGAACTTCCCAGCCTTGCGCCATCAGGTCATGAGCGACAGCCAGTCCCGGAAATACATGCCCGCCTGTTCCGCCCGCCATCACCATTAAACGCTTCTGCTTCATCGCATTCATCGCGAACCTCTTACATGCGCCTGACTGTTAGCCAAACGCGTTTCATAATCAATGCGTAGTAATAAAACCAACGCCGTAGACATAATCAGCAAACTCGATCCACCGTAACTGATTAACGGTAACGTTAACCCTTTGGTTGGCAAAATACCGGCTGCGGCACCAACGTTAACTAATGTCTGAAAACTAAACCAAAGTCCGATTTCGCAAGCCAGAAAACCCGCAAACCGCTGCCCTGCTTCTAATGCGCGCCGCCCAATTAGCATGGCTCTAAAAGCGACGAAGAATACCATTAACAGCACTAAAACCACACCGATATAGCCCAACTCTTCACCGATAATGGCAAAAATAAAGTCGGTATGTGCTTCGGGTAAATACTCCAGTTTTTGCACTGAATTACCTAAGCCCTGTCCCCATAGCTCACCGCGTCCAAATGCCATCAGCGATTGCGTCAACTGATAACCAGCACCGAAAGGATCTGCCCACGGGTCCCAAAATGACGTTATTCGGCGCATACGATAAGGTTCAGCAATAATCAACAGCGCAACGGCGGAGACACCGACACCAATCAATGCCAAAAACTGCCAGAGTTTAGCGCCTGCTAAAAACAGTACGCCTAACGTCGTGACAAACAGCACGACCACCGTACCTAAGTCAGGCTGTGCCAGCAGTAGCAACGCCAGCATGAACATCACACCCAACGGCTTCAAAAAGCCCCAAAAATTATTACGTACTTCATCAATTTTTCGGACTAAATAACTCGCCAGATAAACAAACAGCGCCAGTTTAGAAAACTCTGCAGGCTGAATATTCACCGGTCCTAAAGAGATCCAACGCGATGCGCCATTAACCGAGCTACCCACCACCAATACAACAGACAGCATCACAATAATAGCAAGCAAAAACATCCAGCTATAACGCTGCCATTTTTCCAGCGGAATGCGTAACGTCACAAAGGAACACACTAGCGCTAATCCGATATAAATCGCATCACGCTTGGCAAAATAAAAGGGATCGTCGGTATAACGTTGAGCCACCGGCATTGATGCCGATGTCACCATCACAAAACCAACAATCGCTAAACCAATCGCCAGCCAGAGCAATGTACGGTCATACATCACGCCGCTTTCTACGCTCTCACTATTCGCGGAGCTGCTTCCGGTGACCCAACGGGAGAATAACCGGAAAGGTTTAGCTACACTTAAAACCCTCATTATCCCAATTCCTGAGCCAGACGAGCGAATTCATATCCCCGCTGTTCGTAATTCTTAAACTGATCCAGACTCGCACAAGCCGGTGACAGCAACACCATATCGCCAGATTTAACACGCGTGGCAATGTGTTTCATCGCTTGCTCCATTGTATCGGTCATTTCGGCAATGTCTGGACGCAGATCAAACAACGGTTGTCTGTCACGACCAAAGCAGTACAGGCGGATATTATCCCCCTGCACATATTTCGCCAGCGGTGAGAAATCAGCCGATTTGCCATCTCCGCCCAATAACAAATGCAAAACACCATCAACCTGAATACCATTAAGCGCCGCTTCGGTGCTGCCGACATTCGTCGCTTTTGAATCATCAATCCAGCGCACGCCGTTACGTTCTAAAACAAGCTGGAAACGGTGTTCTAAACCGGTAAATTGTGTCAGTGCTTTCAGGCAAGCAGCGCGCGGCAATGAAACCGCATCAGCCAGCGCCAGTGCAGCTAACGCATTTAAATAATTGTGCTGACCGACAATCTTCATTTCTGCGGTATTCAGCACTTTCTCGCCGCGCACGCGCAGCCATGTATCGCCTTGTTGCTGGCTTAAATGATAATCACCGACATCAACGCCGAAACTCACGCAACGGGAGTCAGCGCCTTGCAGTGGCATGGTTAATTCGTCATCAGAATTGACTACGCAAACTTTGGCATTGTTGTATATCCGCAGTTTGGCTTCGCGGTACTGCGCCATGCCTTGCGGATAGCGATTCATGTGATCTTCGGTAACATTGAGAATAGTTGCCGCCGCTGCTTTTAAGCTATAAGTCGTTTCCAGTTGGAAGCTGGATAACTCCATCACATAGAGCTGGCGCTCATCATCTAGCAGCGATAACGCCGTTTGACCAAGATTGCCGCCAACTGCCACATTCCAGCCCGCTGCTTTTGCCATATCACCAACTAACGTGGTAACGGTACTTTTACCGTTAGACCCCGTAATCGCAATGATCGGCGCTTTTGCTTCGCGGCAAAATAGCTCAATATCGCCGACAATTTCGATACCGGCTAATGCGGCTTCTTGCAGGACTGGCGTTGCCAGAGCGATACCGGGACTGGCAACAATCAAATCGGCATCTAAGATCCAGTCACGGTTAAAACCGCCAGTATGACACTCAACGGAATCCGGTAGTTTATCCAGTCCCGGCGGCGTAGCGCGGGTATCAATCACACGCGGCGTGACGCCGCGCGCCAGAAAATAATCGACACAGGATAATCCTGTAGAACCTAATCCAATGATAACAATTCGTTTATCCTGATAGTCGATCATCATGATTACCGCACCTTCAACGTAACTAAGCCGATTAACACCAGCATTAATGAGATAATCCAGAAACGCACGATAACGCGCGGTTCAGGCCAGCCTTTCAATTCGTAGTGATGGTGAATCGGCGCCATACGGAAAATACGCTGACCGCGCAGCTTAAATGATCCCACCTGTAAGATTACTGACAGCGTTTCCACCACAAACACACCGCCCATAATCACTAACAAAAACTCCTGACGCAGTAACACCGCAATCACGCCTAACGCACCGCCTAATGCCAGAGAACCGACATCACCCATAAACACTTGCGCCGGATAGGTGTTAAACCAAAGAAATCCTAAACCTGCACCAACAATCGCCGTGCAGAAAATCACTAATTCACCGGCATAGCGCAGATAAGGAATATGCAGATAACCCGCGAAATTAACGTTACCTGTTGCCCAAGCCACCAACCCAAAACCTGCGGCGACAAAGACAGTCGGCATGATCGCCAAGCCATCTAAGCCATCGGTAAGGTTAACCGCATTACTGGAACCAACGATCACAAAGTAGGATAACAGGATATAAAGCACGCCTAATTGCGGCATAACATCTTTAAAGAAAGGAACAACCAATTGTGTTGCTGGCGTATCTTTACCAAAAGCAAACATGGCAAACGCCACAATCAGGGCGATCACTGACTGCCAGAAATACTTCCAGCGCGCGATTAATCCTTTGGTGTCTTTACGCACCACTTTACGGTAATCATCAACGAAACCAACCGCACCGTAGCCCAGCAGCACAAACAGCGAACACCAAATATAAGGATTGGCTAAGTTTGCCCACAGCAAAACAGAAATGGTGATAGACGCCAGAATCATGATACCGCCCATCGTTGGCGTACCGCGTTTACTGAAATGGGATTCAGGTCCGTCATTACGGACAACCTGACCAATTTGTAACTTCTGTAAATACGCGATCAGGCGCGGTCCCATCCACAACGAAATAAACAGCGCGGTCAGCAAGCTGACAATGGCGCGGGACGTCAAATAGGAAAAGACGTTAAAACCAGAAAAGAATGGGACTAAATGTTCCGCCAGCCATACTAGCATTGTGCGATCTCCTGTACTTTGTGTACTACCTGCTCCATGGCGGCACTACGTGAACCTTTAATTAAAATGGTGATAACAGCATACTCAGCAAGCAAATCACCCAAACGTTTAGCGACAGCATCTTTATCGGTAAAGTGTTCACCATTACCGCTGGCGGTACTGATAATTTCACTCAATTTGCCGACGCTTAATACTTTATCCACACCCGCTAAACGCGCTGCGTTACCCACTTGCCGATGACAATCTTCAGCATTTGCGCCTAATTCGCCCATATCACCGACAACCATCACGCGATAACCGGGCATTGATGCCAAAACCTGTGCGGCGGCAGTCATCGAGCCAACATTGGCGTTATAGGTATCATCTAACAGCAGCTTGCCTGCGCTAAGTTGGATCGGGAACAGGCGACCGGCAACCGCTTTAAGCAGTGACAAACCGGTTTTAATATTCTCTAACGTTGCACCAACAGATTGCGCTAACGCTGCGGCAGCCAGCGCATTAGCGATATTATGTTTACCTGGTAATGGAAGTTGTACGGCAATTTTTCCCGCTGGCGAATGAAGAATAAAATCCGTTCCCTGCTGATTTACAACAACATCAGTGGCATAAAACTCAACATTTTCGGTCTGTTGGGAAGAAAAACGCCAAACCTGCTTATCCGCCAGTAACGGCTGCCAGCCAGCTAAATCATTGCTATCAGCGTTAATGATCGCCACACCATGCGGTGCTAACCCTTGAAAGATCTCGCCTTTCGCTTTTGCCACACCAGCCAGAGAGCCAAATCCCTCTAAATGAGCCGATGCCAGATTATTTACCAATGCGGTTTCCGGCTGCGTCAACGCGGTAGTATAGGCAATTTCACCAGCATGATTCGCGCCTAACTCAACCACCGCAAACTTATGCGTTTGAGTTAGTCGTAACAGCGTCAAAGGAACACCAATATCGTTGTTCAAATTGCCTGCGGTATATAACACACTGCCGCATTGCTGCAAAATAGTTGCCGTCATCTCTTTAACGCTGGTTTTACCGGAAGAACCCGTCAACGCAACGACGCGCGCCGTTACTTGCTGGCGTACCCAGGCACCGATTTTGCCCAGTGCAATACGGGTATCCGTAACCACAATTTGCGGAACATTCAGCGCTAAAGGCTTACTCACTAACAGCGCGCCTGCACCTGCATTAATCGCATCAGCAGCAAAATCATGGGCATCAAAACGCTCACCTTTTAAGGCGATAAACAGACAGCCAGCAACAATTTTGCGCGTATCTGTAGTGATTTCGGTAATAGTGACTTCGGTAATTTGGTTAGCAGCGGCATTAGCTAATTTGTTATTAACGACTAATTCGCCATTAACCACTTCGGCAAGCTGCGTTAGCGTAACAGGAATCATGCCATCACCCCCGCAGCCATACCCAGCAAATTAGCGACAATAGTGCGATCGGAATAGTCCAGACGATGAGTACCAATGATCTGATAATCCTCATGACCTTTACCGGCGATCAGCACAACATCATCAGCATTAGCCTGCATCACCGCGCTGGTGACGGCTTCTGCGCGCCCGTGAATCACCTGTGCATGTCCGGCATCGACAAAACCAGTGAGAATATCCGCAATAATCGCTTGTGGATCTTCACTGCGCGGATTGTCATCAGTGACGATCACGCGATCAGCCAGTTGTTCGGCAACACCGCCCATAAGCGGGCGTTTACCGCGATCGCGATCACCGCCGCAGCCGAACACACACCAAAGCTGACCTTTGCAGTGCAATCTTGCTGCTTCTAACGCTTTTTCCAGCGCATCAGGCGTATGAGCATAGTCCACAACAACAGTAGGACGATTCGGCGCAGTAAAGACTTCCATACGACCACAGACCGGCTGTAAGTCTGGTGCGGTTTCAAGCAAACGGGTTAATTGATAATCTAAAGTGAGCAGCGTAGTTAATGCCACCAGCAAATTACTGACGTTAAACGCGCCTAATAATCGGCTTTCAATCATGCCGCCGCCCCAACTGGAATCAAACTTAACGCTGGCACCATTATCATGGTAAGAAATCTGTGACGCGCGCAACCAGCGACCTTGCCAGCCAGCGGGAAGATTATCCTCCATCGTTACCGCAACGGCATCGGGCATATCGGCGATACGGCGTAAACCAACGGCATCATCAACGTTAATAATCGCTTCATTTACTTGATGCTGGTTGAACAACCGCCATTTAGCAGCTTCGTACTGTTCCATTGTGCCGTGATAATCCAGATGATCGCGGCTAAGATTGGTAAATGCAGCAGCAGCAAATTTCAGCGCGGCAACACGATCCTGAACCAGACCGTGCGAAGACACTTCCATTGCGGTAAACGTCGCACCTTGCTTCACTAATTCGTATAACTCACGCTGCACATCAACCGCAGATCCGGTTGTGTTTTCACTCGGTATAATTTGCCCTAATAAACCATTACCTACCGTTCCCATTACTGCACTGCGTTCGCCCAATAATTGACTCCATTGCGCGAGTAACTGAGTGGTAGTGGTTTTACCATTTGTGCCGGTAACACCAACCAGACGCATTTTTTCTGATGGATTCTGATAAAAACGCCCCGCTAATGCGGATAAATGTTGATTAAGTTGTGCAAGATAAATAATGGGCACACCGTGCGACATCACCACAGAACCGTTCGTTGCTTCTCCCTCAGCTTCGGCTATGACTGCGGCAACACCTTGTGCGATAGCTTGCGCGATATAACGGCGGCCATCAACGTTATGCCCTTTAACCGCAAGGAACAGATCGCCCGCAGCAGCCACGCGGCTGTCTAACGTCATCTCTTTTAACTTGCGATCAGCAACCTCAATGCCCCACGGAGCAAGCAGGTCACTTAAATTAAGATCGGCCACTAGTAGCGCCCTTCTGATTAGTCACTAATTCACTTTTATCATCTACAGGCAACGCATCTGGCTCGATGTTCATTGTCCGTAAAACCCCGCCCATGATGGCACCAAAGACTGGAGCAGAGATAGCACCACCATAATATTGACCGCCACTTGGATCATTTATCACCACCACCAGCGCATAGCGTGGTTTGCTGGCTGGAGCGACGCCAGCGGTGTAAGCGATATATTTATTAACGTAACCGCCGTTTGGTCCGACTTTTTTCGCCGTACCGGTTTTAATTGCAATGCGATAGCCTTTCACTGCCGCTTTCGTACCGCCACCGCCAGGCAAAGCAACCGCCTCCATCATGTGAACAACCGTTTTCACAATATGTTCCGGGAAGATACGTTTCCCTTGTACCGGCGGATCAATCTTGGTGATAGAAAGCGGACGATAAATACCGAAGCTGCCCATTGTGGCGTAAGCACGTACTAACTGTAACGGCGTAACCATCAAGCCGTAACCGAATGAGAATGTGGCGCGTTCGATGTCAGACCAACGTTTTTTGTTTAAAAACAAACCGCTGCTTTCACCGACTAAACCTAAATTAGTCGGTTTCCCCAGACCAAAACGTGAGTAAGTATCCACTAAGGCATCAGACGGCATATCCAGCGCCAGATGCGATACACCAACGTTACTTGATTTCTGCAAAATACCGGTGATCGTCAGTTCAGGATAAAGCGCAACATCTTTAATTTCATGACCGTTAACGCGATAAGGCCGTGTGTTTAATACCGAATTTTCTTTGATAATACCGCGATCCAACGCGGTCATGACCACCATTGGTTTCACGGTTGAGCCGGGTTCAAACATATCGGTGATCGCGCGGTTACGGAAAAAATCTTCCGGCGTACCAACGCGATTATTTGGGTTATACGATGGACTATTCACCATTGCTAAAATTTCGCCGGTATTCACATCAACCAGCACAGATGTACCTGATTCGGCTTTATTCAGCGCAACTGCGTTACTTAATTCACGATAAACCAGCGCTTGTAAACGCTCGTCAATACTTAGCGTCAAGTTATGAGCAGCCTGACTTTCAACCGTAGAAATATCTTCGATCACGCGACCGAAGCGATCTTTACGCACAGTACGTTCGCCGGATTTCCCCACCAGCTTATCTTCAAAACTTTTTTCGATACCCTCCAGACCGTTATCATCAATATTTGTAAAACCGATGATATGCGCGGTAACTGAACCGGCAGGATAGAAACGGCGCGATTCTCGCTTGAGATAAATACCGGGGAGTTTAAGTTTACGAACGTAGTCTGCGGTTTCTGCATTAATTTGACGGGCTAAATAAACGAAACGCCCTTTTGGATTGACGTTGATGCGTTCACTTAATTTTTCCAGCGGCATTCCCGTTACATCAGCAAGCGCTTTCCAGCGCATATCCGGCGAAATGCCGCCTTGTTCGTTTAATTCTTTAGGATCTGCCCAAATCGCATTCACCGGCACACTCACTGCCAACGGACGCCCAACGCGATCTGAAATCATACCGCGTACTGTCGGCACTTCTTGTACGCGCAGAGAGCGCATATCGCCCTCTTTCACTAATTTATCGGGTTCAATAACTTGTAACCAAGCGGCGCGAGCCATCAAACCGATCATTGCTAACAAAATAAATAAACAAAGCAAGCCAAAACGCCAGCTTACAAAGCCGGTTTCGTTTTCTGGATTTTTGACCTTCAATTTATTGGAGCGGACTGCTTTCATTGTGATTCAATTAGCCATAGTCAGTTTATCTTTCCGGTTATCTGAGCTGCATTACTATTTATCTGCACTACATTACTATGCGTTAACTTTATATTTGCTTATTTTATTGTTTTATATAATTATTTTATCTATTTTCTGTAACTATTATTTTGTAACTACTGCTTCTGGATAATAATCTGTTCCTGCTCCGGCAATACATGCTGCATTTGCAGTTTTTCATTTGCCAGACGTTCAATACGGCTATGATCCGCCAGCGCATTCTCTTCCAGAATCAGATTTCGCCACTCAATTTCCAGCGCTTCACGCTCTAAAATCAACTGTTCGCGCTCCGCCGTCAGTAAGCGGGTACGATGGCTGGATAACACCACCCCGATAGCAGAAACCAACACCAGCGTCATCAGAATCATAGGGATCTTGGCGTGACTAAATAAATCACTGCCGATAATACCGACTAAACTGCGATGCTCGCCGGAACTCATTGCGCGGTCCTTTCAGCAATACGCAAAACGGAACTGCGTGCACGCGCATTCTCTGCGACTTCACGCTCTGACGGCATCATTTTACCGAGCGCTTTTAATTTTCTGCCGCCATGTTGCTTTAGCTGCTCTTCGGTTAACGGCAATCCAGCCGGAACTTGCGGACCTTTGCTGTGCTGGCGGATAAAACGTTTAACAATGCGGTCTTCCAGCGAATGAAAGCTAATGACAGAAAGACGTCCGCCCTCTGCCAGCACGTCCAGTGCGCCGGATAATGCGCGCTCAATTTCTTCTAATTCGCTGTTAATATAGATACGAATCGCCTGAAAACTGCGCGTTGCCGGATGTTTATGTTTATCGCGGATCGGCGTTGCGGCAGCGATTAACTCAGCTAATTCATGCGTGCGCGTTAATGGCTGCTCACGATTGCGCTCCACAATGGCGCGTGCAATACGTTTAGCAAAACGCTCTTCACCAAATGTTTTTAACACCCATGAAATATCCTCTTCTTCCGCTTTCATCAGCCATTGTGCCGCCGATAAACCTCGCGTTGGGTCCATTCGCATATCTAAAGGACCATCACGCATAAAAGAGAAACCGCGTTCAGCATCATCTAATTGAGGAGAAGAAACGCCAAGATCCAGCAATACGCCATCAATCTTGCTTTCCAGCCCCAAATCACTGACATATTGAGCCAGCTCAGAAAAAGGACCATGAATAATGGAGAAACGAGAATCATGGATAGACGCGGCGGCTTCAATCGCCTGCGGATCACGATCAATCGCTATTAATCGCCCTTGTGATCCTAATTGAGAAAGGATCAGGCGCGAATGCCCACCACGACCGAAAGTGCCATCGATATAGATACCATCTTGCCGAATGCTCAAGGCGTTGACTGCTTCGTCTAAAAGCACGGTGGTGTGCTGATAATTATTCAACATAATTTATAACGAGAAATCCTGTAATCGCTCAGAAAGAGGCAGCGTAGCTGATTGCTCTGCCGCAATATCTTCCTGAACTTGTTGATACCATGTCTCTTCATTCCACAGTTCAAACTTATTGAACTGACCGACCAGCATCATTTCTTTAACTAAGCCTGCATGTTGACGAAGTGTGTTAGCAATTAATACACGACCGGCGCTATCCATCTGACATTCACTGGCATGACCTAACAGCAAACGCTGAACACGGCGTTCTGCTGGATTCATGCTCGATAGCTTCGATAACTTTTGCTCGATTTTTTCCCATTCAGGTAAGGGATAAAGCAACAAACACGGCTGATGGAGATCAATGGTACAAACCAATTGACCTTCACATTCAACCTGTAATGAATCCCGATAGCGCGTAGGAATTGCCAAACGCCCCTTACTATCAAGATTTACTGTTGTTGCTCCACGAAACATGGGCGAGTCACTCCTGTGCAATAATCTGCAAGTTTTACCACTTTATCCCACAAATTTCCACTTACATAGAGTTTACGGAGGGTATTAAAAACTTGTCAAGGCGTACTACTGCGACTTTTCGGCAAATAAAGCGCTTATTTTGTTACCTGATTTGACGTAAAAAAATTGGGATTAAAATAGCCAGAAGTAACAATATGAATAATAGATATTTTATTCATTCAATACATAAAACCGTTGGCGGAGATACAATCAGGTAAACAATTAACAAAATTTCCATTAATACAAAAATAAATCCCTGTAACCGCCATAATAATTCGCGTGAAGTGATATGAAGTGATCGAGAGGGAGTAAGCGTGGGGCGATATTCTAATGAGATCAGCAGGGAATTAATACTCATTCCCTGCTGATTGACTTCTTTTTTTATCTTCTTTTTTACTGCTGTTACGCCTGAACGCGGCTTAAACAGCCGCGGCGGAATAGACTACGGCGAATACGCGTTAAACCTGGTTTTGGCTTTTGCGTTTCATCAATACTTGCCAGCACTAATTCAAGCACTCTTTCCGCAACTTCTCTGTGGCGCTGGGCGACAGATAACACCGGACATTCAAGGAAATCCAATAGTTCATTATCACCAAAGGTTGCAATTGCCAGATCGGATTGCATGTGCCCTTGTTTTTTCAGGATCACATCCATCGCACCCTGTAACAGCGAAAATGAAGTAGTGTAGATCGCTTGCGGCACCGGATTCGATTTCAGCCAATGAGATAACGTTTCTGCGGCAGATTCCCGTTCATAGCTATTAGCATAGAGATAACTAACCGGACGTGAATCCCCTTTCCAAGCCTGACGGAAGCCCTGCTCACGCAACTGACTAACGGATAATTCCGGCAGCGCACCGAGATACAGCACGGATTCGGATTTAAATTTACGCAGTTCCGACGCCAGCATTTCGGAGTCTTCAAAGTCAGCACCAACAACACTGATAAAATGTTCAGGATCGAGCGCACGGTCAAGAGCAATAATCGGCAACGGATTGTTGATCCAACGCTGATAGAACGGGTGCTCCGGCGGCAATGCCGTTGAAATAATCAGCGCATCAACTTTACGTTGCAGCAAATGCTCAACGCAACGCATTTCGTTATCCGGCTGATCCTCTGAACAAGCGATTAATAACTGATAACCGCGCTGGCGAGCTTGACGCTCAAGATAATTGGCAATTCTGGTATAACTGGTATTTTCTAAATCAGGAATAACCAGCCCGATGGAGCGCGTTCGACCGGCACGTAAACCGGCTGCCACCGCATTAGGTTGATAATTATGTTCCCGGACTACCGCCATGACTTTCTCAACTGTCTTATCGCTCACACGGTATTGTTTAGCTTTGCCATTAATTACATAGCTAGCTGTCGTGCGTGAAACACCAGCGAGACGCGCAATTTCATCCAGTTTCACATTAACCCCTTAAATAATATTTAGCCCGTCATTGGACGCCGAATAACCATACTAATACAAATGTTTTTATATTATGTATATCTAACGTTATATATGAGAACTCAGCAACCACTTAATCCATTCAGCCAGTTTAATACAAAATAAAAAACTATTCATAATAGAACAATAGCATTTTTCATCTAAATAAAAGCGACGCCATAAAATTGACGGTAAAAGTAAGCAAATTCAGTAAAAAATTCGGCACAATGAATAATCACCTGGCGCTTTATCTGAACTAAAAATAACCATTGACAAGGTGTCAGTAATCCCGTACAAATTTACGCCATTATTAACTCGTTAAGAGTACTGAATCATGTTTATTACTGTTCGTCTCCTCAGCCTCCTCCTCCTCGCATCTCGTTGCGCGGCTGGCTTGTGGAAAACGAACTGATAAGATTCAGACTAGACACAAGAAACCCGCGCTAACTGCGCGGGTTTTTTTTTGACCTCGCAGAGCGTTTGAAACCGGTCAATTGATTAAAAAATAAAAGGAACACAATATGAGCCAGCAAGTCATTATTTTTGATACCACTCTGCGAGACGGCGAACAGGCGCTACAAGCCAGTTTAAGCGTAAAAGAAAAAATGCAGATCGCGCTGGCATTAGAACGCATGGGCATCGACGTAATGGAAGTCGGTTTCCCAATCTCTTCGCCGGGCGATTTTGAATCAGTACAAAGCATCGCGCGTCAGATTAAAAGCAGTCGCGTTTGTGCATTAGCGCGCTGTGTCGATAAAGATATTGATGTCGCTGCCGAAGCCTTGCGCGTTGCCGAAGCCTTTCGTATCCACGTTTTCTTAGCGACTTCCACGCTGCATATCGAATCCAAATTAAAACGCTCTTTTGAAGACATTATGGAAATGGCAGTGCGCTCCGTTAAACGCGCACGTAACTATACTGACGATGTTGAATTCTCCTGCGAAGATGCCGGACGTACTCCGATTGATAACTTATGCCGTATCGTTGAATCAGCGATTAACGCGGGCGCAACGACGATCAATATTCCAGATACCGTGGGCTACACTGTTCCGCGTCAATTCGGCGGTATTATCGAAACGTTATATCAACGTGTTCCTAACATCGATAAAGCGATTCTGTCCGTTCATTGCCACGATGATTTAGGTATGTCCGTTGCCAACTCCATTACCGCTGTTCAGGCGGGGGCGCGTCAGGTAGAGGGAACAATTAACGGCATCGGTGAACGTGCAGGTAACTGCGCGCTGGAAGAGGTGATCATGGCGATTAAAGTGCGTCATGACATTTTGGGCGTACATACCAACATCAATCATCAAGAGATCTACCGTACCAGCCAGTTAGTCAGTCAAATCTGTAATATGCCTGTACCTGCCAATAAAGCAGTAGTCGGCTCTAATGCTTACGCTCACTCTTCCGGTATCCACCAAGATGGCGTGCTGAAAAACCGCGAAACTTACGAAATCATGACGCCGGAGTCCGTCGGTTTTAATCAGGTACAGTTAAATTTAACCTCGCGTTCTGGTCGTGCGGCAGTGAAACACCGAATGGAAGCCATGGGTTATACCGAAAATGATTACTCACTGGATGAACTGTATAGCGCATTCCTGAAACTGGCAGACAAAAAAGGTCAGGTATTTGATTACGATCTGGAAGCGTTAGTATTCATCAGTAAGCAGCAGGAAGAGCAAGAGCATTTTTCACTGGATTATTTCAGCGTGCAGTCTGGCACTAATTTAATGGCAACCGCATCGGTGCGTTTGGCTTGCGGCGATGAGATCAATTCTGAAGCGGCAACCGGTAACGGTCCTGTTGATGCCGTGTATCAAGCCATTAACCGTATTGCCGGTTATCCAATTTCTATCGTGAAATATCAGTTAACCGCCAAAGGTCAGGGAAAAGATGCGTTAGGTCAGGTGGATATTGTCGCTGAATACGAAGGTCGCCGTTTTCACGGTGTTGGTTTAGCAACAGATATTGTGGAATCCTCCGCCGAAGCGTTGATTCACGTCCTGAATCATATCTGGCGCGCCCAGCAAGTTGAACAACAAAAACAGCGTTTAGCGCAAACCGCAGAATGAATGACGGGTTAATTAATAACGATTAATTCGTAGGGGCGACAGATTGCCGCCCCACGAAAACATAATTATTTGAAATTTATAGCAATAATATGATTTTTTAAATTAGCAACAAAAAATAGACAATGGAGCAACTATGACACGTTCTTATCACATTGCAGTTCTGCCCGGCGACGGCATTGGTCCCGAAGTTATGCAGCAGGCGAGCAAAGTATTAAATGCCGTTACTCAACGCTTTAATATCAATATCACCACCAAAGAATATGACGTTGGCGGCGCTGCCATCGATCGTCACGGTGTGCCGCTGCCAGCAGAAACTATCGCCGGTTGCGAACAAGCTGACGCGATTCTGTTTGGTTCCGTTGGCGGACCAAAATGGGAGCATCTGCCGCCCGCAGAACAACCAGAACGCGGTGCATTGTTGCCTCTGCGTAAACACTTTCAGTTATTCAGTAACTTACGTCCAGCCAAACTGTATAAAGGCTTGGAAGATTTCAGCCCGTTAAGAAGTGATATTTCTCATAAAGGCTTCGATATTTTATGTATGCGCGAATTAACCGGCGGTATTTACTTCGGTCAGCCGAAAGGTCGTGAGGGATCTGGCGCACAAGAAAAAGCCTTTGATACAGAAGTTTATCACCGTTTTGAAATCGAACGCATTGCTCACAGCGCATTTCAGGCTGCCCGCAAACGCCGTTTTAAAGTGACATCAATTGATAAGTCTAACGTGCTGCAAAGTTCTATTTTATGGCGCGAAGTCGTGACAGAAATTGCCAAACAATATCCTGATGTAGCACTGAACCACATGTATATCGACAACGCGACAATGCAAATGGTGAAAGAGCCGTCACAGTTCGATGTTGTACTTTGCTCTAACTTGTTCGGCGATATTCTGTCTGATGAATGCGCCATGATCACCGGCTCAATGGGCATGCTGCCCTCCGCCAGCCTGAACGCAGACGGTTTTGGTTTATACGAACCCGCAGGCGGTTCTGCGCCAGACATCGCCGGAAAAAACATTGCTAACCCAATCGCGCAGATCCTTTCTCTGTCACTGTTATTGCGTTTCAGCCTGAATGAAAACGCGGCGGCTGATGCCATCGAAAAAGCGATTAATCAGGCATTAGAACAAGGCTATCGGACGTCTGATTTAGCAGGCAACGGCGAATCCATCACTACCACTCAAATGGGCGATATTATTGCTCAATTCGTTATTCAGGGAGCATAAAAATGGCGAAAACACTGTACCAAAAATTATACGATGCCCATATCGTTTACCAGACACCGAATGAAACACCGCTGTTATATATCGATCGCCATCTGGTGCATGAAGTCACTTCACCGCAAGCATTCGACGGCTTACGCGCCATGAAACGCCCAGTGCGCCAAACCAGCAAAACCTTTGCCACAATGGATCACAACGTCTCAACGCAAACCAAAGACATCAATGCCTGCGGTGAAATGGCGCGTATTCAGATGCAGGAATTAATCAAAAACTGTAAAGAATTCAATGTCTCTTTATATGATTTGAATCACCCGTATCAAGGCATTGTGCACGTTATCGGACCTGAACAAGGCATGACCTTACCGGGCATGACGATCGTGTGCGGTGACTCGCATACCGCAACACACGGCGCATTCGGTTCACTGGCATTCGGTATCGGCACGTCCGAAGTAGAACATGTATTAGCAACGCAAACGCTGAAACAAGCGCGCGCCAAAACCATGAAGATTGACGTTCAGGGCGAAGCTGCCGCAGGGATCACCGCAAAAGACATCGTTCTGGCGATCATCGGTAAAATCGGCAGCGCAGGCGGCACCGGCTATGTAGTCGAGTTCTGCGGTAAAGCTATCGAAAACTTGTCGATGGAAGGTCGTATGACGCTGTGTAATATGGCGATCGAAATGGGCGCAAAAGCGGGTTTAGTCGCGCCGGACGATACGACGTTCAACTACGTAAAAGGTCGTCAGTTTGCACCGAAACCAGAACATTGGGACGAAGCCGTTGCTTACTGGCGCACGCTGAAATCTGATGATGATGCGAAATTTGACACTGTTGTTACTCTGAACGCTGCCGACATCGCCCCGCAAGTCACTTGGGGAACAAATCCCGGTCAAGTCATGTCCATCGATCAAACGATTCCTAAACCAGAATCTTTCAGTGATCCGATTGAGCGCGCCTCCGTGGAAAAAGCGCTGGCATATATGGATCTGCAAGGCGGCATCAAATTAACTGATGTGGCGATCGATAAAGTCTTTATCGGTTCTTGCACTAACTCTCGTATTGAGGATCTGCGCGCTGCCGCTGAAATCGCTAAAGGCCGCAAAGTTGCTGCGGGCGTTGTTGCGCTGGTGGTTCCGGGTTCTGGTCCAGTCAAAGCACAGGCTGAACAGGAGGGGCTGGATAAAATCTTTATCGAAGCCGGTTTTGAATGGCGTTTACCAGGTTGCTCCATGTGTTTAGCCATGAACAATGACCGCTTAAATCCGGGCGAACGCTGCGCGTCCACCAGCAATCGTAACTTTGAGGGTCGTCAAGGTCGCGGCGGGCGAACTCACTTAGTCAGCCCTGCAATGGCAGCAGCCGCCGCTGTTACTGGTCGTTTTGCTGACATTCGCAAGTTGAGCTAAGGAGAGAAAAACATGACTAAATTTACCCAACATACTGGTATTGTTGCACCGTTAGACGCTGCCAATGTCGATACCGACGCCATTATTCCTAAACAATTTTTACAGCGCGTAACGCGCACTGGTTTTGGTCAGAATCTATTTAATGACTGGCGTTTTCTGGATAACGCCGGTCAGCAGCCGAACCCTGATTTTGTGCTGAATAAACCGCGCTATAAAGGTGCATCGATTTTGTTAGCCAGAGAAAACTTCGGTTGCGGCTCTTCCCGTGAACATGCGCCGTGGGCGCTGACCGACTACGGTTTTAAAGTCGTGATCGCCCCAAGTTTTGCCGATATTTTCTACGGTAACTCATTCAATAATCAGCTATTACCTGTTGCGTTAAGCGAAGCCGACGTTGATGAGCTGTTCAAACTGGTCGAAAACCAGGAGGGAACGCAATTCACCGTCGATCTGGAAAATCAGGTCGTGATCGCAGGCGGTAAACGTTATGCCTTTAATATCGATCCATTCCGCAAACACTGCATGATCAACGGGCTGGATAGCATCGGTTTAACGCTGCAACATAATGATGCGATCAGCGCTTATGAAGCGAATCAACTAGCATTTTTACGGTAAATCGAGTAATAAATTAATCATTGTAAGGGCGCAATCTGTCGCCCGCTAAACTACAGTGAAATCAACGGGCGGCAGATTGCCGCCCTACGCAAAAGCAAAAAGGAACCTTTCTCCATAGGAGCACAACGTGTTGCATAAATTTATTATCGCTGCCCTACTGCTGATTACCGCACCGCTGACCGTCAATGCCTCAGAAGTTCTTGCCTCAAAAATTCCCCGACTAACGGTTTATACCTATGATTCCTTTGCTTCTGACTGGGGCGCTGGTCCAAAAATCAAGCAAGCCTTTGAAGAAAATTGCCGATGTCAACTGTATTTTGTTGCGATGGCTGACGGTGCTGCTTTACTCAATCGCTTAAAGATGGAAGGCAAAAATAGCACTGCTGATGTGGTGCTGGGCTTAGATAACAATCTGTTAGCCGCAGCGAAACAATCCGGTCTGTTTGTTCCTCATCAACAAATAACTCAAGCGCTCACCCTGCCTGACGGCTGGCAAGATGACACGTTTATCCCTTATGATTACGGCTATTTTTCTTTTGTTTACAACCAGCAAACGTTAAAAAATCCGCCGAAAAGCCTGCATGAATTAATCGAAAGCCCGGAAAAATGGCGCGTGATCTATCAAGATCCGCGTACCAGTACACCGGGGCAAGGTTTGCTGTTATGGATACAGAAAGTCTACGGCGATAAAGCGCCGCAGGCATGGCAGCAATTAGCGCAAAAAACCGTTACCGTCACAAAAGGCTGGAGTGATGCTTACGGCTTGTTCCTCAAAGGCGAAGCGGATCTGGTCTTAAGTTACACGACGTCTCCTGCTTACCACATTATTGAAGAACAAGATAACCGTTACGCCGCCGCTCCGTTTAGCGAGGGGCATTATATGCAGGTGGAAATCGCCGGTCAGCTTGCCGCCAGCAAGTGGCCCGAATTAGCGGCAGAATTTATGGCATTTATCACCACGCCTGCGTTTCAGCAGCATATCCCCACCACCAACTGGATGTATCCGGTGATCGATATTCCGTTGCCGGAAGCCTTTACCAATATGCCAAAACCTGCCATCACACTGGAGTTTAGCCCGCAGCAAGTCGCCGAACAGCGCACGTCATGGATTCAGGCATGGCAAAACGCTGTCAGCCGTTAATTCCGCTCTGGCTGCTGTCGGGGCTGATCGCGGCAACGCTGATACTCGGCATCGCGCTATCGGCGTTTATTGCGTTGTGGATCTATTCACCTACAGGCGATATTTACGCGCTGCTGCGTGATAGCTGGCTTCGTGATAGCTATCTCTGGCATGTGATTGGTTTCACCTTTTGGCAAGCCTCGCTTTCGGTGCTGGTTTCACTGATTCCTGCGATTTTTATTGCTGGTGCGTTATACCGCCGCCAGTTTGCAGGGCGAACGTTGTTACTGCGACTATGCGCGATGACGCTAGTACTGCCAGTGCTGGTGGCAGTGTTTGGCATTTTAACAGTCTACGGCAAACAGGGCTGGCTGGCACAGTTGTGCAATATACTTGGGCTGGATTATCAATTTTCCCCTTACGGCTTACAGGGCATTCTATTAGCTCACGCATTCTTTAATCTACCGCTGGCAACCCGATTATTATTACAATCGCTGGAGGGGATCGCGGTTGAACAGCGCCAGCTAGCGGCACAACTCGGCATGAACGCATGGCAGCGTTTTCGTTTTGTGGAATGGCACGCTATCAAACGCCAGCTTCTTCCTACTGGCGCGCTGATTTTTATGCTCTGCTTTGCCAGCTTTGCGACGGTGCTATCGCTGGGCGGCGGACCGAAAGCCACAACGATTGAGTTAGCGATTTATCAGGCACTCACCTACGATTTTGATCCGCAACGCGCCGCATTGCTTGGATTGATCCAGTTGATTTGCTGTTTATCCATCGTGTTAATTAGCCAACGTTTTAGCCAATCTCTGCCCGTGGGAAATACGGACGGACGAACATGGCACGATCCGCAAGATTCTCTGACCGCAAAAATTTTTGATGCCCTGTTGATAACGTTAACCTTAGCGTTATTTCTGCCACCGCTGCTTGCCGTGATCAGTGATGGCATGAACAGCGCCATGAGTAACGTACTTCGCCAACCCGCGCTCTGGCTGGCACTGGCAACCTCGCTGCGGATTGCCATCGTTTCCGGTGCACTGTGTTTGCTATTAACCATGATGCTACTGTGGAGCAGCCGTGAACTAAAATTACGCCATAATCGCTGGGGCGAACGGCTGGAAATCAGCGGTATGGTGATCCTCGCTATGCCAGCTATTGTACTGGCGACAGGCTTTTTCCTGCTGCTCAATAACAGCGTAGGTTTGCCAAAATCCGCCGATGGCATCGTGATCCTGACCAATGCGCTGATGGCAATCCCTTACGCGTTAAAAGTGCTGGAAAATCCGATGCGCGATCTGGCAGAGCGCTACACATTACTCTGTCAATCGCTGGGATTAAACGGTTGGAATCGCCTGCGCTGGATCGAATTCAAGGCACTAAAACGCCCGATGGCACAAGCGTTAGCCTTTGCCTGCGTACTGTCTATCGGTGACTTCGGCGTGATTGCTCTGTTCGGCAATGAACAATTCCGCACGCTGCCTTACTACCTTTATCAACAACTCGGTAATTATCGCAGCGAATCCGCCGCAGTCACCGCTCTGGTACTGCTGTTACTGTGTTTTTGCCTGTTTACGTTGATTGAACGACTGATTGGACGCCATGATCACACTCAATAACCTGCGTTATCTCTATCCGCCGCTTAATATGTGCTTTGATTTACAAGTCAATGCCGGTGAGCGCGTGGCGGTGCTTGGTTCCAGCGGCGCGGGAAAAAGTACGCTGCTGAATCTGATCGCCGGATTTATCATGCCGCAAAGCGGAAGTTTACTGCTAAACGGCGCGGATCACAGCCATACAGCGCCATCACAGCGTCCGGTATCGATGCTGTTTCAGGAAAATAATCTGTTTGCCCATCTTAGCGTTGAGCAAAATATTGGTTTGGGATTAAATCCCGGCTTGAAATTAACGCCAGAGCAGCAACAAAAACGGCTGGATATTTGCCGCCGCGTAGGTTTGATCGATTATCTCCATCGCCTGCCCTCACAGCTTTCCGGCGGGCAACGGCAACGAACCGCGCTGGCGCGTTGTCTGGTACGCGATAAACCGATTTTGCTGCTGGACGAACCTTTCTCCGCCCTCGATCCCGCCCTGCGTTACGATATGTTGTCGCTGCTGGAAGAGGTGTGCGATGAACAATTATTAACACTCTTGATGGTCTCCCATAATCTTGATGATGCCGCACGAATCGCACCGCGCGCACTGTTAGTTGCAGAAGGAAATATCATATTTGATGGTTTCACTAAAGATTTGCTGGCAGCCAATCCCCTGTATTTTGAAAGATGACGAGGATAGGCTAAAATTTTAGCTGTATCACAGTAAAAATAGCGCTTTTTTGGTAACTCAAAGCGCGAAAATAGCTGCTCTAATATCAACTCGTAATTGATATTTATACCCTAAATAATTCAAGTTGCATCGAAGCGGCAAGTGAGTAAGCAAGTCCCGATGAGCCTGAAGCATGACGGGTATATATCTTGAGACATTAAATAAGGAAGAAAGATGAAAACCATCACTAAAGTTGTTCTATTACCATTAGTGCTTGTTGCTATCAGTGCTGGCAGCGCCAGTGCGAAAGGCAAACATCAAGGCGGCTGTGAATCTAAAATTGCCAAGCTGAACGAACAGATCACCCAAGCTAAAGCAGAGAACAACACTGATCGTGTTACCAGTCTGGAAAGTGCATTATCGCAAGTGACTGATAACTGCAACGCGAAAAATCAGATTAAAGGCGATGTGAAGAAGTTCAAAGGCGACACCAAAGCCGCGCTTGATCCGCAAAAACAAGCTGCTAAGTTAGAAAAGCGCGTCCAACAAGGACAAGAAAACATCAAGAAAATCGAAGCGGATAAGCAAAAAGCACTAGATGCAGGCAAAGCAAAACAAGCCGCTAAGTTAGATAAAAAACTGGAAGCAGAAAAAGCACGCCTGACTAAATTTGAAGAACAGTTGAATCAGGCAAGCGGAACTACCGAACCTGCTGCTAAATAAGAAGTTAGTTATGATGTGATGTAAGATAAAACGCTAATTGCAGAAGTAGATTGTGATTAGCGTTTTAATTTTATAAAGGTAAACGTTATTACTGACCTTATCATTTAACAAAAATGTTGTTATTAATCCTAGAAAGGTTTTGGTGAAAGAATGGGATTTTTTTAGGACTGATCGTATCAGAGGATTAGAGCTTTTGAAGCAGTAATTATTGAATTTAGATAAATGTTAGAAGAGATTAGAAAATGTGTATAACCAAACTCTTCTACCCTTAAATTAAGCAGTCACTTTTAATCAACCCTGTAAATAATTAGGCGGAAATAACTTTAGGGACAGATTAGTTAAATGAAAATTTTTAGGATGAAACTGTCTTAGCCTACCGATATATTTCACTTTTTTTTCATTTTAGTTACTATGTTTAAACACATTAATAATCTTTTACATTAATTATAGATTAATCAATCTATAATTAAACATCATATAATCTCATTTAAAGCAAAGTCACCAAACTAAAAAATATCAATAATACATTGATATATAATGAGTTATATCAAAAACACCCCTATATAAATATATTTGAAAAATATTTATATTCTAAAAAGTAATATGTTTATTCATTTTTGTTATTTTATTAACAAATACATAACATATATTCCTATTATTAATTCATATCAAAGAGCTCTCAAGACGCAGGTAGGCGACAACTTAAAAGATGACCGCATATAACCATTTCAGACGGAGAAAAATATGAATACTGAGAATACACTGAAGGTAATAGAACTTACTAATGAAGAAAAGTTAACTATTTCCCAAGGAATTACAGATCTTCTTTATTCACCGGATGGAGACAACGAGTATATAAGTATTATGAGGAAACAGATGTGGCATATTCTTCCTAATACAGTAACCAACGCACTAGAACATTTTAAAAAACCATTTTCAGAATATTCAGGTATCAAAATCACTAATCTTCCCATTGATGATGTAATCATTGGGAGTCCACTTAATAACGAAACTGGTCAACTAGTTAACAATTTAGTCAATCTATCATACGCACCACAATTTATTCCTGATAGAGAGCGTCGAGCTTTCGTTTATCTTGTGATGGAGTGAGTTATGAAAGCGCACCGTTCATCAATGCTTTCAACTGCTCTCATTACGTCAATGGGCTATGTAGTTGTTCAGCTCGATGTCACAATCGTCAATGTGGCTTTACCTACATTTGCCAATATATTTCAGACGGATATATCCGCATTACAGTGGATTCCTGATGCTTACGTGATTGTCTTTGCTACACTACTTCTCGCTGCTGGTGGATTAAGTGATCGCTACGGCAACCGAATCGTCAATCTGCTAGGCATGGTTTTCTTTCTGCTTTCCTCTCTTATTTGTGCATTTTCATCAACGATTGAAATCATGATTGCAGGTCGTATTGGACAAGGGGTCGGTGCGGCACTGATTCTACCATCATCACTAGCGTTACTTACTATTGCTAGTGGCGGAGATGCGGTATTACGAACAAAAGCTATCGGTTGGTGGAGTGCAATAGGCGGGATCATTAGTGCTGCCGGACCTTTCTTTGGCGGCTTGATGTTAGAGTATTACTCTTGGCACTCGCTTTTTCTGATTAATATACCGATATGTCTTATTGGTATATTATTCACTCTTCTTTTTATCAATGAACCAGTTCATTTTAACGCGCGCCAAATCGATAACAAAGGAATTCTGCTTTTTATTGTTACCAGTTTTTCACTGATTTTCGTACTGATAAAATCTGGCAAGGATGCAAGTTATACCTTTTCAGATTTAGTATTTGCTGTGATTTTCCTAATTTCATTGATCCAACTGGTACGCCATATCAGCAATAATCAAACAGCATTTATTCCAGCCAGTTTATTTAAAACACCATTTTTTTCTTTGGGATTATTTCTCGGTGCAGCAATGAACTTTTCTTTTTATGGTTCAATTTTCCTGCTAACAATTTACTTTCAGATGTATCGCGGATTTTCTCCGGTAATGACCGGACTGGCTTTACTCACATTCACTATTATTGCCTTAGCGAACACTGCCAGCGGTTATTTATCAGAACGATTTGGCTCGCGTTTAACGATCATAATAGGCGTAATTATCGCCATGATAAGTTACATATCCCTCGCTGTTTTAACGCATATTGATGCAGATTTTCTGACCTTTGTTTTATTTCTTTTCTTAATGCCGGTCGGTGGAGGAATCGCTCTGCCGACATTACTGTCTACATTTATCCATTCTGCACCGCCAGAAATGACAGCTACAGCGTCAGCTGCCATTAATGCTACGCGCCAAATTGGAGGGGCAATAGGTGTCGCATTGTTAGGGTTGTTAGTATCAGGAGTAAGTTTTTCAATCAGATATGGGGCAACATTTGGCTTTTCTATCGCAGCACTAGTGATGATGCTATCTACTTTTCTTTCCTACATCAAATTTTATGAATCTAATGATGGAGATATATCACATGAAAAATAGTATTAAAGCTATTCTGATTATTGATGGTATTTCAACCGCAGAGAATTACGCCCCCATTTTTCGTGCTTACGGAATACAATGTGTCCATCTATTCAGCGATCTAACAATAGCGACCGATTTCGGTGAAGCACTCAACCAGCAAGATTATGTGGCTTGTTTTATTCATCAAGGAAATATACGACAAACTCTTAGCACCCTTTCTAAATGGCAGTTTTCTGCTGTATTACATGGTTTAGATTCGGCTCTCAAATTAGTTGATATACTCGCTACTGCAATGAATCTGACATATATAAATGTGTCAGAGCTAAGTGCCGCCAGACGACATAAGTTTGAGATGATCAACACAGTTAGTAAATCAGGACTAAAAGTACCTGAACAAATGCTATCAGATGATATACATGCTATTTCAAACTGGGCTGAACAACATAATCAATATCCAGTTATCATTAAACCAGTTGAAAGTGCAGGGGTAAAAGGTGTTTTCAAATGCAATTCTATAGAAGCTGTTCATCAAGCTTTCAATGAGGTCATGAACTCAGCATCATACTATGGGTCTCCTAATACTACTGTATTAATACAAAGCTATTTATGTGGACAGGAATTTATTCTCGACAATGTATCCCTAAACGGACAACACTATTTAACTAGCATTTGGGCTGTAAAGCGTGACAATGGTATATCTCCTTTTTTAGATTATATGGAAACTGTTGATCATGGACTTCCTGAATATGCAGTACTTCGCAATTATGCAACTAAAGTATTAAATGCTCTTGGCGTTCGCAATGGTCCAACACACCTTGAAATTATCATGACAGAAAAAGAACCCATAATAGTCGAACTCAACTGCCGCTTACACGGTAGTCTTGATCTTCGTTTGACGACTTATACCTGTGGTCGCAATCACGTTCAGGATGTTATTTCTTCTTTACTTTCCCCAAATTATTTTACTATTTCACGATCAACACATCCTAATTTCTATGGGCAAGCAATGCATGTATTACTCCGGTCACCTCTTTCGAATAAAACACTGAGAAAAGATTACTGGACAAAACTGGAGGAATTACCTTCTTTTGTTAGTTATAAACAAAACTTCTTTATGAATAAAACAACATGTGTAACAAAAGACCTAAAAACAGCACTAGGTACCCTTTCTCTTTTTAATCAAGATAGAAAGCAATTGATGGCAGACCTTCAAATCGTTCGTAATAACGAGAATGAAGGAGTAATTTATGAATAAGAGATAATTAACCTATCATTTTTACCATTTCCTTATCCAAATTTTTGATTAATTAAACAACAACTATTGTATAAAGCAAAACGCTGGTTGCATAAAAATATGGAATCAGCATTTTTAATCTAATATTTTTATTTAAATTAAAATTTTTCAAATTTCATATCGGAAGACAATAATGCGTTCCATCTTCCAGCTCAATATCTATATGCAATTTTCCGCCCGTAGCCTCAACATATTTTTCAGTATCAATAATCATGTTTTATTGAACATGCTAAAACTACAATAGTTTTCTCCATTTCATTCTCACATATTAGTAACAGAATCTTAATAAGAAATAACTATTTTACTTAATACAAATATAAAAAATTATAATTACATTGTAATAGTGAATATGAACACTATATTTATTAGTATATTATACTGCCCCTGTACAAACATACAGGCTATAATCCCTATCAATTACACGAAAAACCGGTAGGCAATCATCTTGACCACTACGCCACAAACTCTGCAACAAGGTTTTATCCTTACCCGACACTGGCGGGATTCGCCTGCGGGTATTGAGATCGACTATTGGCTGGCGACGGATAACGGTGCGCGGCGAATTCGTTTGCCGTTGCAGCAGGCAGTAGCGTTTGTGCCTGCGGTGAATCAGGCGCGGGTTTCGGCGTTGTTAGCGAATGAGCGCGGTTGGAGTTTGCGTCCGCTGGCGATGCAGGATTTTCATTGTCAGCCGGTACTAGGTTTGTATTGCCGTCAATATCGCCAGTTGCAGCGTATTGAAAAACTATTGAATGAAGCGGGAATTACTCTGTATGAGGCGGATATTCGTCCGCCGGAACGTTATTTGATGGAGCGTTTTATTACTGCGCCGGTCTGGTTTCAGGGCGATCAAATCGCCGATAGCTCGCTGATTAACGCACGCATCAAACCTGCGCCGGATTATCGCCCGACGCTGCGCTTTGTTTCTCTGGATATTGAAACCACCGAACATGGTGAATTGTACTGTATCGGTTTACATGGCTGCGGGCAAAATCAGGTATATATGTTGGGATCGGCGACCGATTCCCCGCACTCATCAAATTCACCTCATTCATCACAGCAACAGCGCGATTTTGATCTGGAATATGTTGCCAGCCGTCCTTTATTGCTGCAAAAACTCAATCAATGGATCGCGCAGTACGATCCCGATGCCATTATCGGTTGGAATCTGGTGCAGTTTGACTTGCGGATTTTGCAAAAACACGCCGAACGTTATCAGGTTCCGCTGACTTTTGGACGTGATGGCAGCGTGCTTGAATGGCGCGAACACGGATTTAAGCAGGGGCATTTTTTTGCTTCTGCCAGCGGTCGTTTGATTATTGATGGTATTGAAGCGCTGAAAAGTGCGACGTGGAATTTCGCCTCTTTCAGTCTGGAAAATGTCGCCAGAGAGTTGCTCAGCGAGGGCAAGGCGATTGATAATCCGTATCAGCGCATGGACGAAATCAATCGTATGTTCCGCGAAGATAAACCGGCACTTGCCTATTACAACCTGATGGATTGCGTGCTGGTTGCCAAAATTTTTGCCAAAACGCAGCTAATGACGTTTTTACTGGAGCGCGCCACTGTCACGGGTCTGGCTGCGGATCGCAGCGGCGGTTCTGTCGCTGCATTTACTCATCTCTACCTGCCGCGAATGCACCGCATCGGCTATGTTGCGCCGAATCTCGGCTCACTGCCGGAAGAGCATAGCCCTGGCGGTTATGTAATGTCGTCCACGCCTGATTTATATGATTCGGTGTTAGTGCTGGATTATAAAAGTCTGTATCCCTCGATTATCCGCACTTTTCTGATCGATCCCGTTGGTCTGATTGAAGGCACGTTAAAGGATAAAGAGCAGGATTCTATCGCCGGTTTTCGGCAAGCGCGTTTTTCACGCTCAGTTCACTGCTTGCCTGATATTGTCGCGCAGATCTGGCAAGGGCGTGAGCAGGCAAAACGGACTAACAATAAGCCGTTATCTCAAGCGCTAAAAATTATTATGAATGCTTTTTACGGCGTGCTAGGTTCCAGCGGTTGTCGCTTTTTTGATCCGCGGCTGGCATCGTCCATTACGCTGCGCGGGCATGAAATCATGTTAAAAACCAAAGCGTTGATTGAACAGCAAGGCTATCAGGTGATTTACGGCGATACCGATTCCACCTTTGTCTGGCTGAAAAAAGCCCATACTAACGAACAAGCCGATCAGATCGGGCGCGCGTTGGTGAATCATGTTAATCAATGGTGGCGGGAAACGTTACAGCAAGATATGAAGCTGGAATCCGCGCTGGAACTGGAATATGAAACCCATTTTAATCGCTTTCTGATGCCGACCATTCGCGGTGCCGAGCAAGGCAGTAAAAAACGTTATGCCGGTTTAATTATCCACGATGACGGCAGCGATGAAATGATTTACAAAGGCATGGAAACCGTCCGCACCGACTGGACGCCGCTGGCGCAGCAATTCCAGCAACAGCTTTATCAGCGGATTTTCCACAATCAGCCTTATCAGGATTTTATTCGTGATTATGTAGCAAAAACCTTAAATGGTGAATTTGATGCGCTGCTGATTTACAGCAAGCGCCTGCGGAGAAAACTGGCTGAATATCAACGCAATGTGCCGCCTCATGCCAGAGCTGCAAAACTGGCAGATGAATATAATCAGGCGCACGGCAGACCGCTGCAATACCAAAATGGCGGCACAATCCGTTATCTGATGACGCTGCAAGGTCCTGAACCGCTGGAAAACCGGCACGCGCCCATCGATTATCAGCACTATATTTCTCGTCAATTAGAGCCAATTGCAGATGCAATTTTGCCATTTATGCACGATAATTTTGAAACGCTGATTAGCGGTCAGATGGGCTTGTTTTAACTGCCGCTGATCATTACCATAGCGCCCTTATTTCTATCCCCCCAAACCATAGCAAAAGAGCAAAACAACAATAAGGCTAATCCCTTTTATTGTTGTTTTTCTCATTAAACGAGAAGTCGAAAAATATATGCCCTTTACTTTAGGTCAACGCTGGATCAGTGACACGGAAAGTGACTTAGGATTAGGAACAGTTGTCGCAGAGGACGCACGAACCGTAACGCTGCTATTTCCTGCAATCGGCGAAAATCGCCTGTATGCCAAGCATGATTCCCCTATCACCCGCGTTATGTTTAACCCCGGCGATACCGTTACCAGCCACGAGGGTTGGCAGTTATTGGTCGAAGAAGTAAAAGAAAAAAACGGCGTGCTGGCGTATGTCGGTCGCCGTTTGGATACCGATGAGCCTGATGTGACGCTGCGTGAAGTGATGCTCGACAGCAAACTCACCTTTAGTAAACCGCAAGATCGCCTGTTCGCTGGTCAGCTTGATCGTATGGATCGCTACTGTTTGCGTTATCGGGCAAGAAAATATCAGAGCGAACAATACAAAATGCCGTGGAGCGGGTTAACCGGCGTGCGTGCCAGCCTGATCCCGCATCAATTACATATTGCCAATGAAGTCGGGCATCGTCATGCGCCGCGTGTATTGCTGGCTGATGAAGTCGGTCTGGGGAAAACCATCGAAGCAGGCATGATTATCCATCAGCAGCTATTGGCTGGTCGCGTTGAGCGCGTGTTGATTATCGTGCCGGAAACGTTGCAGCATCAATGGCTGGTAGAAATGCTGCGCCGTTTTAATCTGCATTTTTCATTGTTTGATGAAGAGCGTTACGCAGAAGCGCGTCTTGATTTCAGTAATCCTTTTGAGACAGAACAACTGGTGATTTGCTCGCTGGATTTTGCTTGTCAAAACAAACAGCGTTTAAGCGATTTAGTCGAGGCTGAATGGGATTTGCTGGTCGTTGACGAAGCGCATCATCTGGTCTGGAGCGAAGCAGCGCCAAGCCGTAATTATCTGGCGATTGAACAACTGGCGGAGAATATCCCTGCGGTGTTGCTATTAACTGCAACACCAGAACAGTTGGGGCAAGAGAGCCATTTCGCTCGTTTACGTTTGCTCGATCCCGATCGTTTTCACGATTACCACGAATTTATTGAAGAACAGCAGAAATATCGTCCGGTTGCTGATGCCGTGAGTTTGCTGGTCAGCGGTGAAAAACTGGATAACAGCGCGCTAAATTCGTTAGGTGAGCTGATTAACGAACAAGACATTGAACCGCTGCTGAAAGCGGTCAATCTTGGCGGCGAAGAGAGCGAATCCGCGCGTACTGAATTAGTCAATATGCTAATGGATCGGCATGGCACCAGCCGCGTGTTGTTCCGCAATACTCGTCAGGGCGTGAAAGGCTTCCCGCTGCGTTATCTGCATCAAATCAAACTGCCGCTGCCAACGCAATATCAAACCGCGTTTAAAGTTGCTAAGTTAATGAACGGCAAAAAAACGCTGGACGTGCGCGCGCATAATATGCTCTATCCTGAACAGATTTTTCAGGAATTTGAGGGCGATAGCGTTAGCTGGCTGAACTTCGATCCGCGTGTTGAATGGTTGATGGAATACCTGAAACAAAATCGTGATGAAAAAGTGCTGGTGATCTGCGCGCAAGCCGCTACCGCACTGAAACTGGAGCAAACCCTGCGCGAACGCGAGGGGATTCATGCCGCAGTATTCCACGAGGGTTTATCCATTATCGAGCGCGACCGCGCAGCGGCTTACTTTGCCACGGAAGAAAACGGCGCGCAGGTTTTGCTTTGCTCTGAAATCGGTTCAGAGGGGCGTAACTTTCAGTTTGCCAGCCGTTTAGTGATGTTCGATCTGCCGTTTAATCCTGATTTGCTGGAACAACGCATTGGTCGTCTGGATCGTATCGGTCAGAGCCGCGATATTCAGATTATCGTGCCGTATCTGGAAAATACCGCGCAGGCAATTCTGATCCGCTGGTTCCATGAGGGTCTCGACGCATTTGAGCATACCTGCCCCACCGGTCGTCCGGTGTATGACGCGCTGCATGATGATCTGATGGCATATTTAGCCGAACCGTCCGAGCAAAGCGGATTCGATGATTTTATTCAGCGCAGCCGTACCATGCACAACAACCTGAAAGCGCAACTGGAAAACGGGCGCGATCGCCTGCTGGAAATGAACTCTAATGGCGGTGAGCAAGCGCAAAAATTAGTTGAAACCATTGCCGGACAGGATAACAACGTTGATTTGATTGGTTTTACGCTGAATCTGTTTGATATTGTTGGAATTAATCAGGAAGATGACACCGATAATCTGGTGATCCTCACGCCGTCTGATCATATGTTGGTACCGGATTTTCCGGGCATTCCGCAAGATGGCTGCACTATCACTTTTGACCGTGAAAGAGCGCTGTCGCGGGAAGATACTCAATTTATCAGTTGGGAACACCCGATCGTGCGTAACGGGCTGGATTTGATCCTATCCGGTGATACCGGCAGTTGTACCGTGTCGCTGCTAAAAAATAAAGCGCTGCCTGTCGGCACTATGCTGATGGAACTGATTTATGTAGTGGAAGCGCAAGCGCCGAAAAATCTGCAATTAACGCGATTCTTACCGCCAACGCCAATCCGTTTACTGCTGGATCGCAAAGGTACAAATCTCGCCGGACAAGTGAGCTTTGAGGGCTTCAATCGCCAGCTTAATGCGGTGAATCGTCATACCGGCAGCAAACTGGTCAACGCGGTGCAGAAAGATATTCATGACGTATTGCAGATGGGCGAAAAAGAGATCGCCGCACAAGCACAGGCATTGATTGATGCCGCCAAACAGGAAGCTGATGATACACTGACGCTGGAGCTGAATCGCCTGAATGCCTTAAAAGCGATAAACCCAACGATTCGTGATGATGAACTGGAAGCCATCGAAGAAAATCGTCAACAGATCCTCGCCTGCTTGCAGCAAGCCAGTTGGCGGCTCGACGCGCTGCGTATGATTGTGGTGACGCATCAGTGAAAAATGGTAAATCAATATATTGATAATAAAGAATAATTCGTAGGGGCGGTTGTCAACCGCCCGTTGATTTCACCATTGCTTGGCGGGCGGCAGGTTGCCGCCCCTACGGAAAACCATATAATCGGTTGAAATTTATCGTAATAAACCTCAGGTTTAGATAAAAAATGGTAAAAACGATAAATCAATATATTGATAATAAAGAATAATTCGTAGGGGCGGTTGTCAACCGCCCGTTAATTTCACCATTGCCTGGCGGGCGGCAGGTTGCCGTTCCTACGAAAAACTACATAATTATTTGAAATTTATCGTAATAATATAATTTCTTATCTGAAATTCAGGTTAAATAATGATTCGGTATACTGGCACATACGCTGGTATTCTGATTCTTGGAGCTATAAACCGCTATGATGTTGTCCTATAACCCGCCGACTGAACCTTATTTATATATCCTGTATCAGGACGAACACATTATGGTGGTAAATAAGCCAAGCGGATTGCTTTCCGTACCGGGTAAAGCGCCGGAGCATCACGACAGCATTATGGCGCGAATCCAGCGCGATTATCCCAGCGCTGAATCCGTGCATCGTTTGGATATGGCAACCAGCGGCGTGATAGTCGTCGCACTGACCAAAGCCGCAGAACGAGAATTAAAACGCCAGTTCCGCGAACGGGAAACGAAAAAAACCTATATCGCGCGCGTTTGGGGACATTTGGAAAAAGACGAGGGATTAGTCGATCTACCGCTTATTTGCGACTGGCCAAATCGCCCGAAACAAAAAGTCTGTTACGAAACCGGTAAAAGCGCGCAGACAGAATATCAGGTTATTAGCCGCGATGATGATGGTTCAACCAGAGTCAAACTAATGCCCGTCACCGGACGCTCCCACCAACTACGCGTACACATGCTGGCAATCGGACACCCGATTTTAGGCGACAAATTCTACGCCCACCCCGAAGCCAAAGCGATGGCAGACCGATTACAATTACACGCACAGGAACTTTCAATTACACACCCAGCGTTTGGTACGGTGATGACATTTCGGTGTGAGGGGATTTAGGGGGTTGGTTTTTTAAGCCTTAAATTCCTCCTGCTTTTTACGTCATTTTGCTACTTCACACAAAATAACGTAATTGACTAAATTTTATTTATTTTTAAACTAGTTAAATTATAAAGTTTGATGAGATTGTCATTGTTTATGGAGCAGAATTAGAAAATAAATCAGCAGGGGAATTAAAATATCATGATGAATAATATAGTGATAATGTATAATATCTATAGAAACATAATGAATTTAATGTCCTACTTAATTAGAGTTAAAAATGGCAGATCCTGAAAATTTCATAAAAAATATTCCTCCTCAAGTGATACAAGATATTTATGATGATGGATTCAAAGGACTAGTAAAAGAATTTGGTAAACTTGGAGTAGACCTAATAAAAACATTTAGACTCACTCTTATTCCAATTCAATACATTGCAAGACTTCAAGATAAAATTCAAGCTGCTCTTGATAGAGTACCAGAAAATAATCGAGTAAAACCTGTTGAATCAATTTTCTTACAAATAATAGATAAACTTAAATTCCAAGATGAAGGAAGTATAATTAATGAAATGTATATTCAGCTACTTGCCTGTTCTATAGATAAAGATAAAGCTGAAAATATCCACCCTGCAACTTTATTTATCATTAGCCAATTAGCTCCAGATGAAGTTAACTTAATAGATAAATTATCTCGACATGATATATCAATATATTTTCAATCTGTTGACTCTAATCATGTAAAATTAGATGAAAACCTTACCTTTAAAGAAATTGAAAACGCAATTAAAAATAGTTCATTAATACAAGAAGAAAAAAATAGTCTTATAGAAATCACAATAAATCCAGAAATTTTATCATTACCACAACATATCTATACTTATATAGACCATCTAAGTTCATTAGGTGTATTAGATTACAGTAATAAAAAATCATATATTTCAGTATAATGGATTACCAGGATATGAATTTTGGTATATACAACTAAGTCGAATGGGGAAATTATTTTATTCATCTTGTTTATTAAAAGAATAAATCTATTCTATTAAAAATACAGAGGTCAATAGTATATTTTCACAGATTAACGAAATATTACAAATATAAAAAACCGCCAGCAATCTCAAAAGATTTCACTAGCGGTTTTAAACCTTACTAATCCTAATCACTAACAAAAACTACCCATCACTCCCACTCAATCGTCGCCGGTGGTTTGCCGGAAATATCATAAACCACACGCGAGATTCCATTGACTTCATTAATTATCCGGTTAGAGACGCGGCCTAAGAAATCATACGGGAGGTGCGCCCAGTGTGCGGTCATAAAGTCGATGGTTTCGACGGCGCGCAGTGAGACAACCCAATCGTATTTACGACCATCGCCCATTACGCCGACGGAGCGTACTGGTAGAAATACGGTGAATGCCTGACTGACTTTATGGTACAGATCGGCTTTGTGCAGTTCTTCAATAAAGATGGCGTCAGCACGGCGCAGCAGGTCGCAATACTCTTTTTTCACTTCGCCCAGTACGCGCACACCTAAACCTGGTCCGGGGAATGGGTGGCGGTATAGCATGTCGTATGGCAAGCCGAGTTCCAGACCGATCTTACGCACTTCATCTTTGAACAACTCTTTCAGCGGTTCAACCAGTCCCATTTTCATCTCTTCCGGTAATCCGCCGACATTGTGATGAGACTTGATAACATGGGCTTTACCGGTAGCAGACGCAGCGGATTCGATCACATCAGGGTAGATCGTCCCTTGCGCTAACCATTTCACATTGGTTTGTTTTGTGGCTTCTTCATCAAACACTTCGACAAATACGCGACCAATGGTTTTACGCTTCGCTTCGGGATCGCTAATACCAGACAGGGCGCTTAAAAAGCGCTGTTCAGCGGCAACGTGGATAATGTTCAGACCAAATTTATCGCCGAACATGTCCATTACTTGATCCGCTTCGTTCAGGCGCAGTAAGCCGTTATCGACAAATACGCAAGTTAAGCGTTTGCCGATAGCACGATGCAGCAACATAGCAGTAACAGAGGAATCGACACCGCCGGACAAGCCAAGAATCACCTCATCATCACCGACTTGCTGACGAATACGCGCGATAGCATCGTCGATAATGGAAGCAGGCGTCCATAACGCATCACAGCCGCAAATATCCAGCACAAAGCGTTTTAACAGCGGTAAACCTTGTTTGGTATGCGTTACTTCGGGGTGGAATTGCAGCCCGTAGAAGTGTTTTTCTTCGTTCGCCATAATAGCAAACGGGCAAGTATCGGTGCTGGCAATGGTTTTAAAACCGGCGGGGATCGCGGTGACTTTATCGCCGTGACTCATCCAGACATCAAGCTGCGGTTTGCCGTCAGCGGACAGAGAATCACGAATATCGCGGATAAACTCGCTATCGTTGATAATATCTACTTTGGCATAGCCGAATTCACGCTCGTCAGAACCCTGAACCTGACCGCCAAGCTGCATCGCCATCGTTTGCATACCGTAGCAAATGCCGAGTACCGGTACATTAGCGTTAAACACATATTCCGGCGCGCGCGGGCTGCCTGCCTCGGTGGTGCTTTCAGGGCTGCCGGACAGAATAATACCCGTGGGATTAAATTCACGAATTTGCGCTTCACTGACGTCCCACGCCCATAATTCGCAATAAACGCCGATTTCACGAACGCGGCGAGCAATTAACTGGGTGTATTGAGAACCAAAATCCAGAATCAGAATGCGCTGCTGATGGATATTTTTTGACATGTATCGCTTTCCAAAAACGGTAATGTGAGACCTGATAGCAGGTCGGACAAGGAGAAATTTCGCAGCATTATAGCTGTTTTGATGGGGAGAATACGAGAGGCGGATAGATAATCCGCCTCTTATCTAATGATATTCAGAAGAGATCTAAATATTAACCCATACGATAATTTGGTGACTCTTTAGTAATCGTCACATCATGAACATGGCTTTCCTGAATGCCTGCACCGGTAATACGCACAAATTCAGCTTTGGTACGCAGTTCATCAATCGTCGCGCAACCGGTCAATCCCATACAAGAACGTAATCCGCCCATTTGCTGGTGAATAATCACTTTCAGATAGCCTTTGTACGCGACGCGACCTTCAATACCTTCCGGCACCAGTTTGTCGGCGGCGTTATCGGTCTGGAAGTAACGGTCAGACGAGCCTTTAGACATCGCGCCCAGCGAACCCATTCCGCGATAGGATTTAAATGAACGACCTTGATACAGTTCAATTTCACCCGGAGATTCTTCTGTACCTGCCAGCATTGAACCAACCATAACGCAAGAAGCACCGGCGGCAATCGCTTTAGAAATATCACCAGAGAAACGGATACCGCCGTCAGCGATAACCGGAATACCTAAATGGCCAACAGCATCAACGGCATCAGCAATAGCAGTAATTTGCGGAACACCTACGCCAGTTACGATACGCGTAGTACAGATTGAACCCGGACCGATACCGACTTTCACGGCGTTAACGCCAGCCTCAACCAGTGCCAGAGCGCCGGAAGCCGTTGCTACGTTACCGCCGATGATTTGCAGATTAGGATAAGCGGCGCGAGTTTCACGAATGCGCTGTAAAACGCCCTCGGAATGACCATGAGAGGAGTCAATCAGCAATACATCAACACCAGCCTCAACCAATGCAGCCACACGCTCTTCGTTACCTGCACCGGCACCAACCGCAGCACCGACACGCAAACGACCTTGTTCGTCTTTACAGGCGTTAGGTTTGCGCTCTGCTTTTTGGAAGTCTTTCACCGTAATCATGCCGCACAGATGAAATTTGCTGTCAACAACCAGCGCTTTTTCAACGCGTTTTTCCTGCATTCTTTGGAATACGATGTCGCGATCTTTCGCTTCTGTTTCGTTAACAGTGACTAAGCGCTCTTTCGGTGTCATCAGCCCGCTGACGGGTTGATCTAAATCGACAACAAAACGCACGTCACGACCAGTAATAATCCCGACCAGTTCATTATTGGCTGCCACCACCGGATAACCGGCGAAACCGTTCACTTGCGCCATTTCTTTAACTTCGCGCACTGTGGTTTCAGGCGTAACGGTGATGGGATCAGTAACGATGCCGCTTTCATGTCTTTTCACGCGGCGCACTTCTTCCGCCTGACGTTCGATAGACATATTTTTGTGGATAAAACCGATTCCGCCCTCTTGCGCTAAAGCGATAGCCAGTCTGGCTTCGGTAACGGTATCCATCGCAGCGGAAAGCATGGGAATATTCAAACGAATGGTTGAGGTCAACATCGTTGATAATTCAGCCGTGTTAGGCAATACAGTGGAATGTGCGGGAACGAGCAGAACGTCGTCGAATGTTAGAGCATCTTTGGCAATACGTAGCATGGGCAATATCTCACTGGGTTAAAACAAGGGTTGACGAGAGAAAAACAGATAAAATATTGCCGTGGCATTATACAGAACCAGTGAGGGCTTGACCACACTTTTCTCAAAAAATGCTTGATTCGCTGGTACAGCTATGTAGTATCAGTCAATTAAGTTGTCACCCACGAGTTTGATCTCCGTCACATGTCGCTACCCTCTTCACCGCCGGTTTTTACCGTTAGCCGTTTAAATCAAACGGTTCGTCAGCTATTAGAAATGGAAATGGGGCAGATTTGGCTGTCTGCGGAAATCTCTAATTTTTCCCAACCCTCTTCGGGGCATTGGTACTTCACGCTGAAAGATGATCGCGCGCAAGTGCGCTGTGCCATGTTTCGTACCGCCAATCGTAAAACCACTTTTCAGCCGCAAAACGGTCAGCAGGTCTTAATTCGCGCATCTATCACGTTATATGAACCGCGCGGTGACTATCAGTTGATTGCTGAAAGTATGCAGCCTGCGGGTGATGGTTTGCTGCAACAGCGTTTTGAGCAGCTTAAACAGCGATTATCCGCAGAGGGATTGTTTGATCAAGCTCGCAAACATCCGTTACCTGCTCCGGCAACTTGCATTGGTATTGTGACATCAAAGTCCGGTGCGGCGCTGCACGATATTTTGCATATACTGCAACGCCGCGATCCCTCGCTGCCAGTAATTATTTATCCAACGATGGTTCAGGGCGCAGATGCCACGCTGCAAATTGTGCAGGCAATTGAGCTGGCGAATCAGCGTAACGAGTGTGATGTGTTGATCGTCGGGCGCGGCGGCGGTTCGCTGGAAGATCTTTGGTGTTTTAACGAAGAATTAGTTGCCAGAGCCATTGCCAGCAGTCAAATCCCCATTGTCAGCGCCGTTGGACATGAAACTGATGTGACTATCGCTGATTTTGTCGCTGACTTACGCGCTCCAACGCCGTCAGCCGCCGCTGAATTGGTGAGCCGTAATCAGTTAGAGTTGGTGCGCCAGTTGCAATCACAGCAACAGCGATTGGAAATGGCGATGGATTATTATCTTTCTCGTCTGCGCCAGCGTTTAGCGCGTCAGGACAGCCGATTACAACAGCAACACCCGCAGCTTCGCTTATCACGCCAGCAAACAACGTTGCTCAAACTGCAAAATCGTTTAGAAGATGTAATGCAAACACGGCTGCGTCAAAATAGCCGCAACAACGAGCAACTTCAACAACGATTAATACAAACACAGCCGCAAAGACGCGTACATCGCAGCCAACAGCAATTGCAACAGTTGCAATATCAGTTACAACAAGCATTAGAACGGCAAATGAACGCGGCTAAACAGCGTTTTAGTGTCGGATATTCTCAACTGGAAGCCGTCAGCCCGCTGGCTACATTAGCGCGCGGTTATAGCGTCACCAGCACCAGCGATGGCGCTACACTAAAAAAAACCAGACAGATACAAGTCGGCGATACCCTGAAAACACGATTAAGTGATGGCTGGGTGGAGAGTTGTGTTTGCGGGGTTAATAAATTAACTAATTGACCTAAGGTTTGGCTAAAGAAATGGCAAGAATCATAGATTAATGAATTGATAATAAAGAATAATTTGTAGGGGCAGCAACCTGCCGCCCGTTGATTTCATTGTGGTTTGGCGGGCGACAGGTTGTCGCCCCTACGCAAAAATCATATAATTATTTGATTTTTATCGTCGAAATATAACCTCTTATCCAAACCCTCAGGTTAACTGATTATCCAAGATTATTTTCTCAGCTTCCGATTTCTCAACTCTCGGTATGGGAACAAAGTGCTTCCATCATATTAACCTCATTAAATAAACCTGTTTTATGCAACAGTAAAAACACCTTTATGACCAGATAATTTTATTCATATTTCGAGCAAATTCATCGTAAATAATTAATATCGCTTAATACCCGTTGGGTATTAATAAAAATTAATATGATATTTCTACAAAATCGTCTGCAAGAAACTGTTACAGTTGCGTATACTAACTACGCAAAAAGTCAGTCACCATGCTCTGTGTTCATAATATTGTTTAGATATTAATCACTCTCAACTGGGAAACTGCATCACAACATCATCAACTAAAAATCCGTCGAGGAACACCACGCCATGGATAGCTTCCCCCTGACAACAGGAACTAGCTGTGCACTAACTAGAGGAAAACTGCGATATGAATGAATTACTCTTATTACTGGTTATTATTTTATTCGTTGCCGCAGTTACTGTTACATTATCGAAGAAGATCGGGTTAGGTTCTATTCTGGGTTTGCTGATTACTGGCATCATCATTGGCCCTTATACGCCCGGTAAGGTTATTCTTAAAGAACACGTTGCAAACATTCGGGACGTTTCCGAATTTGGCATTGTGTTACTGTTATTTATTATTGGATTAGAAATGCAGCCCAAACGTTTATGGGCAATGCGCCGCGTGGTATTTGGTTTAGGTACGCTGCAAATTTTGCTGTGCGGCGCGGCTATCGGTTCTTATTTCTTCCTGCTTAGTTATCAAATGAACGCGGCGATTATTATTGGTCTGACGCTGGCGTTGTCTTCTACCGCTTTTGTTATTCAAATATTGCAAGAGCACAACGAGTTTTCCAGCGAACACGGCAAAATTGGTTTTGCTATTTTGCTGATGCAGGATTTATCGATCGTACCGCTATTAGCGCTGGTACCGTTGCTGGCGGATAAAATCTCTGTACTGCCAAGCGATTCCCCGCTGTGGATGCAGAGTATTTCCGTTATCGGTGCGCTGTTTGCAGTAATTGTTTTTGGTCGCTGGATCGTTCCCGGCGTGCTTAATTATATGGCGCGCAAAGATTACCGCGAAACATTCACGCTATTTGTTATGTTTGCAGTGATATTAGCGGCTTATGTCATGGAGCATTTTGGTTTATCTATGGCGTTAGGCGCATTTATCATGGGAATGATGCTTTCTACGTCTAAATACGGGTTTCAGATCCACGCCAGCGTTGAGTCGGCGAAAAGTTTGCTGATGAGCATCTTTTTTATCTCCGTTGGTATGTCTATCGATTTCGTCACGCTGGCGCATACACCATTTCTATTTGTCAGTAATGTTGCGGTTATCCTATTGATAAAAATCGCTGTTCTGTTCCTGCTGGCATTGCTGTTTGGCACGTCAAAAGAGGCGGCAACGAAAGTGGCATTCCTGCTGTGTCAGGGCGGAGAATTCGGATTTGTGTTGTTCGGCGTAGCAAAAGCCTTTGCCGTGATCGACGATACGACGTTTATTATGGGTATTGGCGTGATTTCCGTCAGTATGGCATTTACACCAAGCCTGTATGCCTTTGGTTGCCGCTTAACCAGAAGAACCGAGCCGTCTGAATTCGATCATGAGTTGATTCAGCAAGAAACCGCCAACAAAGCTAAAGTGATCGTTGCGGGCTATGGTGATACCGGTTATGTGTTAGCGAAAATGCTGCAAGATTCATCAATCCCGCATATTGTAATTGAGAAAAATCCTGATGTGCTGAGAAAAGCGAAGCGAGATGGTGTTCCCGCCTATTTCGGCGATATTACCGATCCTCAATTGCTGGACGTCATTGGCGTAGGGCAAGCGCAAATGGTGATTGTCTCTATCGATCATAATGCCAGCGCAGTAAAAGCAGTTTCGACCCTGCGTTCACTCTATCCAATGCTGAAAATTCTGGCGCGTGTTCTTGATAAAGAATTAAAAGAGAAACTACAAAAAGCCGGTGCTAATTGGGTTGTCGTCGAAACGCTGGAAAGCAGCCTGCATATCGGTGCCGAAGCGCTGAAAGTGCTTGGTGTGGCAGATCATGAAGTTTCTGTCCTGGTGGATACTCTGCGTAAAGATGAGAGTATGACCACAGAAGAAGCAGAAGCAGAAGCAGAAGCAGAAGCAGAAAATGACACGGAGATTGAGCTTGAAGATGCAAAAAATAATGAAGAACGCGTTCAGATCGCGATAGATTTTGAATCTTCTTTGGAGGAAAAACGCGCTGAAACTACCGCGCCGAGTGTTGCGGTATCAAATATATCGACATCAGCGCCGCAAACGGCTAACTAGCCTCAGATTTAGATAAGCAAAGTGGTAAAAATAAATTAATACATTGATTATAAAGAATAATTCACAGGGGCGACAATCTGTCGCCCGCATAAGCAACGGTGAAATTAACGGGCGGCAGGTTGCCGCCCTGACAAGAATCATATAATTATTTAAAATTTATCTGAATAAAAAATAAATTAATATATTGATAACAAAGAATAATTCGCAGGAGCGACAATCTGTCGCCCGCACAAACAACGGTGAAATCAACGGGCGGCAGGTTGCCGCCCCTACAAGAATCACATAATTATTTGAAATTTATTGTAATAATATTATTTGCTACGGCTCTTAATATGCTGCATTAAGCGGCGGCGTTTGCGCTGCTGAGTTGGCGTCAGCTTATTACGACGACCGGCAAATGGATTATCCCCTTCGTTAAACTGGATACGGATTGGCGTTCCCATAACTTCCAGCGAGCGGCGGAAGTAATTCATCAAATAGCGTTTATAAGAATCGGGCAAATCTTTCACCTGATTGCCGTGGATCACCACAATTGGCGGATTATAACCACCAGCATGGGCATATTTCAGTTTCACACGGCGACCTTTTACTAATGGCGGCTGGTGATCGTCCTGCGCCATTTGCATGATACGCGTCAGTAATGACGTGCTGACTCGGCGTGTCGCACAACGGTAGGCTTCCTGTACGGATTCAAATAAGTTACCTACACCGCTGCCGTGAAGAGCAGAGATAAAGTGAACACGCGCGAAATCAACAAAGCCTAAACGCTGATCTAATGTTTCTCTCACTTGCTCTTTGACATCTTGGGATAAGCCGTCCCATTTATTCACGGCGATCACTAATGAGCGTCCGCTATTGATAATAAAGCCCAACAGGGAAAGATCCTGATCGGAGATCCCTTCGCGCGCATCAATAACCAGCAGCACGACGTTGGCATCTTCAATGGCTTGCAGGGTTTTAATCACCGAGAACTTTTCAACGGTTTCAGTCACTTTGGCGCGCTTACGTACTCCGGCTGTGTCGATAAGTACGTACTCACGCTCATCGCGTACCATCGGAATATAAATACTGTCACGCGTCGTACCCGGCATATCGTAAACCACAACACGATCTTCGCCCAAAATACGGTTAGTCAGTGTGGACTTACCGACATTTGGCCGCCCGACAATCGCCAGCTTGATCGGCAAGTTTTCCAGATAGGAGGAGTCATTTTCGCCCTCTTCCTCTGACTGCTCATCAAACTCTTCGTCCCAGATTTCTTCACCAATTGCGATAGGTTCATCATCAATATTTTCGGACTCTTTGGCTTCCGACTCTTCTGCTTCACCGAATACCATTTCAATCAATGACGTCACGCCGCGCCCGTGAGAAGCGGCGATCGGATAGATTTCACCTAAACCCAGCGCATAAAAATCAGCTACCGCACTGTCAGGATCGAGTCCGTCGGTTTTATTCGCCACCAAAAAGGTCGCTTTTTCACGCATACGCAAATGTTGGGCAATGCCCTGATCTGCTGCCATTAAGCCAGCGCGGGCATCAACCATAAACAAAACGACATCGGCTTCTTCAATCGCCAGTAATGATTGTTCAGCCATGTGGGTTTCCACCCCATTTTCTGTACCGTCAATACCGCCGGTATCAATAACGATAAATTCATGTCCGGCGGCTTCCGCTTTGCCATATTTGCGATCACGGGTTAAGCCGGGGAAATCAGCAACCAAAGCATCACGAGTACGCGTTAAGCGGTTAAATAGCGTAGATTTACCCACGTTGGGACGCCCGACCAGCGCGATTACAGGGATCATGATTAATGCCTCTTTCTTTATAACAATACAATAACTACATGATAACTATATGATTCATAGCCAATAAAGGATAAATAATCATTAGCTCTATATAAGACGAAACGGCTCCTGACATCAGGAGCCGTTTTTAACTGGCACAAATTCATTTATGCCGATCAATAAATAGCAACTCAGTGACTATATGAATAAACGTCACCGTTACGCGCTTGAATAACTAAATTTCCGCCAGCAACAACGGGTGCTGCCAGCAAGCCGCTGCCATCAACTTTATTCTGAGCAACAAACGAACCGTCGCTGGTATCCAGCCAGTGCAGATAGCCCTCAGAGTCACCGACTACGATGTAGCCATCAAACAACGTAGGTGCAGTCAATCCGCGATGAAGTAAATCACCCTGACGCCATAATACATCACCGCCGTTCAGACTTAACGCAACAACGCGATCACTTTGATCAACTAAGTAAACTTTACCGCCGTCGATCACGAAATCCTGTACAGAGCCGACATCGCGCTTCCACAGTAGTTGACCTGAACGCAGATCCAACGCAGTGAAACTACCGTTGTAACCCTGAGCATAAACCACGTTATTTACCACGATAGGTGAGCTATCTACGTCAGCTAAGCGATCAATTTCTGTTGCACCGCTTGGCTGGGAAATACCTTGCTGCCAGATTAACTGACCGCGATCCATCATCACGGCATTCACACGGCCATTATCGCCGCCGACAATCGCTGCACCATGTGCCGCAGTTGGTACGGATTCACCGCGTAAAGACAGCAATGGCATACCGAGATTCGTTGTCCAGCGAATGCTGCCGTCAGCTTCATTTAAACCTTGCAGCATACCGTTAGTGGTATGAATTAAGATGATGCCGCTGTCCACTACAGGACGAGAAAGCACTTCGCCTGCCACCGTGGTTTTCCACGCCAGATTACCGTCTTCGCTGTTCAAAGCAAAAACTTCCGCCTTTTCACCAGCAACATAAACATGACCATTCTCTGCCGTTAATCCGCCCGATAATTTGGGTGATTTAGACGAAGATAAGAAAGAGAACCAAGAACTTGAAGCCAGATAACCGGTTTTTTCGGTTAAATCAACTTTCCAAATCTGTTTACCGCTGGTGGCATCAAGCGCTTTAACCACACCGTTACGCGCTGCGGCATAAATTTTGCCATCTTGCCATGCCGGACTTAAATGTGAGTAATATTCGCCGACACCGCTACCAACGGAGGTGCTCCACATTTCTTTTGGTGAGAAGCGATTTTCCACTTTAGGCAGCGGAGACATTTGCGTTGAATCATCATCACCACTAAATAGTGAACAACCACTCAACATGGTTGCAGATAGCAATCCTACGCAAAAAATTTTACGTAACTTCATTAAAATCCCCTTATGCTGCCAGATTGTTCAGTTTAATACTCAGTAATTCTTTCAGTGTCAGTGATGGTTTGGAATCTAACGCGAGGTTATATGCCTCACGCGCGCCTTTAGCATCACCTTTTGCGGCTAAAACATCGCCGCGAATTTCCTGAGCCTGTGCAAACCATCCGCCTTTTTGTACGCTTTCTAACGTTTTCAGCGCATCATCAAACTGCTTTTCTTGCAGTTGAATGCGCGCCAGACGCAGATTGATGGCTGGCAATAAATTATCATCTTTAGTATGACTTTGCGCCCACTGAAGTTGTTGCTTCGCTGCCGCAAAATCATCTTTATTTACTAGATCTTGAGCCAGTTTCATCGCAGCAAAAACGCCATAAGTGTTATCGTTTGCCTGAATAAAAACCTCAAGATTAGCCGTATTATTACTACGAGCTGCCTGATCGAAAGAGATCGAACTCGCAGCAATGCTTTGCTGTTGGTGAGACTGCCAATAACGCCAGCCGAATAAACCACCGATCCCTAACACAACGCCGACAATTATCGCTTTGCCATTTTCATGGAAGAAGTTACGCACCGCATCTAGCTGTTCGTCTTCATTATTATAAAGTTCCACGGTGTCCCTCTTGATTAACCAATCAGTTTTACCAGATACGCAGCAGCTTCAGCCTGCGCGATAGTTTGTTGTTCGCCGTTACGCAGATCTTTAACCACGACCTGACCGGCAGCCACTTCTGTTTCACCCAATACCAGAGCGATATGAGCGCCCCATTTATCAGCACGGGCAAATTGTTTCTTGAAATTCCCGCCGCCGTAATTCGTCATCAAGCGCAATTGCGGTGCAGCATCACGAAGCGTTTCCGCCAGTGTCATTGCTGCCATTTGCGTACCTTCGCCAGATGAAATCAGATACACATCAACCGCTTTGTCGGCGTTGAAATCAGGATTAACTGCTTGCACCAGCAAAACCAGACGCTCCAGCCCCATAGCAAAGCCTACACCTGGCGCGGAATGACCACCCAATTGCTCCACCAGCCCATCATAGCGACCGCCAGCACAAACAGTGCCTTGTGCGCCTAAGCTATTTGTCACCCATTCAAATACAGTGCGATTGTAATAATCCAGACCACGAACCAGTCGTGGATTAATTTTATAACTAATTCCTGCATTATCCAGAAATGCACAAAGACCAGCGAAGTGCTGTTTCGATTCTTCATCAAGATAATCAGGTAAAGTCGGCGCATCGTTCAGCAATGCCTGAACATCTGGATTTTTGGAATCCAGAACACGCATTGGATTGCTGTACATGCGGCGCTGACAATCTTCGTCCAGTTGATCTTTGAATTGCTCTAAATACGCGGTTAATGCTTCTTTATATTTAGCGCGCGCGTCTAAAGATCCGATAGAATTCAGCTCAAGCGTAACATGCTCGGCAATCCCCAACTCACGCCACCAACGGGCGGTAAGCATAATCAGCTCGGCGTCAATATCAGGACCTTGCAGACCAAACACTTCAGCACCGATTTGATGAAATTGACGATAACGCCCTTTCTGCGGACGTTCGTGGCGGAACATCGGACCGATATACCAAACACGCTGTTCCTGATTATATACCAAGCCATGTTCAATACCGGCACGCACACAACCGGCGGTGCCTTCCGGACGCAGCGTCAGAGAATCACCATTGCGATCCTCAAAGGTATACATCTCTTTTTCGACAACATCGGTCACTTCACCGATCGCACGTTTAAATAGCGGAGTTTGTTCTACAATCGGAGTACGAATTTCACCGTAACCATAACTCGCGAGGACTTGCTTTAGGACACGCTCAATCGGCTGCCAAAGCGCTGTCTCCTCCGGCAGATAGTCGTTCATCCCGCGAATGGCTTGAATTTTCTTTGCCACGTCAATTCTCTATATCTTTAAAATTTTGCTGATTATAGGAGGTATCCACACTCCGCATCAACGCAAACAGGCGATTATTACACCGTAATACCACCCTCTAAGTCTATCTTTTTACTTGTTTGTTACTGAATTGCTTTTTATTTTTTAATCCAGACGAACATCAATACGCTTCGTTTTATCTAACATTGAGGCTTTGGCGCGGATTTTCGCCTCAAGCTGGTCGATCATATTATCGTTATCAAAACGCTCTTTCTGCCGTTCACCGCCTTCATAATAACCGCTCTTATTATGACCACCAGTGACACCAATATCGGATACCAGTGCTTCACCGGGACCATTCACCACGCAGCCGATAATAGAAACGTCCATCGGCGTTAAAATATCTTCCAAGCGTTGTTCCAGCGCATTGACCGTACCAATAACGTCAAACTCCTGACGAGAACAGGTCGGGCAAGCGATAAAATTAATACCGCGCGAACGAATACGCAGAGCCTTTAAAATATCAAAACCCACTTTAACTTCTTCGACCGGATCGGCAGCAAGGGAGATTCGCAAGGTATCACCAATGCCTTCCGATAGCAGCATTCCTAAGCCAATTGCAGATTTCACCGACCCGCTGCGAATACCGCCTGCTTCGGTGATCCCTAAATGCAAAGGTTGTTCAATTTGTTGTGCCAGCAAGCGATACGATTGCACTGCCAGAAAAACATCGGAGGCTTTCACGCTGACTTTAAAGGCATCAAAATTCATGCGATCCAAAATTTCCACATGACGCAATGCTGACTCAACCAGCGCTTCCGGCGTGGGTTCGCCATATTTTTCCTGAATATCTTTTTCCAGCGATCCGCCGTTAATTCCGATGCGGATAGGAATATTTTTATCGCGCGCGCAATCAACTACTGCACGAATGCGATCTTCTCGTCCGATATTGCCCGGATTAATCCGCAGGCAATCGACACCGTACTCTGCCACTTGCAGCGCAATACGGTAATCAAAATGAATATCCGCAACTAAAGGAACAGCAACACGTTGCTTAATGAATTTGAAAGCCTCAGCCGCTTCCATTGTGGGGACAGAAACCCGGACAATATCCACGCCAACACGTTGCAGCGACTCAATTTGCTTCACAGTCGCATCAACATCAGTTGTGCGGGTATTGGTCATGGATTGAACCGCAATCGGCGCGCCGTCACCAATTGGGACATTGCCGACGTAGATACGTTTTGATTTACGACGCACTATCGGCGTTTCATCATTCATTTATAAGCTCTCCACGAAAACAACCACGCCTGAATTATTCAGCCGCTAACGTTAGGCGAGCAGTACGATTAGAATTTCTGTATTGACTCAAATCTACTTGTTTGCCTTTGTAAATAATATCAACACCTGCCGGAGCGCCAAGTTTGATGCGGTAAGGAGCCTGACCAGTCAATGACAATTTGCCGTCTTTATGTTGCAAACCGCTGTAGAGATTCTGACCGCGGCTATCAATCACTTCCACCCAGCATTCAGCCGTAAATGTCATATTGATGTCGTTACCATCAGGAACATAAGCAGCCGGAGTACCGCCTGCCGCTTCTGCTTCAGCAACTTGCGCGGCTACCGCTTGTTCCAGCGTTGGCGTTGTATGTGCAGCAGTTTCCGGCGCTGACACTGCATTTTGATTTGCTGTTTGAGCAGTATTTTCACCAGATAGTGCTGACGGATTGTTTTCCGCCGTGCTGATATTCGTATTGTTATTCGAGCTGCCAAGAGAAATAGCAACATCTCTTGGCGGGTTAACTGGTTGCGCTGTCGGCAATAAAATTTGATTTTGCTGCGTATTAGACGATGAGATTTCATTTTGCTGCGCTTTATGGTTCTCCCACCACCAAGCGCCAGTCAAACCAAGAACGACAAACAAAATCAACCAGGTAAATAAAGTTAACCAGCGATCAAGTCTCTTACGCGGTTTACCCAGCGTAAATCCCTTAATCCGATTCGATTCAATCAGGTTTCTCTCTGCCGGACCTTTCGGCAACATAGCAACCAGCTCATCTTCTGGCAGTTGAACTAATCGGGCATAAGAGCGGATATAACCGCGAATAAAGGTAGGAGCAAGCGCCAGAGGATTTAATCCATCTTCAAGTTCCCGCACAGTCGTAACTTTTAAGCGCAGTTGTTCAGCCACAGTCTCCTGACTGAGATTTAATTCTTTTCTGGCATCACTGAGTCGGCGACCGATTTCAGCTAGCGGAGTCTGTTCGTGTGGTGCATCAGTATTCATGAGCTAAGAATAATTGGTATTGTTTTGATTGTGAAAAATCTTGCGCCAGTTGCTTACCATAACGTTGAACATCATTTAAGCGATTATCTGACGCCGCATATTGAATCTGAATCCATAAACTTTCAGCACTGACAGGTAATACCTGCTGGTAAAGATTTAACAACGCTAACGCTTCTACCCGTTTCTGCTGCTGAAAATATGTTGTGGACATTTTTAATACACGCTCACCTTTCTCCGGAGCTTGTTTTAATGCTCGGCTCAATTTAATTTGAGCTTTATCCACCTGCCCTGCCTGCAACAGGCAATAACCTGAGTTTTCAAGGCTATTTGCAATTCCTTCTAAACTCGTTGTTTTCGCTGCGCTATCGAAATAATTTTGAGCTGCATCATACTGCCCTAAAGTACAAAGAAACGCACCGTAATTATTCAATATATCTCCATTATCTGGCGCTAAACTTAAAGCCTGCCGATAACGGGCGTCCGCTGATTCGTTCTCACTGATACTCTGTAAATAAAGTGCCATACCTAATTGAGTTCGATAATCCTGCGGAGCGTAATTCACCGCGCGTTCAATATTGATACGCGCCGCTTGCAAATCACCTAACGCTAAATATTTCATGCCTAAAGTCAGCCGAATTTCTGCCGCTTGTTGCTTATCTGTAACATTTTCATTGCTATCGTTATGACCACAACCCGATAAAAGACCACTAAAAAACAGTATAGACAACAGCATAACTAACAGCGTATTCCGCATGTGATCAGTTTCCTATGTTTATCAATTATCATGCCAAGATTAACAACTCAGCTACATATATAATTGTAACATATCATGTTTTAGACTGACTTTATTGAAATTGGTTCTCCGTGCATACGTTTTTTTAATGTTCGCTTCGTTCGGTCGATAACATCGCCTGCTAATTGACCGCAAGCGGCATCAATATCATCACCGCGAGTTTTACGTACAATGACGGTGAAACCATATTCCATCAATACTTTTGAGAATCTGTCCACGCGGCTATTAGAGCTGCGTCCATAAGGCGCACCAGGGAACGGATTCCACGGGATCAGGTTAATTTTACAAGGCGTGTTTTTCAGGCATTCCGCCAATTGATGAGCATGTTCAGTGCCATCGTTAACATGATCCAGCATGACATATTCAACGGTGACACGCCCTTGATTAGCATTGGATTTATCTAAATAGCGGCGAACCGATGCCAAAAAAGTCTCAATATTATATTTACGATTGATTGGCACAATCTCATCACGGATCTGATCATTCGGCGCATGCAGCGAAATCGCCAGTGCGACATCAATCATCTCGCCTAATTTATCCAGCGCCGGAACAACGCCAGAAGTGGAGATCGTAACGCGGCGTTTCGACAGACCAAAACCGAAATCATCGAGCATAATTTCCATCGCCGGAATCACATTATTCAGGTTCAGCAATGGCTCGCCCATTCCCATCATAACGACATTGGTAATCGGACGCTGACCAGCAACTCTGGCAGGACCAATGACTTTCGCCGCGCGCCATACCTGACCAATAATTTCCGATACGCGCAAGTTACGGTTAAATCCTTGCTGTGCAGTTGAACAGAATTTACACTCCAGCGCGCAGCCGACCTGTGATGAAACACACAGCGTGGCGCGATCTTCTTCGGGAATATAAACCGTCTCAACTTGTTGATCACCAACGGCAATCGCCCATTTAATTGTGCCATCAGATGAACGTTGTTCTGTCACAATTTCCGGGGCGCGAATCTCCGCAACTTGCTGAAGTTTCGCACGCAGAACTTTATTAATATCCGTCATCTGTTCAAAATCATCGTAACCAAACTGATAGATCCACTTCATCACCTGATCAGCACGGAACGGTTTTTCACCCATAGAAGTAAAAAACTCACGCATTGCCTGACGGTTGAGATCTAATAGATTGATTTTTCCTGCTGTTTTTTCTGGTAAGACAGCAGCAACAGCCGCAGGAATCGTAGCTTCTGCGGATATAGAACTGATTACAGACATATTAATAAGAGCCTCGTTATTACACTTTATGGCGCTAGAAAATCTATATACCCGTCATTTTTCAAAATGCAGGGGTGTTGGCTGCCCTCGTTCACCCTAATTACTTATGTAAGCTCACAGGGTTCTCTCGATTGCCGCCGGTCTGCATTTCGAAAGCGATTAGGGCATAGAAATTAAAGGGCTTTAAAAATATTCTCTATCAGAATCAGTCCGACAGAGCGCGATGCGAAAGTATTATAATGCTTTTGGCTAGAAAATTCTATGTACATCGGCATGATGGTAAACGTCATGACAATGTTAAAAATAGGCTGTTACGTTAGCAGGAAAATAATAAATAACGGTAAAAAAATTTATTTATAGCGGAAAAATTTTAAATAGCTTTTATTAAATAATTAAGAAATTAATTTTATTATTCAGGAACAGTAAAATAATTCACCGCCCCTGAAAATAGACTGACTTTAAAATATTAATTAACGTGTACGCGGGCAAATTTCATCATCACTGAAAAAATAGGCAATTTCACGCGCCGCAGAAGCAACAGAATCAGAACCGTGTACTGCATTTTCCGTCATGCTATCGGCGTAATCAGCACGTAATGTACCGGCGAGCGCATTGGCAGGATTGGTTGCCCCCATCAAATCACGATAACGCTGCACCGCATTTTCACTCTCTAACACCTGCACAACGACAGGACCAGAAGTCATGAAATCTAACAAACCATTAAAGAAAGGTTTGCCATTATGTTCTGCATAAAAACCGGCTGCCTGCTCTCTGGTCAGATGCAGCATCTTGGCAGCAACAATGGTAAAACCTGCACGCTCAAAACGTGAATAGATAGACCCAATCACATTTTTAGCGACGGCATTAGGCTTTAAGATAGAAAAAGTACGTTCGATAGACATATTGACCTCTGGTAATTGTTTCTTATTCTAACCTGAACTTCGGATAAACAGTTATATTATTACTATAAATTTCAAAGAATTATATGATTTTGTGTAGGGCGGCAACCTGCCGCCCGTGAACCCACAGCGCCGTTTATGCGGGCGATAGATTGTCGCCCCTACAAATTATCAATATATTAAACTATTGTTTTTACCATTTTCTTATCAAAACTACAGGTTGATACACACTATTTTATATAAAAATAACATGTTAGCTGGAAAGCCTAATCCAGCACAAAGCCAACGCTGCTGACCTGACCGCTTTCATCAAGCACACTGACTTGATATTTCCCCGCCGTCGTCAGCGTAGTGATCATTGGTTGATTTTGCTCTGTCTCCGTCAACACTTCGCCGTTAATAAACCACCAGCGTTTTCCTCTGCCGCCTTGTGTATCCAAACGTAAATCAAGGGATAATGTACCTGGCAGCCGTTTAAGGATCGCGCCATCTTTCAGCCCTAAAATCAACAAAGGCGGGCTGGTATCATTACCAATTGGCGGGCATTGTCGATCATTTTCCGGTAATCGGTTCGCCCGACGCTCAGAATTCGGCAGCCATGTTTCCAGTGCTATCGGCCATAAAGCGATACGCTGGCTAATCGCTCCGCTGCAATCGGAGGAAACTCGTTTACCCGCCGCATTTACCCAGTAATTCAGCCAGCCACCGCTGCTCGTATCTTGACCAACTGACGATAATGTTGGCGGAATCGTGCCATCAAGTATCCATGCCTGTCGGCGCTGACGACAATTCGTATCGCCTGCACTTAAACTCTGTCCTTGCGGCCAGCAAATCACCGCGCGGCTGACACTCCGCGGACGCGGATCTTTTTGCCAGTTTTGTATTTTCTGGCGATGGCGATCAACCAGTAGATGATCGATCTGGTGCAAAATCGGTACAGCCGTTGCGTAACCAAATTGACCGGCAACCGGCGTACCATCAGGACGCCCAACCCAAATACCGATCAGATAGCCGCCATTCATGCCGATCGTCCACGCATCGCGATAGCCATAACTGGTACCGGTTTTCCACGCCAACTGCGGAATATCCGATATTTGATCATTCTCTGTTGGCCGCGCTTCTCCCGACAAAATCCGCCGGACAATCCATGCCGCGCCTGCTGAAACTAACTGGCGCTCAATTAACGGATCTTCTGGTCGAAAACGCAGCGCCGCTACTTTTCCCTGACGCACAAACGCACTGTAAGCGCTTACCAGTTGATCCATCTGCATACCCGTACCGCCCAAAATCAGCGAGAGATTCGGTTCACTGTTTAGCGGAAAACGTAAAACAACACCGGCATTACGCATATTGCCGGTAAACCGTTTTGGTCCATAGGCTTCGAGAATTTGTACCGCAGGTAAATTCAGAGAACGTACCAAAGCATCAGAAGCACTTACCGCTCCGCTGAATCCGGTATCAAAATTACCTGGACGATAATCACCAAACTGACGCGGAACATCTTGCAGCAAAGATTCTGCGTGAATCAGCCCGTCATCTAACGCCATCGCATAGGCAAATGGCTTTAACGTTGAACCTGGTGAACGCCAGGCATTTACCATATCCACATGACCAAAACGGCTGTTATCGTTGAGATCTGCCGAACCAATATAAGCCTTCACCGCCATATCAGTATGATCAACGACTAAAACGCCCATCGATGTACCGGCAGGCAACTGACTTTTCCAGCCCATCACCATATCTTCTAATCGCCGCTGTAACGAAACATCAATAGTAGAATGAATCACGTCATACTTACTTTCAGCGAGCAGTCTGCGCGCCAGTAACGGCGCTAATTGCGGTGATTGCCGTTTTGCCAGCCACACAGTTTCTTGTTTAATCTCGTTGACTTGAGATAAGTCCCAGATACCGTACTCAGCTAAACGATCCAGCACTTTATCCCGCGCAGCTTGCGCCCGTTCAGGATAGCGATCGGGACGTAAACGACTCGGTGCTTGCGGTAACACGGCTAACAGAGCCGCTTCGGAGCGAGTTAATTCCGACGGCGGTTTATCCAGATAAGCCCAGCTTGCAGCGCCAATTCCCTGCAACGTTCCTCCGTATGGCGCGCGATTAATATAAATCGTTAAGATTTGATCTTTACTGTAGTGCCATTCCAATTGCAGGGTGCGAAACAGTTGACACAGCTTGCCCATAAATGATCTGTCATGGGGTTCAATCAAACGAGCAACCTGCATAGAAAGCGTACTGCCGCCAGAAATAATGCGTTGACTGGTCAGATTTTGCCATGCCGCGCGGGCGATAGATAACGGATTAATACCAGGGTGGGAATAAAACCAGCGATCTTCATAAGTGAGTAATGCTTCAAGATAGTAAGGCGAAACCTCCTCTAATGAGACTGAATAACGCCATATTCCCTCCGCATCAGCAAAACGCCACAAAGGAGTACCATCATCAGCGACGACAACTTTCGCAGCTTGTACGTTGGGATCAGGCAGTTGCCAAATTTTATCCGCCAGCCACAATCCCGCAGCAGCGATAACCGCGCAGATCGCTATTGCGCCGGTAAACTTACGCCAGAAACGAAAGGTCAATAATCCAGAAAACTGCAAATTCATATAATAAGTGCAATGTTATTTGCTCAGTGATTGAGATACAGGAAAGATGACAAGTATAAGGGCAACCACAAAGGCTGCCCTTATGAATTTTTATCCGCAGATTTATCTGCAAATAAAGGTCAATTACATCAAAATATCAGGTTATTTGATCTCAACCTTATCCGGCGTTGAGCCAATACCATGCCATTCTGGTTTATACATTGATTCGACTTGTGGTGCCGGTACGCTATAACGACCCGGAGTAACAGCCCGCACCAGATAAAGCAGCGTGGCAGGTCGATAACGATCGATTTTTATCGCTGCAACATAACGATCATCACGATATTCCTGATACTGAATCTCAGTATTTTGCATCTCGCGTTGTAATTCGGCTAATCGAACGGCACTGTCACTTAAATTAGCACTGCTGTTGCCGAGATTTTGATTCTCTAACTCAAAACCAGCAGGCAACAGATCAACCACCAGCGTATCAGGCACAGACTCTTTCGATGTCCAGATATTCAAAATCACCACCAGCAATTGCCCGCTGCGAATGTTCTCCAGCGATACTGTCGATCCATCAAGATTCAGATAGCGGCGTTCAATATTCAGTTCATTACTCATCGGTTCCGGTTGTTTCAGCGGATAGCCCACCACATCAACGCGCGGATAAACGGAAACACCGCCAGTATTTTCCAACGTCAAGCCTTTGCTCAGTTGGTTAACATCATAGTTGCGAGAAATGGTTTTCGTCCCTTCCAGAGATTTACTCTCAGCGCCGGAAACCTCAACTTCCCATTCAGCAGATTTTTGATTTTCCAGTTCACGACCAGCAAGATAGAGTGCATTACGTTCTTGCGTCGATAGATAAGTCTTATAGATTAACTCATCAGACAGTGCCAACAACGCGCTGCTCTGTTGTTCTGGTAATAAGCGGTATTCGTGTAACAACGCCAGAATCAGCGCATTATCACGTAAATCGCTGCCATAATCACCCAACCAAAGTGGACGATTCCCGCCGCCCATCGTCACACCTTGCTGAATCGCTTGTTCCGCTTTTGGTATATCACCCATTAGTTGCAGCGCAACCCCAAGCTGAACTAACGGCAAGCCAGAAAGCGCATCACCGCGACGATCATACAGTTGGCGCAATGCCCCTAACGGCGCTTGTTGCTGACGAGCCAGCACTAATCCGGCATAGGCTTGTACCGCAAACTGAGAAGCATCTTTATCATAGGTATAAAAAATATCAATTTGATTGCGATCTTGTAAATAACGCAGTAAACGTTGATTAGCTTGTTTCAGGGCGTCTTCCTGAACCGTATAGCCCTGTTCACGGGCGCGGGTAAGGAAATCGGTGACATAAGCCGTTAACCAGAACTGTTCATGCCCTCCGCGATCCCACAGAGAGAAACCGCCGTTGTCTTTCTGCATTCCTAACAAACGTTCAATAGCAATATCGACATTGCGGCGACGCACATCATCGTTGTCACTCTTAATACCTAATGCAGCTAATTGAGCTTGATTACTGTACAGCGCAGGGAAAATACCGCTGGTTGTTTGCTCCAGACAACCATAAGGATAAGCGAACAACTCACGGATATGTTGAGCAATATTCAGCGGCGGTGTTGCAGTTAAGGTCATCAAACCCTCAACCGTTGGCGTTGACAACCCGTTCAGTGCTTCTGGCGGCAACGACCAACTGCGGCTTGGATTAAGCACCGGGGCATAGCTCTTCGTTACCGCTGGTGTTGCCGGACGAACACCAAGCGTCCAGTTGCGTTCAAAAGCAGTAGACGACTCATTCGGCAGAACCAGCCCTTTTACCCGTACAGTAATATCACCCTGACCAAAACCATATTGCGCTTCAATCGGAATACTTAATGTTTGGCGCTGACCTTTGGTTAACTTAACGCTCTGCTTCGCTTCACCGTTCAGTTTCACCAAGCCTTTGGTTTCAAACGTCACATCTAGCGTTTGTTCAGTATCAGTCAGATTACTTAGATCCAGCGCCAAAATGCTGCGATCGCCGCCAGCAATAAAGCGCGGCATAGCAAGTTCAGCGATTAATGGCGCAGCAACGATCATCTTTCTTTCTGCACTGCCGAATTCTTCTGCGCTCCACGCCTGCGCCATCAGACGCAGTTCACCGTTGAAATCAGGAATTGGCATCTGAATCTCACCTTCGCCCTGATCATTTAGCACCACCGGCAGGGCTTGCTGCGCGACAATCTTCACCACTGTTACCGGTTTTTTACCGCCGCGTGACAGCGCATCATCTTCAGCATCACCGCCAAAACGGAGTTTAGCGGTTTTACCTTTACCCTCAATCAGTTGACCATAAATATCTAACTGATCGGCGCTATAGCGTTTACGTCCAAAGAATGCGTCATACGGATCTGGTGTAACGAAATCAGTAATATTTAGCACACCGCTATCTACAGCGGACATCAGTACATTAATTGATTTCGGCAATTCGCCATCTTTTATGGCAGCTTTCACTTTTACCGTTAATGTCTGATTCGGGCGCATACGCTCCGGCGCATCTAATGTCAGCGAAATTTTGCGTTTTTCATCAACCAAAGGCAGATGCAATAAACCTACTGCACGTTTTGGTGTCGCTTGTTTGGCGTTGTCACCCGGACGAACCACTAATGCGCTGAGATAGAGATCATGGCGGCTCCACTCTTCATTAATCGGCACTTCAAAGTTAGCTCCGCCAACCGGTACATCAATTTCTTGCCACCACAGAGGACCATCGCTGGACTCTATCATCAGGTAGCCTTTACCTGCGGTTGGCGCTTCAACGTGCAACTGAACTTTCTCGCCCGCTTTATAAGCCGGTTTGTCTAATTTCAGTTTTACCTGATCAGGACGTAATGCCCCTGTACCGCCAGTATTATCTTCCCAATCATAACCTGCCCAAAAACGCAGGCTGCTGACGACACCCGTTTGCGGATCTGCCACTTCGATGCGGTACGGACCCCATTCAACCGGATAATTAACCTGTAGTACCTGACCCGCTTTAACTGCCATTGTTTCCTGATTGATGATGAGTTCTTTTTGATCATAACGAGAACTCCAGCCATCGCTCGATGACCACTCCCAATAATAATCACGGCGTTCACGTACCAGACGTACTGTCAGATTATCTGCTGCCAGTTTATTTCCTTGCGCGTCAGCATAAACAATGTCGAAACCTGCCAGACTATCAAAATCAACCATCAGTTTCGGTTTATAGCGATCTGAGCGGTAATCGTAGACCTGTTTTTTATTAAATAGCGGACGAATACCCGGCATAACATTAGCAGGCCAAATCGCCTGTTCTGCACGGCGCGTCACAGGACGACCGCCTGACTCCATCAAGCTGGCTTGCACAATCACTTTCATCGGTGATTTGCTCTCTTCCCAGCTACTTGGCACAGTAATGCTGCTATCGCCCTCTTCGTCCATCGTCAGATCAAACTCATCTAATGAACGATTCATTTCAGTCTCAAGAATAGAACCAAACTCATAACCTGGCAGCTTTGACACCGCTTCACGCGCGGCACGTAAGAGTATTTGCCCTTGTAAATGATTACCGGAAGCAGGCGCGCCGTAAAGATAACGACCTGTTGCGGTAAACGTGATCTCTTGCGCTGGCGATACCGGTTCACTTGCTTCAGATTTTATCTCCAATGCCATGCGTTCTGGCAGGAAATCTTCCACTTTAAATTTATAAAAACGCGGTTGCTTATCGCCTAAATTAATGCGTAGCGACCATTCACCGGTTGGTGCACTATTTGCAATATCATATTGGAATTGATAGAAGCCATTTTTCTGCGGCTGCCAGACAAAACTACGTGTTACTTGATGATCCGGTTTCAAAACATCAACTTTTACCGGACGATCCGGTAATTCAGCGCCATCGGCATCACGCAGCAGTGCGTTAACGATCAAGGTTTCACCCGGACGATAGAGATCTCGCGGACCAAAAACGAAAAATTGCGTGGCGAAACCCTCTGGTCCTGCAATATCAAATTCCGATAAATCCAGCGCTGATTTACTCAAATCAAGCATACTGGTTTGCCCGTTTTTGGTTGCCAACAGAATGCGTGCTTTTTCTTCTTTAATCAGTTGAGCATGACCGTCAGCAGTCGTTTTTGCCTCCGCTAATGAATGACCTTTTTCATCAAGCAACTCTACTTTTACGTCAGCGATGCCTTTACCGCCGTCCAGAGCTTGAGTGAAGACGTCCATACGATCGTGGTAACGATGCAGAGAAATACCAATATCGCTCAGGGTAAACAACGTGACCGGAAGACTGTAATTGTAAGTTCCAGCCTCCTGCATCATGGCGATATAAACGCCGGGCTGCTGTAACTCTTTGATGCTGTTTAACGGCAACAGGATTTGCTCGCGGGTATTACGCTGCGGATTCAGGTCAAAGCGGCCAGTATAGGCAAGATCTGCTTTTTCCAGAAACTCTCTTGATTCCCAATAACCTTTAGTGCCAGTACCTTCCCAATCTGCCAAAAAATCAGAGAGAGATTCCTGCTTAATACGGAAAAAATTCACATCAACTTTGTTAACGTTCAGAGCAATAACGGGCAGTCCGCTAATCACTTTACTGGGTAGTAATGAGCCGCGGCTGGCAAAGCCGATAGAGGGTTCGATGTTACGTGTGGTGAGCTTTTTCTGAAATTCTTTATCCAGCTTCGCACCATTAACACCGAACACATTTTTATCTACCGTCAGCACTAATTTACGCGCTGGTTCCAGATGACGCAGACGCAGCTCCATCATGTTATCGGACAATTCCCACGCGCCATCAACACTACCGCTATCTTCATCAACTAAATGCAGCAACGATGAAAATGTTTGATTAGATGCCAATGGAATAGAAAAAGTGACAACCATTGCACTCGCGCCGTCTAACTGTACTTCAGAAGCATCAAGAATTGTCAGTTCTTTACCGACATAACGGGCAGCTAACTGCTGCTCTTTCGTCTGCGCGGCTGATACTGGTGCAGTAGTTTGTGCTGCCGGAGTCGCCTTAGCCGCTGTGGTACTTTGCGCTGGAGCAGCATAAAGAGATAACGAAGTAAAGCCAATAAACGAGGCTAAAAGCAGACTTTTAAGTGAAACAAAATCAGAACGTCCTTGACGCATAAGCGATTCTCTCTGAAATAGTTAAGACCAGAATGGAAAATCATAAAAACAGATGAAGCAAACGGACGATATATTAATCAGAATAGAGAGGAAAAACACTACTTATTCAAAAATAGTTATATTCAATTCTGAATCTAACATATTGGATAGGAATAAAATTAAAATGATAACTTGCTGTTATACATCACATAACGAAGTAGAGTGAAAATCACATAATTTAATAAAATAAATGGGCAACTACAAAAGTTACCCATACGGATTCATACACCAAATCTATCTAACCTGATGTCTGGATAAGGAAATGGTAAAAATATAGATTAATAGATTGATAGATTGATAGATTGATAGATTGATAATAAAGAATAACTCGTGGGGCGGCGACCTGCCACCCGCATTAATAATGTGGAGAGTTCACGGGCGACAGATTGTCGCCCCTACGGAAAATGACATAATTATTTGAAATTTATTGTAAAAATATAATTTTTTATCCAAAACTCAGGTTATCTATTTCCCCTTACTCAACAACAAATTAGCAATAGCGCGTACTCCTAATCCTGTTGCGCCCGCTGACCATTGTTCTACGGCGGCTTTGCGGTAAGTAGCGGAGCAGTCGATATGCAGCCAGCCTTGCTGATAGTTTTTCACAAAGTGAGACAGGAAGCCCGCTGCGGTGCTGGCACCGGCTGTGTATGCGCCTGCGGCGGTATTATTTAGTTCGGCGAAGTTTGACGGTAACTGGCTGCGATGAAATTCTGCCAGCGGTAAACGCCAGAATGGTTCATTTTCGTTACTGGCACTGGTCAGCATATCACTGGCTAATTGGTCATCGAAACTCAGCAGCGCATGGTAATCATTACCCAATGCGGTTTTAGCTGCACCGGTTAGCGTCGCGCAGTCGATGATCATTTGTGGATTTTGTGCTTCAGCATCGATCAAGCCATCAGCGAGAACTAAACGCCCTTCCGCATCAGTATTCATTACTTCAACGGTTTTGCCGTTACGATAACGGATAATATCGCCCAATTTGAAAGCGTTACCGCTAACTAAGTTATCTGCACAGCACAAAAACAGTTTTACGCGTTGATTCAAGCCGCGACTAATCGCCAGCGCCAGCGCACCGGCAATAGTCGCTGCACCGCCCATATCGGATTTCATCGAATCCATATATGCGCTTTGTTTCATGCTGTAACCGCCGGAGTCAAAGGTGATGCCTTTACCAACCAGACTCGCTAATACGGGGGCTTCTGGATTGCCGGTTGGGTTATAGTCCAGTTCCAGCAAAGCGGGTTTACGATCAGAGCCGCGCCCGACGGTGTGAATTCCCATATAGCCTTGTTCACGCAGATCTTCGCCTTTTACGATGCGATAGCTAACATCATCACAGCTTAAATCACAGAACAGATCGATGGTACGTTTAACCAGTATCTCAGGGCTTAGATCTTCTGCTGGCATATTGATAGTGTCACGAACCCAGTCGATGATTTGCAAGCGGCGTTCTAATTCTTGCTGATCTTTTTCTTCTAGCTGCGCCCACTCAACATTTCTTTCACCTTTTGGTGAGCGAAAACCTTGCCAGAAACTCCAACTGGATTCCAAATCCCAGCCATCGCCGTCAAGCTGCACATTTCTGATGCCTTGACTGTCCAGCTTGCGCGCTGCGCGCTGAATAGCACATAATTTATTATTACCGGTAAAATGAATCGTCATGCCATCATTTGCGGCACTCAGTAATGCCTTTTCGCCCCAAACCATACTCGCTGGTTTGTCAGACAGATAAACAGGCATAAATTGATTGGTCATTATTTTTTCTCCCGTTCTTTTCACTTTGTTTGCGTAGTTTTGAAATATATTAGCTATATATAAATTATTTATGACTTTATAACTTCTATATAACTTTTTATACAGCTATCAATGCTGAAAATATACTGAATCTATTTAATCTGAGCTTTAGATAAGAAATTATATTTTTACAATAAATTTCAAATAATTATGTCATTTTCCGTAGGGGCGACAATCTGTCGCCCGTGAATCCACCACGTTATTAATGCGGGCGGCAGATTGCCGCCCCTACGAATTATTCTTTATTATCAATATATTAATCTATTTTTGACCATTTTCTTATCTAAACCTGATGTTATCAGGAATAGCGTGCGATAGATCTACCTTTCCCAAAGGAGTTTCGTTGGTTTACGCCAAGTCAGCCCCAACGGAAAACTCCCGCATCGTTTAACTCTGTGAATAAATTTAGAGCTGCCAAATGGCAGCTCCGGCGTGATACTCAGACAAAGATTATTCCGCTTCATCAAGCCAGACTAAGAGAATGGCTTCCAGAATTTTTTCATTTGATCCATTCGGATCATCGTCGAAATCGTCCAGTTCACAAACCCAACGGTGCAAATCAGTAAAACGCACGGTTTTTGGATCAATATCAGGGAATTGATCATAAAGTGTCTCGCCGATTTCACGGCTGTCTCGCCAGGTCAGGCTCATACGCGCCTCTTAAAATTAGTTTTTTTCACGAGCGTGATTAACAGTATAACGCGGCAACTCAACCACCAGATCTTCATCGGCGACTTTTGCCTGACAACTTAACCGGCTTTCTGGCTCCAGACCCCATGCTTTATCCAGCATATCGTCTTCCAGTTCGCTGCTTTCGTCCAGCGAGTCAAAGCCCTCGCGCACGATGCAGTGGCAAGTGGTGCAGGCACAAGACATTTCACAGGCATGTTCCACTTCAATGCCGTTGCGTAATGCGGCGTCCAGTATGGTTTCCCCCTCTCGTGCTTCAACAACTGCACCGTTCGGGCATAAGTCCTGATGGGGCAGGAAAACAATCTTAGGCATATTTAAACCTCATCTACAGAATGACCCGCCAAAGCGCGACGGATAGAAGAATCCATACGACGGGCGGCAAAATCTTGTGTGGCGGAATCAACATGTTTAATCGCCGCTTCAATCGCAGCCGCATCGCTGCCTTGCGCCGATACTTCTAACTGATTAACCGCATGATGAATATTTTCCAACTCGGATTCGGTTAATAAATCTCTGTCGCTGGTTAATGCGGCATTCAGACTTTCTAAAACCCGCGCGGCTTCTACTTTTTGCTCCGCTAACATGCGCGCGCTGATGTCGTGCTGCGCGTTAACCATTGAGTCTTTAATCATGGTGGCGATTTCATCATCGCTCAAACCATAAGAGGGCTTGACTTGAATCGAAGCCTGTACGTTAGTGGATTTCTCCATCGCTGTGACACTAAGCAATCCGTCCGCATCAACCTGATAAGTCACGCGAATATGCGCCCCGCCCGCAGGCATTGGCGGTAAACCGCGCAAAGTGAAACGCGCCAGTGAGCGGCAATCGTTCACCAGTTCACGCTCACCTTGCAGAACGTGCACCATCATGGCGGTTTGCCCATCTTTAAACGTAGTGAACTCTTGCGCTCTGGCAACAGGGATCGTGGTATTGCGCGGAATGATTTTTTCCACCAAGCCGCCCATAGTTTCAATGCCGAGGGAAAGCGGAATGACGTCCAATAGCAGTAGATCGGAATCCGGTTTATTGCCAACCAGCACATCAGCTTGAATCGCTGCACCGATAGCCACTACGCGATCAGGATCAATACTTGTCAACGGCGTGCGACCAAAAAATTCGCCGACTTGCGTCCGTACTAACGGTACGCGTGTTGAACCGCCAACCATCACCACTTGCAGCACTTCATCGGCTGTCACTCCGGCGTCTTTCAACGCACGACGGCAAGCCAGCAGCGTTTTCTTCACCAGCGACGCAATCAGGCTATCAAACTGTTCGCGAGTAACAGTGCCTTGCCAGTTTCCGACATTCACTTGCGCGCTATCACTGCTGCTAAGGGCAATTTTGGCAGCAATTGCAGCATCAAGCAGTTGGCGCTGTAGTTGATGAATCGTAAGTTGATTATCAATGAATTGATGATCGCTAAATCCGGCTTGTTCACGCAGCCAATTTGCCAGCAGATGATCGAAGTCATCACCGCCGAGCGCAGAATCGCCGCCCGTTGCCAGCACTTCAAACACACCGCGACTTAAACGCAGAATAGAAATATCAAATGTGCCGCCGCCTAAATCATAAACGGCGATAATGCCTTCCTGACCGGAGTCCAGCCCGTAAGCGATCGCCGCCGCCGTTGGTTCATTAAGCAGACGTAATACGTGCAATCCGGCTAAACGCGCGGCATCTTTAGTGCCTTGCCGTTGTGCATCATCAAAATAGGCAGGGACAGTAATCACCACGCCCTCTAGTTCACCGCCTAATGTTTCTTGCGCGCGCTGCGCCAGCGCGGAAAGAATGTCAGCAGAAACCTGCACCGGATTCACCACTCCTGCCGCCGTCGCTATCATTGGCAAACCGTTTTCGCTTGCTTGTAGTTGATAAGGCAAATTTGGGTAACGCTGTACGATGTCGTCCAGCGAGCGCCCCATCATGCGTTTTACAGAGCTTAATGTATTGGCGGGATCGACCGCTGCCTGAGCGCGAGCAGCCCAACCCACATCAATGCAATCAACTTGATAATGCACTACTGACGGCAGCAAGTGCCGCCCTTGATCATCTGGCAGCGTTTCTGTTTGCCCGCTGCGGACTGTCGCCACCAGCGAATTGGTCGTACCTAAATCAATACCCGCAGCTAACCGGCGTTGATGCGGTGCGGCAGTCATTCCCGGTTCGCTAATTTGTAATAAAGCCATGTTCAAATTCCGTCAGGCATCGAGCAGCTTTTCTTCAAGCTGTTCAATTTGCTGTTGAAGCTTATCCAGAAAAAAGAGTTTGCGGACAGTATCCGCTGCTATTTGCCAACTCTGGTTATCTAATTGTTGTATTAACTGTTCGTTGCGAGCAAGCGTCATTTTTTTCACGCGTTGACTAAAAGCAGACAGGGCAGATTCGGCGTCAGCTTTGCGTTCAATGGCATCAAGTTCTTCGCGTAACTCCAATTGCTCCATCAGAAACGCAGTATCGTGCATAGTTTGCTGCTCATTGCGAACATCGATACCGTGTAATGACAGCATATATTCCGCACGGCGCAGGGGATTTTTTAATGTCTGATAAGCATCATTAATCGTTGCAGCTTGCTGTATTGATTGCAATTTCTCACTTTCCGATGCAGTGGCATAACGATCAGGGTGATATTGACGCTGTAATTCCTGATAGCGGGAAGAGAGTGCGGAAGTTTCCAGATTAAAGCGGACAGGCAGATTAAATAGTGTGAAATAGTCCATGACGTACTCTGATAACATTAGTTAATCAAACGATTAGTTAAGCGAATTTTTCGTGATATTAAAATAATGCTCCCGCATTAACCGCAAAGGAGCATTATCCAGAACTAAAATTTCAGTTGTTATCGTTTAACAGGCTGTCCGTTAAAAAATAAGCAACAAAAGGCAGAATCAGGCAGCGCACATCAATTAAACGTTAAAACTTTCACCGCAGCCGCATTCACTAGAAACGTTAGGATTATTGAACTTAAACCCCTCGTTCAAACCTTCTTTAACAAAATCCAGCTCGGTGCCGTCCAGATAAACCAGACTTTTGGTATCAACGATGACTTTCACGCCTTTATCTTCGAATACGGTATCTTCATCATGAATATCGTCAACGAATTCCAGCACGTATGCCATCCCAGAGCAGCCCGACGTTTTTACCCCAAGACGCAGACCAATGCCTTTGCCCCGATTAGCTAAAAAAGTCTGAACGCGCTGTGCAGCGCTATCGCTCATGGTAATCGCCATAGCCAAACCTCAATCGTTTATTTTTTTATTTGCTGCCGTGCTTATTTTTGTAATCCGCAATAGCAGCTTTAATTGCATCTTCAGCCAGAATAGAACAGTGAATTTTTACTGGCGGCAGTGCCAGTTCTTCTGCAATTTCAGTATTCTTAATCGCTTCGGCTTGATCCAGAGATTTCCCTTTCACCCATTCAGTGATCAGAGAGCTGGAAGCGATCGCTGAACCGCAGCCGTAAGTCTTAAAACGAGCGTCTTCAATAATACCCTGATCGTTAACTTTTATCTGCAATTTCATTACGTCGCCGCACGCGGGCGCGCCAACCATGCCGCTGCCGATGGTTGGATCTTCATTATCAAATGAACCGACATTACGAGGATTTTCGTAGTGTTCAATAACTTTTTCGCTGTAAGCCATGATGTTTACTCCCGCTTAAATTGCACCGTTTAGACATACGTATAGGTATAAACGATGCAATATCAAATCAATTAATGATGTGACCACTCAATGGAATTAATGTCTACGCCCTGTTTGAACATCTCCCACAATGGAGATAAATCACGCAGGCGACCAATAGATTTTTTTACCAAATCAATGGTGTAGTCGATCTCTTCTTCCGTGGTAAAACGACCTAAAGAGAAACGAATCGAGCTGTGCGCCAATTCATCACTCATGCCCAGCGCGCGCAACACATAAGAGGGTTCAAGGCTGGCTGAAGTACAGGCTGAACCAGAAGAAACTGCCAGATCTTTCAGCGCCATCATTAATGATTCGCCTTCAACATAGTTAAAACTCACGTTGAGAATCGTGGCTACGCCCTGTTCCAGACAACCGTTCAGATGAACTTCTTCAATATCTTTCAGACCATTCCACAAGCGATCACGTAAAGTACGGATACGGGAAATATCGGAGTCCATATCTTCTTTAGCGATACGGTAGGCTTCGCCCATGCCGACGATTTGGTGAACCGGTAATGTACCGGAACGCATTCCGCGTTCATGACCGCCGCCGTGCATTTGCGCTTCAATTCTGACGCGCGGTTTACGGCGAACATACAGCGCGCCGATACCTTTAGGTCCATAAATTTTGTGACCGGAGAAAGACATTAAATCGACTTTCAATTTAGTCAGATCAATCGCTACTTTGCCAACGCTTTGGGTCGCATCAACATGGAAAATAATACCGCGGCTGCGGCACATTTCACCGATTGTAGCGATGTCCTGAATCACACCGATTTCGTTATTAACGTGCATGATAGAAACCACGCATGTATCGTCGCGCATCGCTGCTTCTAATTCATTTAAATCAAGAATACCGTTGGATTTCGGTGACAGATAAGTGACTTCAAAACCTTCGCGTTCTAACTGACGGCAAGTATCTAATACTGCTTTATGCTCAGTTTTAACGGTGATGATGTGTTTGCCTTTTTTCTGATAAAAATTAGCTGCACCTTTAATAGCTAAGTTATCCGCTTCTGTCGCGCCGGAGGTAAAGACAATCTCACGCGGATCGGCACCAACCAGTTCTGCAATCTGGTTACGGGCAATATCTACCGCTTCTTCAGCTTGCCAGCCGAAACGGTGAGAACGCGACGCCGGATTACCGAAAATGCCATCGAGGGTTAAATACTGCATCATCTTCTCAGCAACACGTTTATCGACCGGTGTTGTTGCTGAGTAGTCCAGATAAATAGGTAATTTCATGCTTTGCTCCGTACACGACTTCTAAATAATGCAACCAGTAAATAATGCTTAGTATGTAAAATACAACGACGCCAGTCAGTGAATTTATTTAATATCTGACTACGCGCGTAGATTGATCTTTTTTGTCTCATCTAATAAGTGATGAGTGCCAGCTACCACGTTTGGAGATTCGTTATTTTGACGACCGGCAACTTCCAATATTTCTTGTCTTTGTACCAATTCAGCTAACGTGATTTGGTTTAGAAAGCTACTAATGCGTTCGCTGAGATCATGCCATAACGTATGTGTCAGGCAGCGCGTCCCGCCTTGACAAGAGCCGCTGCCCTGACAACGCGTTGCATCGACCGACTCATCAACCGCATTAATCACCGAACCTATAGCAATAACATCGGCATCTCTGCCTAGTAAATATCCCCCGCCCGGTCCGCGAACGCTGGTCACTAAACCATTCTTACGCAAACGGGAGAACAATTGCTCAAGATAAGACAAAGAGATCCCTTGACGTTCAGAAATATCAGCTAAGGGAACAGGTCCTTCTTGCGAATGCAAAGCCACGTCCAACATGGCGGTTACTGCATAGCGACCTTTAGATGTCAGTTTCATGGTGAATGCCCATCTGTTTGTGAAGATGCAATAGTGTGGCATTCCCAACTATTTCAGTCAACTATTTACTTGAGTAAATTAGTCAACTATTAACAAGCCGTTTTCATTATTGAAAATACGTCTCAATGCAATTCAAGCCAGTAAAATCAAGGCATAAGCAGTATTGTCGCGCGAATTATAACAATTGAAAAGGCGTAAATATGGCATTATTTATGCCTATTTCTTATATCAGGGTTTTCTATTGCACTAAGGATACCGCGTAAAATATTGAGTTCCTGACTTTCCGGACGAGAACGATTGATTAAGCGGCGTAATTTATTCATCACCTGACCAGGGTGTGCGGCACGAATAAAGCCGATATTCAGCAACACGTTTTCCAAATGCTGATAAAAACGCTCCAGATTTTCCGCTGGCGGATAGCGATCTTCCAGCTCTGCCGCACTAACTTCACCCTGACTTGCTGCCTGTTGATCTAACCATGCGACACGAATTTCATACGCTAAAATTTGCACTGCCATAGCTAAATTCAGCGAGCTGTAATCAGGATTCGCCGGAATCGCTACATGATAATGACATTTCTGTAACTCTTCATTCGTCAAACCCACGCGCTCACGACCAAAGACCAGCGCTACCGGAGATTGCGCCGCTTCCTGCGTCATTTTTACACCGCATTCTCGCGGTTCGAGCATCGGCCACTGTAAAGTGCGGGAACGAGCGCTAGTTCCCACCACCAAACGACAACCCGCTAAAGCGTCATCAAGGGTATCGACAATAGAGGCATTGCCGATAATATCGCTGGCACCCGCAGCAAGTGCAATGGCTTGGGAATCAGGTTTAACCAGCGGATTGACCAGATAGAGATTGGTCAGCCCCATCGTTTTCATGGCTCTGGCAGTTGATCCCATATTGCCAGTATGTGACGTTTCAACAAGGACAATACGGACGTTATCTAATCCGCTATTTTTGGAAATAAGCTCTGACATAGGAATACGATTCTGTGTACGCATAAGCGAAAAATTTGTGGGCAGAATGGTAACACACCGGACTGAGTGTGCGCTGTAATTGTTTCCAATACTCATAGCCACACACATCAATCCTCTGCTACAATTACGCGCCGTTTTGTTTTATATATTTTCTATATCCCCAAGTAATTCAAACAGCATCAAGGCAGTTTGAGGCATAACGGGAATATTCGTTCTTTAACATCTAGTGGAAACTACTCATGCATCCAATGCTGAACATCGCTGTACGCGCTGCGCGTAAAGCTGGCAACCTGATCGCCAAATTTTATGAAACGCCTGACGCTGTTGAAGCAAGCCAAAAAGGTGATAACGATTTCGTCACTAACGTCGATCGCGAAGCAGAACATTTAATCATTGATGTGATTCGCAAAGCCTATCCGCAACACACCATTATCAGTGAAGAACGCGGTGAAATTGCTGGTGAAGATCAGGATACTCAATGGGTTATTGATCCACTAGATGGCACGGCTAACTTCCTGAAACGTTTCCCTCATTTTTGTGTCTCTATCGCTGTGCGTGTTAAAGGCCGCACTGAAGTGGCGGTGGTTTACGATCCAATGCGTAATGAGCTGTTTACTTCCACTCGCGGTCAGGGCGCGCAGTTAAATGGTTATCGCCTGCGCGGTACGGCTGCCAGAGACCTGTCTGGTACTATTCTTGCTACTGGCTTCCCATTCAAACAAAAACAACATGCTGCAACTTATATCAATCTGGTGGATAAACTGTTCACCCAATGTGCGGACTTCCGCCGTACCGGTTCTGCTGCGCTGGATTTAGCTTATGTCGCATCTGGTCGTGTTGATGGTTTCTTTGAGATTGGTTTAAAACCGTGGGATTTCGCCGCCGGTGAACTGCTGGTGCGTGAGTCTGGCGGTATCGTGACAGATTTTGTCGGCGCTCATAACATGTATGCTTCCGGCAACATCGTGGCAGGTAATCCGCGCGTAGTAAAAGCATTGCTTTCAACGATTCGTGATGATTTAAGCGATGCGTTAAAACGTTAATAGATTGATAATAAAAATAATCTGTCGCCCGCATAAACAACGCGGTGGATTCACGGGCGGCAGATTGCCGCCCCTACGAAAAACATATAATTATATGAAAGTTATCGTAATAATATAACTTCTTATCTGACTCTCTGGTTCGGCTATTTTCTTTGCGCTAGCGGAAAACTCTGAGCAAAATCAGTAAAGATACCGTCCACGCCCCAGTTAAATAACTGATTAGCGCGATCTTTGGCATTCACTGTCCAGACATTAATCTTGTAACCGCGCGCTTTCATCATCGCCACCAGCTCTTGCGTTAATCCCTCATTTTGCGGGTGAATATATTCAGCACCAACCCATTCCATAACCACATGCCAGTCATCATTTAAAGTATGCGTTTCAAACAAACAAGCAACGGTGGCTTGCGGACGAATTTTTTTAAACTCCGCCAGCAACAACGGGTTAAAGCTGGAAATAAGATATTCACAGTCACTATCTAATTTATCAAGTGCCTGATTTAAGCCCGCCAGCAAATGACGCGCAGCATCGGCACTGGAATCACAGGATTTGATCTCAATATTGGCGTTTAGGTGATAGCGATTCATCAGGCTGATAAGCTGATCCAGCGTTGGAATACGTTCACCGATAAATTCATCGCTAAACCAACTGCCTGCATCGACCAGAGACAGATCTTGCTTAGTGAGATCAAACAGTGAACCGGAACGATCGGCACAGCGATCGAGGGTGGAATCATGGCAAATCACAATCGTACCATCGTGCAAAATATCAACATCACACTCAAACCAACGAACCTGATGCTCCGCGCACAGTTTAAACGCTGACAGCGTATTTTCCGGCGCTAATGTTGACATACCGCGATGGGCGTAAACTCTTCTCATCATTTATTTCCATTATTAAAGACCTGAACTTCGGATAAAAATATATTTTTACGATAACTTTCATATGATTATATGATTTTTCGTAGGGACAGTAACCTGCCGCCCGTGAACCCACCGCGTTGTTTATGCGGGCGACAGATTGTCACCCCTACGGATTATTATTTAATTACTCGCGCATCACACACCCAAAAAACGTAATCCGCCGGAAACTGCCGGAGTCGAGGCATAATAGAGAATAATGCCGAATAAAATCAGTAATGCGCCGCCGATTAGCGACAGCGAAGATAACGCGATGCGTTGCCAAATCAGGCTTGAACGGTGAGAGCGTGTGATCAGTTTTTCCGCTGCATTGCGGGCAAGATAAACTAATAACGCCAGTAAAGAAATCGTGGTCGCTGTTCCCAGTGCCATTACCATTGCTGCTGCCATTCCCCAATAGTAAATATCGATAACTTTGGCAAACAGCAGCACCAATATTGCGCCAGAGCAAGGACGCATTCCAATAGAAAAAATAATTGCGAGATTAGTTTTCCAGTCGCCGGAAGCAGAAAGTTCGTTCGGTGTCGGTAAATGACGATGACCACAGCCGCAATCACAGCTATTACTATGCACATGATCGGTTTTTAGCGGCGTTAATGAATGAATAGTGAATGAAGCCGCGCGACGATTGGCTTTTATCACTTTTAGCAACTGACTGATTGCCCGATAGCACAGAATCACGCCAATCAAAACAATAAAAAGATAACTGCCCTGTTCCAGCCAAAAACTACTTTGATGGATCACGCGGGCGGAAAGCTGAAAAACCGATAGCACCAGCGTTACCAGCACAATCGCGGCTACACCTTGCAGCAGAGATGCGGCTAACGTCAGCAGCAAACTGGCTTTTAGTTTCAGCGGGTGAGTCGCCAGATAAGAAGCAATAATCATTTTACCGTGCCCCGGTCCCGCAGAATGCAGCAAACCATAAACAAAACTAAACAGCATCAATAATGCGCCGTACTTCAAGGGCTGCGGCTGTACTTGCTGTAATAATTTCACCAATTGTTGATGCAGCTCTTTTTGCCAGAGCGCACTTTGCAGCAAGAAATCATGCCAGCGAAAAGACACAAACGCTGCGATCACCAGCAGCATGATGATCGCCAGATACAACGGCAAAAATTTACGCCAGCTACGCATCGGTTGTTTGGCTGAGGAGGCTTTGGTTATTTGCATGTTAGCGTGATAGTTTGGGCAAATTTGCTGCCTAGCCGCATATCTTCTCCCGGTGAATTGTTTTTATCCAACGAACGGGCATACGACAACAGCGAAGTGCTGGGCTTTGGTGTCACTAATTTCATGCTGCATATCTCTGTAATCTCCGCCGGAATATGTACTGATTTATCAGACAGATAACGCATATCAACATAGTAACTTTCTTCATACGTGGAAACACTAATTGTATTGTTCGCCAGCGGGACAGGTTTTGCCAGCGGTAACACAAAGGTCAATACCGCTTTATTACCGTTGCGATGCAGTGAGTAGTTGCTCGTCTGTTCAGCAAATTTTACTGGCTTATCGCCGGACTTCATGTAGGTGAAATAGAGCTGATTGCGGGTATTTTCCATCAGCTCATCTGCCATACTTTGCCAGACATGGGGATTATCTTTTGCCATTGCCGCATCAAGCAGCAATTCTGCCGATGTCAGCTCGTCCATCTCCCAGCTCATCTTAATACCAACCAGCGCTTGTTTTTCAATCAGCAAACTAGCATCAAGATCAATAAAACTGTGCGGGTGAGCGCTAACGTATGCACTCACCAAAAAGAACAGTGTCAATGTAATGCGGCAAATTCGTATCATATAAAACAATTACTCTTTTACTAACGGATAACCCGCCTCACTCCATGCACGGTATCCTCCGTCCATAGAAATCACCGCGCTATAACCCATTTTCTGGATACTTTCCGCTGCCAGCGCAGAGCGATAACCGCCACCGCAATATAATATCATTGGCGTTTTTTTATCCGGCACGATGGTTTCAATATCGCGTTCCAGAACACCGCGTCCGATATGCTTGGCATTCGGTAAATGATCTTTAGCGAATTCGCTCTCTTCGCGCACATCAACAACTAACGGCACACTGCCATCGTCCATCATGGTTTTTACCTGGTGAATATCCACTTCATGCACATGTTTACGTGCCGCTTCACACAATTGTTCAAAGCCCGGATTATGTTTTTTCATAGGAGATCCTCTGAATTTTGGTAAAAAAATAGGCGCTATATTCGATATGATAGCGCCCATTGATGAATTATTTAAATCTTATGCGTAAACAGGATAACGTTTACAAATCGCCAATACTTTTGCTTTCACACTGGCGCTGATCGCTTCATCATTGATGTTGTCCAGCACGTCACAGATCCAGCCTGCTAATTCACGAACATCAGCTTCTTTAAAACCACGGCGAGTTACCGCTGGTGTACCGATACGCACACCGGAAGTCACAAACGGACTTCTTGGATCGTTAGGTACGCTGTTTTTGTTAACTGTGATGTTGGCTTTGCCTAATGCGGCATCAGCATCTTTACCGGTGATGTCTCTGCCGACTAAATCTAACAGCATCAAATGGTTATCTGTTCCGCCAGAAACAATTTTGTAACCGCGAGATTTAAATACGTCTACCATCGCTTTGGCGTTTTTCACCACTTGTTGCTGATAAGTGGTAAATTCTGGCTCCATTGCTTCTTTTAATGCCACCGCTTTTGCCGCGATAACGTGCATTAATGGACCGCCTTGACCGCCAGGGAATACGGCTGAACTCAATTTCTTATACAGCTCTTCGCTGCCGCCTTGCGCCAGAATCAAACCACCGCGCGGACCCGCCAGTGTTTTGTGCGTAGTTGTGGTAACAACGTGAGCATGAGGAAGCGGATTTGGATAAACGCCCGCAGCAACCAAACCAGCGACGTGAGCCATATCAACAAACAGGTAAGCTCCGACGCTATCGGCAATTTCACGCATTTTAGCCCAGTCAACAATACCGGAATACGCGGAGAAGCCGCCGATAATCATTTTGGGTTTATGGATTTCTGCCAGTTTAGCCACTTCGTCATAATCAATACGACCAGCATCATCAATGCCGTAAGCGACTGCGTTGTAGAATTTACCAGAGAAACTAACAGCAGCACCATGCGTTAAATGACCGCCATGCGCCAGACTCATACCTAATACAGTATCGCCCGGATTAACCAGCGCCATGTATACCGCGGCGTTAGCCTGAGAACCGGAATGCGGCTGTACGTTAGCATAATCAGCACCAAACAGTGCTTTAGCGCGATCGATCGCCAGTTGCTCAACAATATCAACATATTCACAACCGCCGTAATAACGTTTGCCCGGATAACCTTCTGCATACTTATTGGTTAACTGAGTACCTTGAGCCTGCATAGCTCGCGGACTGGCATAGTTTTCAGAAGCGATCAATTCGATATGATCTTCCTGACGAGTATTTTCTTGCTGTATGGCTTGCCACAATTCCGCATCATAGTCGGCAATGTTCATGTCTCGCTTTAACATCCGATTCTCCTGAATAAGCTAATTGACTGATAAAAAGTATCACTATCACTGAGTACAGCGTTATCTCAGTGTAATATGTTTTTATCTTGTTAAATAGATCCAATTACAGGTTTTTACGCAAACGATTGCTTTTATAGCAACAATATAAAAATCAATAAATTAATAACTAAATAATTCTGTATATTGTTGAATTAAACACATCTGATTACTTTTTCATCGTTACGGCAATATTATTACGCGTTGGCAAATCTATTGATACTAAATCCAGAAAAGACGCAATTGCGTCTTTTCTTTATAGACAGGAATAAAAGGAGGAAGAGAGAAGAAGAGGATAGAGAGAAATCAGATCGCGTCTTCGTCTTGTTCACCGGTACGAATACGCACGACTCTATCGACATCAAAAACAAAGATTTTACCATCACCGATTTTGCCGGTCTGCGCGGTACTCATAATGGTTTCGACACAGGTATCGACAATATCATCAGCAACCACAATTTCAATTTTCACTTTTGGCAGGAAATCCACCATATATTCTGCACCGCGATACAGCTCTGTATGACCTTTCTGACGACCGAAACCTTTCACTTCCGTCACAGTCATACCGGTTATACCTACTTCAGCCAACGCTTCACGGACATCATCTAACTTAAACGGCTTAATAATTGCATCAATCTTTTTCATAAAAGTTAAATCCTTACCAGTTTTTACGACCAAAGCCAGAAGTGATCGGATAGCGCCGATCCTTACCAAAGTTCCGTGCAGTAATCCGAGGACCAACCGGAGACTGCCGACGCTTATATTCATTAATATCAACCAGACGAATCACTTTTCGCACGATCGCCTCATCAAAACCGTCTGCAACCAACTGTTCGACGGAGAGGTCGCGCTCCACATAACCATCGAGGATCTTATCCAGAACCGGATATGGCGGCAGACTATCTTCATCTTTCTGATCCGGTGCCAGTTCCGCTGACGGCGGGCGATCAATAACACGCTGCGGGATCACATAAGATCGGGTATTGCGATATTCAGCCAGTTTAAACACTAACGTTTTCGGCACATCTTTTAATACATCAAAACCGCCAGCCATATCACCATAAAGTGTTGAATAACCGACTGCCATCTCACTTTTATTGCCGGTAGTTAATACCAAAGAACCGCGTTTATTGGATAAGCCCATCAAAATCACACCACGGCAGCGCGCTTGCAGATTTTCTTCGGTGGTATCGCGCTTGGTATTGGCAAACATCGGTGCCAGTTGCGTCATGAAAGCATCAAAAATTGGCTCAATGGAGACAATATCAAACTGAACGTCCAGATACTCCGCTTCTTCACGCGCATCGGCAATGCTCATTTCTGCGGTATAGCGGAACGGCATCATCACAGCCTGAACTTTATCTTTACCCAACGCATCAACAGCGATAGCAAGTGTCAGCGCCGAATCAATACCGCCGGATAAGCCCAGAATTGCGCCTCTAAAGCCATTTTTCGTTACGTAATCACGCACAGCAAGAACCAGCGCGTCATAAATTAATGAAAGTTCAGAGGGTTGCGCCGGTAAAGTCATGGCTTCGATCTGATCGCCGGTAAACTTCACTTGTAACGTTTGTTCACTGAACGCCGCCAGTTTATGCGTCATATTGCCATCGGCATCAAATACTTTAGAGCAGCCGTCAAAAATCAGTTCATCTTGCCCGCCGACCTGATTGAGATACACCAGCGGTATATGCGTGCGATGGCAGTGATCCGCCAGCAATTGATTACGTACATACGGTTTTTCGCGGTTATACGGCGAAGCATTAATGGAGAGAATAATATCCACATCAGCAGCTTTCAGCGCATCAACCGGCGCGTTAAACCACAGATCTTCACAGATCAGTAAACCAAGACGATAACCTTTGAATTCAATAAAACGGGTTTTGTTATCAGCGGTGAAGTAGCGTTTCTCATCGAATACACCATAATTTGGCAGCATTTGCTTATAATAACGAATAAGTAATTTTCCCTGCCAGAATACGGATAACGCATTGTAAATATTATCATTATCACGGATCGGGTGACCGACGATAATCGCTATATCAGCAGAAGCAGCCTGCAATCGGGCAAGCTGTTGATCGCAGCGTTGATAAAGATCGTGGCGATAGAGTAAATCCTCCGGCGGGTATCCCGTCAAAGCCAATTCGGAAAACATCACCAGATCCGCGCCAGCTTGCTGCTGCTCGCTGACAGTTTGTAGCATTCGGTCGGCGTTACCTTCAATATCACCCACCAGCCAGTTTAACTGCGCTAATGCGATAGAGAGAGCTTTACTCATATTCATTCACTGTTCGCTATCAAGTTATGACAGGCGGTGATAATTGCCGCCCAGATAAAAAACATTTGTTAAAAGTTATTTATTAACAATCAATTATTAACAACTAGTTATTAAAAACTATTTGCTAAAAGCTAGCCGCTAAAAACTACTCTTTAAAATCATTCGCATCTAATTCATGACGCGATAACAATTTATAAAATTCGGTGCGATTTCTTCCCGCCATACGTGCGGCATGTGTCACATTGCCTTTAGTCATCTGCAACAACTTACGCAGATACAACAGTTCAAACTGATTACGCGCCTCAGCAAACGTCGGCAATGCAGTATTTTCGCCCTCTAACGCTTGCTGCACTAATGCTTCATTGATTACCGGCGTACTGGTTAATGCCACGCATTGTTCAATGACGTTAACCAGTTGACGCACGTTGCCCGGCCAACTGGCAGCCATCAAGCGCTTCATGGCATCAGTAGAGAAACTGCGGACAAACGGTTTATGGCGTTTAGCGGATTCGCGCAGCAAATGATCCGCCAGCAGCGGAATATCTTCCGCGCGTTCATTCAGTGCCGGAATTTTTAGCGTCACCACATTTAAGCGATAATAAAGATCTTCGCGGAATTCGCCTTTTGCCATCGCTTTCGGTAAATCGCGGTGCGTCGCGGAAATAATGCGAACATCGATGTCCAGATCGCGGTTGCTGCCTAACGGACGGACTTTGCGCTCTTGTAACACGCGCAATAATTTGACCTGCAACGCCAGCGGCATATCACCGATTTCATCGAGAAACAACGTACCGCCGGTTGCTGCCTGAAACAATCCGTCACGACTGCTGACTGCGCCGGTAAATGCGCCTTTAGCATGTCCAAACAGCTCGGATTCCAATAACTGTTCCGGTAACGCGCCGCAGTTAATAGCGATAAACGGCTTGTTGGCGCGCGGACTGGCGTGATGAATGGCTTTAGCCAGCACTTCTTTACCCGTTCCGCTCATACCGTTGATCAGCACGCTAACGTCGGATTGCGCGACCATTTTCGCTTGTTCTAGCAAACGCAGCATGATTGGGCTACGCGTTACGATGTCTTTGCGCCAGCTTTCATCGCCAGCAGGAATTTTCATTTCCAGCGCTTGATCAATAGCTTTATACAAAGCATCACGATCAACAGGTTTAGTGAGGAAACTGAACACGCCTTGCTGTGTAGCAGCAACCGCATCAGGAATTGAACCATGCGCGGTAAGAATAATCACCGGCATTCCCGGTTGATGTTTCTGGATTTCATTAAACAGCGCCATGCCGTCCATTTCGTCCATTCGCAGGTCACTGATCACCAGATCGATCTGTTCTCTTGCCAAGCGACGCAGCGCTTCCTGACCATTCTCTGCTGTCGTGACATGAAAACCCTCACTGCTCAGACGCATTCCGAGCAGTTTAAGTAAGCTAGGATCATCATCAACCAGTAACAGATTGGCAGGTTTACGCTGTGTCATATCACCAAACTCCTGACTCTTTTAAGGGCTTATTTTTGTGTTGGTGCTGAGGCGGCGGATTCTGATGCAGCCGGTTTTTTTTCTAACGTTTCAGGTGCAGTTTCAGATACAACCGGTTTTACATCACTCTGCGACAATTTGCGTGAAGATAGCTGACGTTCAATATCCGTCAGATTCTCCAGCTTGCGCGTGGTTTCATGTAACTGATGTTTCGTTTCTTGCAACTGCTCTTGTAACGCATCAAAGCGTACATCGTTGCTCTCTTTAAAACGCTGATTACGTATCCGTTCATCAGACAGATTCAGTTCGAGTGTTTGTTTATCGTTCCAAATGTGAATTAATGGCGCGATGTGATCCGGGTATAAAATGCGGAAACTTTTCAGTTGTTCCAGCGAATTACGGCGTTCTGCACTAGAAGTTTCAACGCGCGACAGCAAAATAGCGCGTTTTAATACGCCGTCCCATTTAATAATATCATCGTTATATGCCATCACTCGCGCCTGCGATGGGGATAGCGTCCGCGCGCAGTCGATCAAACGTAACCAATAAAGCGAATTGGCGTTGACTTCATCATTCTGATGTTGCCAGATATTGCCGTCACAATTGACTTGTGAGTAATCGCTTACTTTACGATTCGGCGTTTCAGCGTTCATCATACCGGACGAGGTATTATTTAAACCCGAATGATGACAACCAGTTAATGCCAACGGCATAACCAGCATCGAGAACGCCAACGCACGGCGCAATTTATTTTCTGACACAGGAATCATTACCGAAGTCAGTATTTGTCTAATCTGTTTATATTTTTCTAGATACCTTGTAGGCATTGTGCATTACTTCTCAGCAGTTAACGGTAATTCAATACGAAAGCACACATCGGCGTAGTCAACATCGACCAGTAACAATTTGCCGTCCATCTGATGGATACAGTCGCGGGCAATACTCAACCCTAATCCACTGCCTTTCACCGCACCTTTTCTCTGGCGGCTTCCTTGATAGAACGGTTCAAAGATCATCGCCTGTTCCTGCGGAAGAATTTTCTCCCCGGTATTCGCAATATCAATTTGAATAGATTGCCCAACCTGACGGCTCGTGATCCAAATGTTACCAGATTCCTTGCCATAGTGTACGGCATTGGAATAGAGATTATCGAGAACGCGCATTAATAATACAGATTCAGCCCAGCAGTGAGTTTGTGCTAACTGACATTCGGTACACATCAATTTAGCGCGTGCCGGTAAACTATGCGCTGAAACAACAGCAGCAACCATTACTTGCAGATCTATATGCTCTTTCTCAGTACGCACGTCGGACTGATTACGGTTGTAATCCAGCAATTGCTCAATCAATTGCTGTAAATCTTTGCTGCTGGTATCCAATATCGATACCACCTCTTTTTGATCGTCCGTTAATGGTCCGACGACCTGATCCAGCAATAATTCTGTCCCCTCACGCATACTGGCGAGCGGTGTTTTCAATTCATGGGAAATATGACGCAGAAATTCATGACGCTGCGATTCCAGCCACGATAAACGCTCACTTAACCAGACGATTCGCTGTGCCAGCGATTGAATCTCACGCGGACCTTTAATCAGTGAAATATTGCCTAATGATTTTCCCTCGCCCAGCCGATTGATCATGCGTTCCACGCGCTTAACAGGACCGATAATCATACGGGTAAACAAGAGAACTAAAAATATGCTCAACAAGAAAAGTAGCAGCGCTTGTTGCCCGAAAAAATAGCCTTTATCGGCAATTGCCTGCTGTAACTTTTCGCCGCGAGAGAAAATAATCGCGCGCGTTGCTTGTACCATTTCGGCATTGGCGTTAGAAAAATTCTCTAATAATGCTGATGCTGAAGCATTTGGTCCGCTATTTTCACAATGTATTGCCGCCAGATCAGCAATTTGCTGTTTCAGCGTGGTGTAATATTTTTCATCAGGCAAAATCGCAGCGTGTATATCCAACATTTCCGCATATTGCTGACGCTGGTTTAAATAGAGCGTTTCCAGCGTGTCATCGCCCAATACGCAATATTGCCGATAACTACGTTCCATGCTCAAAGCAAGGTTAGTCATCGCCTCGCTGCGGCGAGCATCTTTCAGCGTGGTGTTGTTAATATCTGCGGCTTGTTCGCTGAGAAGATCCAGACTTTTATAGGCTTGATATGCCAGCACCAACAACGGCAATAGCACCAGTAAGAAAGCCAGCAGCACCAGTTGGCGAAGAGAATGAGGAAAATGACTAAACTTTTTCAACGCAATACTCTCATAAGGAATCAATCTCTGGTGATGCTAACTGACCTTGTGAGAAGAAAGTAGTATTTTTGCTGATTTTCGTATGGGCGATATTTTTTTGATCAAAGAGTTTTCTCCAATCGAAAAAAAAGCACTTAACCAAATTGAGCTAAGTGCTTAACGAATTTCGTTTACTAAATGACATTTATTCCGATAGAACGTCAAACGTTCTATCGGAGGAATACGCGGATGTCCTGAGTTTTCGTCTTCAAAGTGATGAAGAATAATCTGTCATCGGTAGACCTGACGAATAACATCCATTGTGTCTTAAATTGATGAAACCAGATTCATCACAGCTAGACACGGGCTGGCACCTCACTCAACGTGTCGTCTAATGTTTGATAAGCTGCAAAGCAGTTAATATCGGTTTCGTAGACGATAGGCACCATAACTTTGGCATCATTCTTAGGCTTATGTAGCACCACAATTTGTGTTCTGACATAAAAAGTTGAATGAGCAACATAATCATAAATGCACTTTGCGTGCCAACTTTTCAAGAATAACATTAATATAATGATAATTAATGATTTTTATTTTCAACCTTATACAGAAAAACTTAACAAGTACGAAAGAGAAAACATAAGCTACGTTAATCTGTCTCTAAAACCAGACATAGTTTAGTAAAAGAAATTTTTCTTTGTTGAATCAATTAATTAAATGTCTCCAATTTGCGACACCGAAATAGCGGTACTGTCTGCATTTACCAACATTTTATTAAAACACATGCAAAATCAAGGCATTAAAAAGGCGACTTTCGTCGCCTTTTGCTTAAATAAATTAATAATAAAGAATCATTTGTAAGAGCGGCAATCTCCCGCCCGTTGATTTTACCGTAGTTTAGCGGGCGGCAGATTGTGAACTGCACCCCATTAGTTAGACACTAAAAATTTAACTAATGAAGGTGCAGTAAAATGAGCAAATATACACTTGAGTTTAAAATCACTGTCATAAGAGCGTATCTGGACAATACCC
>JAISKF010000004.1 GCA_031261005.1 Enterobacteriaceae bacterium | reverse complement strand
GTATTGTCCAGATACGCTCTTATGACAGTGATTTTAAACTCAAGTGTATATTTGCTCATTTTACTGCACCTTCATTAGTTAAATTTTTAGTGTCTAACTAATGGGGTGCAGTTCACCTGACGCCCGCATAAACCGCGGTGCAACCAACGGGCGGTTAACAACCGCCCATACGGTTTTCATGTTTTTTCATATGGTTATCGTTGTTTTTATGTCATTTCATATTGGCATCATTCTGTATTCTTGCCGTATTGTTTTGCGTAGGGACGTCAACCTGACGCCCGCATAAACGGCTGTGCAACCAACGGGCGGTTAACAACCGCCCTTACGGTTTTCGTGTTTTTTCATACGGTTATTGTTGTTTTTATGTCATTTCATATTGGCATCATTCTGTATTCTTGCCGTATTTGTTTTGCGTAGGGGCGTCAACCTGACGCCCGTATAAACGGCTGTGCAACCAACGGGCGGTTAACAACCGCCCCTACGAATCAATATATTTATATCAGTTGCCAAAACGCATGAATTAACGGTTCGCTCTGGCGTTTTTTCTGTACGCAGACGCCGAGATCAAACGATGAGGTCAGGGCAATATTGTCGGCTACGTGAATGCGGCTACGCATGGTGTCAGGGCTGTTTTCCAGCACTACGCTAGGGATCAGCGCAATACCGCAGCCTACTGCGACCATTGGTACAATGGCTTCATGACCGGCAACGGTAGCGTAAATCTGCGGATTACTGATGTGATGACGGCGAAACCACTGATCGATGCGTCGTCGGGTAGGTCCATGCTCCGGCAAAATAAATGGAATATTTGCCCAATCGGGTTTTGCTTCTGACATTTGTGTATGTACAGGGCAAGGCAGCGCTGGCGTGATCATCAATAACGGAATCTCGCCAATCTTGCGGAAATCAATGGCAGACGGCAGATTTTCTGGTCTTCCGGCAATGGCTAAATCGGCATCGTTAGATTGCGTTTTATCGACGGCATCGGCTGCATCGCCAGTTGTCAGCTTAATTTCTACATTTGGGTGCAGGGCGCGGAACTGGTCGAGAATTCGCGGTAAATGGCTGTAAGCCGCGGTGACTGAGCAGAAGATCCGCAGCTCTCCGCTAAGCGATTCGCCCTCCTGCGTGAGTGAGTTCCGCAGTTGTTGGTAGTACAGTAAGGTTTGTTGGGCAAAGACTTTCAACTGCTGTCCCGCATCAGTTAACTGCACGGTGCGGTTATCGCGTAAAAATAGCATCTGTCCCAATTCTTCCTCGATGCGCTGTATCTGCCGCGACAGCGTTGACGGGCTAACGTGCGTGGCTTTGGCGGTTTTACCAAAGTGCTGACTTTCTGCCAGATGAAGAAACAGTTTTAAATCACGGAGATCCATTTAAGCTAACCTTTGGTTTGATAAGTAAATGATAATTTAATGAATTGATCATTCGTAGAGGCGGTAACCTGCCGCCTCTACGAAAAACCGGAAAATCATCGGTGTTTACGTTGCATAAATTGCAATATCATCTTGTTAATATATCAATTTAAGCAATGTGAATCTTGCCCTATTATGAATATTAAACGTACAACCGTGAATGCGGAGTACCTCCTCACAAAACACAGCATAACAATGCACATTGGAGAAGAATAATGGCTAACTATTTCAATACATTAAATCTGCGTCAGCAATTGGCTCAGTTGGGTCAATGCCGCTTTATGGGGCGTGATGAATTCGCTGATGAAGCCGGTTTTCTGAAAGGCAAAAAAGTGGTGATCGTTGGCTGCGGCGCTCAAGGTCTGAATCAAGGCTTGAATATGCGTGATTCTGGTCTGGATATTTCTTATGCCCTGCGTAAAGAAGCTATTGCCGAAAAACGTGCGTCATGGCGTAAAGCGACTGAAAACGGTTTCAAAGTCGGCACTTATGAAGAGCTGATCCCGCAAGCTGATCTGGTTGTTAACTTAACGCCGGACAAACAGCATTCTTCTGTTGTTCATGCGGTTTTGCCGTTAATGAAAAAAGGCGCGGCATTAGGTTATTCTCATGGTTTTAATATCGTTGAAGTGGGCGAAACCATTCGTTCTGATATCACCGTTGTGATGGTTGCGCCGAAATGCCCTGGAACGGAAGTGCGTGAAGAGTACAAACGCGGTTTTGGCGTGCCGACGCTGATCGCTGTTCACCCTGAAAACGATCCGAAAGGCGAGGGTATGGCGATCGCTAAAGCATGGGCAGCCGCAACCGGCGGTCATCGTGCGGGTGTTCTGCAATCTTCTTTCGTTGCTGAAGTGAAATCTGATCTGATGGGCGAACAAACTATTCTGTGCGGTATGTTACAGGCGGGTTCGCTGTTATGTTTCGACAAAATGGTTGCTGATGGTGCTGATGCCGCTTACGCAGAAAAACTTATTCAGTTCGGCTGGGAAACCATCACGGAAGCGCTGAAACAAGGCGGTATTACCCTGATGATGGATCGTCTGTCGAATTCTGCCAAACTGCGTGCATTTGCATTATCCGAACAGTTAAAAACGCTGATGACTCCGTTGTTCCAGAAACATATGGACGATATTATTTCTGGTGCTTTCTCTGAGGGCATGATGGCTGACTGGGCAAACAACGACGCTAAATTGTTAGGCTGGCGTGAAGAAACCGGTCGCTCGGCATTTGAAAATGCGCCGCAGCAGGACGGTAAAATCAGCGAACAAGAATATTTCGATCATGGCGTTCTGATGATTGCAATGGTAAAAGCCGGTGTTGAGCTGGCATTTGAAACGATGGTGGTTTCCGGCATCATCGAAGAATCTGCTTATTATGAATCACTGCATGAACTGCCGCTGATTGCCAACACCATCGCGCGTAAGCGTCTGTATGAAATGAACGTGGTGATCTCGGATACGGCGGAATATGGTAACTATCTGTTCTCTAACGCGGCTGTGCCGTTATTACGCGAGAAGTTCATGGCTTCCCTGCAAGCAGGCGATTTAGGGAAATCGGTTGCTGCTGCTGCGATCGACAACGCGCAACTGCGTGATGTTAACGAAGCGATTCGCAATCACCCGATTGAAGTGGTTGGTAAGAAATTACGCGGCTATATGACGGATATGAAACGTATTGCTGTGGCTGGTTAATTTTAAATATTGCGTAGGGCGGCAATCTGCCGCCCGTGAATGAACCCGCCGTGTTGTTAATGCGGGCGACAGGTTGTCGCCCCTACAAAAACCGGAAAATCATTGAGTTAGGGTTTAGCGGGCGGTTAACAACTGCCCTACGAGTTATCGGTTGATTTAATTATTATTATCGTCATTTCTTTATTCAGCACTGAGGTTAGATAGGTTTGTCCGCAGTCTGAAAGCGAAAATTACCTCGGTTTTTTATCGGTTGTACCGGCTGCTGCCGTTTTTGTTATACTCCACTCCCCTTATTTTGATTAATCCGTAGCCCTGTTTATGCGTTTAAATTCCCGCCAACAACAAGCTGTTGAATTCGTTACCGGACCTTGTTTAGTTCTGGCTGGCGCGGGTTCTGGTAAAACGCGGGTGATCACCAATAAAATTGCTTATCTGATCCGCGAATGCGGTTATCAGGCGCGCCATATTGCGGCGGTGACGTTCACCAATAAAGCTGCCAGAGAGATGAAAGAGCGCGTCGCGCAAACGTTAGGGCGTAAAGAAGCGCGCGGGCTGATGATCTCCACTTTTCATACATTAGGTCTTGAGATTATTAAGCGGGAACACGCGGCATTAGGTATGAAGTCGAATTTTTCGCTGTTTGACGATCAGGATCAGATGGCGTTGCTGAAAGACTTAACCGAAAAGTGGCTGGAACATGATAAGACACTGCTTTCTCAGCTTATTTCAGCTATTTCTAATTGGAAAAATAATCTTATCAGCCCTGCTGGTGCGGCAGCGGCGGCAAAATCTGAACACGATAAATTGTTCGCTCACTGTTACGATCTCTACGATAATCAATTGAAATCATGCAGCATTCTTGATTTTGATGACTTAATTCTTTTGCCAACACTGCTATTGCAGCGTGATGAAGATGCCCGCGAACGTTGGCAGAATCGGCTGCGTTATCTGTTAGTCGATGAATATCAGGATACCAACACCAGCCAGTATGAACTGGTTAAACTGCTGGTGGGCAGCCGCGCGCGTTTTACTGTCGTCGGCGATGATGATCAGTCGATCTATTCGTGGCGCGGTGCGCGTCCGCAAAATCTGGCGCTGCTTAGTCAGGATTTCCCTCAACTGCAAGTGATCAAACTGGAGCAGAATTATCGTTCGTCAGGGCGCATTCTCAAGTCTGCCAATATTCTTATTGCTAATAATCCCCATGTATTTGAAAAAAATCTCTTTTCCGAACTGGGATACGGCGAAGAGCTGAAAGTGGTGACGGCTAACAATGAAGATAATGAAGCAGAACGGGTTACTGGTGAACTGATTGCCCATCGTTTCATCAATAAAACGGCGTACAAAGATTACGCCATTTTGTATCGCGGTAATCATCAGTCGCGCCTGTTTGAGAAAGTGTTGATGCAAAACCGTATTCCTTATCGCATCACCGGCGGAACGTCATTTTTCTCACGACCTGAAATTAAAGATTTAATGGCGTATCTGCGCGTGCTGACGAATTATGATGATGACAGCGCATTTTTGCGGATTGTGAATACTCCGCGCCGTGAAATCGGCTCGGCAACGCTGGAAAAGCTCGGTAACTGGGCAAATCAGCGCGGTGTGAGTTTATATCGCGCCAGTTTTGATGTTGGTTTGGAGCAATATCTGACAGGACGCGGGCTGGAGTCATTACGGCGATTTACCCACTGGTTAGATCATATTATGCAAACCGCTGAACGAGAGCCAATCGCGGCGGTGCGGGATTTAATTCACGGTATCGATTACGAAAGCTGGTTGTACGAAACCTCGCCGAGCACCAAAGCCGCTGAAATGCGTATGAAAAATGTCAATCAGTTATTCGGCTGGATGACTGATATGCTGAAAGGCACCGATCTTGATGAGCCGATGACGTTAACTCAAGTTGTTACGCGTTTTACACTGCGCGATATGATGGAACGCGGCGAAGACGATTCGGAGCTGGATCAAGTACAACTGATGACACTTCACTCCTCAAAAGGTCTGGAATTCCCGTATGTGTATCTGGTCGGCATGGAAGAGGGATTGCTGCCCCATCAAACCAGTATCGATGAAGATAATATCGACGAAGAACGTCGCCTTGCTTATGTGGGTATCACCCGCGCACAAAAAGAACTCACTTTCACCCTTTGCCGCGAACGCCGTCAATACGGCGAATTGATCCGCATGGAACCCAGCCGTTTCCTGCTCGAACTCCCGCAAGATGATTTAGCATGGGAAAATACCCGCAAAGTGATCAGCGCCGAAGAACGCATGGAAAAAGGAAAAGGGCATCTGGCAAAGATTCGGGAACAGTTAGCGAAAGCGCAGACGAAGAACTGAGTTTTAACGCCGGTTTTGTGAAGAATTTGAGATCTGGATAAGAATTTATATTTTTACAATAAATTTCAATTAGTTATGTTGTTTTTCGTAGGGGCGGCAACCTGCCGCCCGTGAATTCCCCGCGTTGTTAATTCGGGCGGCAGGTTGCCGTTCATACGAATTATTCTTTATTATCAATGTATTAATTTATTATTTTTTACCATTTTCTTATCCAACTTAAGGTTAAGAAATTAGTCATATAAATAGATAATATTTGGGATAGAGATCTAAGTTCTTTATCTATATATCAATATGCTATTAAACAATTTTTCAGAAACAAAATGAAAAGCCCAGTCGATTTCTCAACTGGGCTGATTACGCTGAATCCATTTACATGGAAACGCTTATTGTAGTAACGGCTCTCACCCCGGATAACCACAATATGCTGGTTATGCTAACTGAAGGAATCACGGATATGCAAGAAAAACATGCCTGCGCTCAAAACAAAAAACTGACATTTGGTCTCGATATTGGTATTGCCTCAGTCGGTTGGGCTGTATTGGAAGATCGTACAATATCGCCGGAAAAATCAGCGGGTATTATTGTCGATCTTGGTGTGCGTATGTTTGATGCTGCCGAAGAGGGAAAAACAGGCGAACCGCTGAATTTAGCGCGCCGTTTAGCCAGAGGGATGCGTCGGCGTTTAAATCGTCGGGTACAGCGCTTAAAAAAATTACGGCGAGTGTTACGTGATGAAGGGCTGTTTCCTGATGCGAGTGAGCAGCATTTTTTAACTCAAGCGCAGGATAAAGATTTGTGGACGCTGCGTGCGGAGGGACTGGATCGCCAATTGACCGCTTCCGAGTGGGGCAGAGTGTTGTATCACCTTACTAAACACCGCGGTTTTTATGCTGCCCGTAAAACCGAAGAATCAGATGACAGTAAATCAGAGGGCGGAAAACTGACTGCTGGTGTACATCGCACAAAAAAATTATTTGAAGAAAAAGGTTATCGTTCGATAGGTGAAATGGTCGCTCGTGATGAGGAGTTCGAGCAGGCGAAACGCAATAAAGCAGGAAGTTATAAAAATAGTTTTTACCGTAAGTTATTACGCGAAGAGCTGAATTTATTGTTTGAATGTCAGCGTAAATCGGGCAATCCCTATACATCGGAAACACTGCAAAAAAGAGTTGATGATCTCTTCTGGCAGCAAAAAGAGGCATTATCCGGCAAGCAAATGTTACGCATGGTAGGACTCTGCACATTAGAAAAAACAGAATATCGTTTAGCGAAAAATACCTATACCGCAGAGCGTTTTGTTTGGTTAACGCGGTTAAATAATTTACGCATTAGTGAATATGGTGAACGGCGTGCTCTTAATGAAGCTGAACGTAATTTGCTACTCAATTTACCTTATGAGCAAACGACGATCAGCTATAAGCAGGTTCGTAAATTATTGGATAAACATTTAGGTTTTAATCCAGAAGCTAAATTTAACGGGCTGGATTATTACCGTAAAGGTGATAAAGCCGAAGATGAAAAACTCTTTTTAGCTCAATCATTTCATGAGTTGCGTAAAACTTACGAAAAAGCAGGAATTGCCAGCGATTGGTTGAAACGCAGTTCAGAACCAAAACCCGTATTATCCGCATTTTTGGATAGTGTCGGTGTTGCTTTAAGTATTTATAAAACCGATAGCGAGTTACGCGAAGCATTACAAAAATTAGGTTGTAGTGATGCTGAATCAGAGGCGCTGTTATCTGTCTCGTTCTCCGGTTTTATTAACTTATCGCGTAAAGCGTTAGAAAAAATTGTGCCATTGATGGAGCAGGGAAAACGCTATGATGAAGCCTGTGCTGCTGTGGGTTATCAACATAGTGAGTTCCATTCCGGCGGCTCAGAAAAATTTCTGCCGCACATTGAATATACTGATGTACGTAATCCGGTGGTGTTTCGATCACTAAATCAAGCCCGAAAAGTAGTCAATGCATTAATCGAAAAATATGGTAGTCCGTATGCCATTCATATTGAGACTGCCAGAGATTTATCCAAGCCATTTGCAGAACGAAAGAAAATTGAGCGGGAACAGAAAGAGTTTGCCGATAATCGACAGGCATCAATTAAGTTATTTAAAGAAGATTTTCCTCATATGGGCGAACCTAAGCCAAAGGATTTGCTCAAGTATCGTATGTATAAAGAGCAGCATGGAAAATCAGCCTATAGTTTGAAACCTATCGATCTTAGCCGTTTACTCGAAGCGCATTATGTTGAGGTTGAGCATATATTGCCGTATTCGCGTTCTTTTGATAATTCTCTTAATAATAAAGTATTGGTATTAACCAAAGAGAATCAGGAAAAGCAAAATAAAACGCCTTACGAATATCTTGACGGAAAGAATCAAAGTGATCGCTGGCGCGAGTTTGAATCGTGGGTGCAGGGTAATAAAAGTTTCCGTCAGGCTAAACGTGAGCGCTTATTACGCAAAGATTTCGGTGAAAAATCGGAGAAAGAATTCTCTGAGCGTAATTTAGTCGATACACGTTACATTACCCGTTTTTTGGCAAATTTTATTAAACAACATCTTAAATTTGCACAATTTAATGATACAGAAAATAAAACCCCCGTTCTGACTCCGGCTGGCGGATTTACCGGATTCCTCCGCGCTCGTTGGGGCTTGATGAAAGATCGTAATGAAAGTGATCGCCATCATGCGATGGACGCTTGTGTTATTGCTGCGGCAAGCCATGCGCTCATTAAACGCGTTAGTGATTTTTCGCGGCAAAAAGAGTGTTTAGAGATTATTTACAGCGGGCACGTGATTAATAAAGAGACCGGTGAAGTCTTACATCATCAAAAAACACATTTCCCTGAGCCGTGGGAAAATTTTGGCGAAGAAGTTCGGGCAAGATTAAAAGCCAATGTAAAAGATGAAATATCTGGAATTACTCATTATCAGGAACAAGATATTCAATCGGTTAAGCCGATATGGATCTCACGCATGCCTAAACGCCGTAATGATGGCGCGGTGCATCAGGAAACGATTCGTTCTGCGAAATATTTAGCGGAAGAAAAAAGCACGGTTCGTATGCCGCTTGCCAATCTGAAACTGAGTCATTTAACACCATTTAAAGACAGCGGAAAACCGAATGATGATGTGATGGTTGGTTTAGATGATCCGAGAAATGAAGGTTTAGTTAACGTATTGCGAGAACGCTTAGAGGCTTTTGGCGGTGATGGTAAAAAAGCGTTTGCTGAACCGGTATATAAACCGTTAGTTGATGGTAGTAATGGACCATTGATTCGGACAGTAAAAGTCTTTTCTGTGCAAAAAGGCGGCGTGGCAGTTCGCGGCGGGATTGCTGATCAAGCCAGTATGTGGCGGGTTGATGTATTTGAGAAAGGCGGTAAATACTTTTTAATTCCAATTTATCAAAGTGATCGCAAAAAAGGCGCTGAGTTACCAAGTCGGGCGGCAACTCAAGGGAAATCACGCAATCAATGGGTCTTCGTTGATGAAAGTTTTACTTTCCGGTTTTCGCTTTGTTTGAATGATGCGGTGAGGCTAGAGACAAGAGATAAAATTTACTTTGGATATTTTGCTGGGCTTGGTGTGGCTACGGCAACAATAACTATAAAATCACACGATAATAATGCCGCTATTAATAATGGTAAAAATTGGCAAGGTTCATGGACTAGTCTTGGTTTAAAGACGGGGATTATTTCTTTTGAAAAATATCAGGTCGATGTATTAGGTCGTATCTATCCGGCGAAAGACGAGGTAAGGCGTGGTCTGGCGTAGTGTGATTATCTCGAAACCGGCACAGCTAAAACGTGATCATTTTTCGTTAAGAATTGATCAGGAAGAAACAGTGCATGTGCCATTTGAAGATATAGCGGTGATCGTATTACATCACCGCCAAATTACGCTGACTCACCCTGTACTGGCGGCTTGTGCTGAATATGGTATTAGCCTGTTTTCAACCGATGATGCTCATCACCCTAACGGTGTGTTTTTACCTTATTTACAGCATACTCGTGCGACGAAGTTATTACGTTTGCAAATGCAATTGTCGCGCCCGTTTACTAAACAGTTATGGGCGAAAATTATTCAGCGAAAGATTGAAAATCAAGCGATTTGTCTGGCATTGAATCATCAAGATGGTGTTGAAGAATTAAAGCGTTTTGCTCGTCGTTTGCGTTCGGGAGATCCTGATAATTTAGAGGCACAGGCGAGCGCCTATTATTTTCCGCGTCTTTTTTGGCAAGGCTTTTATCGCAGTCAAGATAACTGGGTAAATGCTTCACTTAATTATGGCTACTCAATTTTGCGCGGCACTATCGCTCGTGGATTGGTGGCGCATGGATTATTTCCATCATTAGGAATATTTCATGCCAGTGAACAAAATGCGTTTAATTTAGCTGATGACATTATTGAGCCATTCCGTCCGTTAGTGGATCTCCATGTCACTCAACAATTAAAAAGAAATCACGGGCAAATCCCCGACGAATTTTCTACTTACGATAAAGCGGAATTAGTCCAGTTACTTCATATCGATATAAAAATGCCGCGTGGAATGATGTCGGTATTGTCAGCCATTGAGCAGGTGGTAGAAAGTCTGGTGCGCTGTTATGAAAGTGATGAATTGAACGGCTTAGAATTGCCGATTATCACTGGATTAGCGTTGCATCAATTACGTGAATAAGCAGACAGGTATCAGTTATGGGACAGGAGACGAGAAGATTTATGCGTATGATCGTATTCTTTGATTTACCTACCACAACTAAAGCCGAACGGCGTGCTTATACGCTATTTCATCGATTTTTGCTTAATGATGGTTATGACATGATTCAGTATTCGGTTTATGGTCGAATATTGAACGGGCGCGATGCAGAAGAAAAACATATGCAGCGCTTGATGATTCAACTCCCGCCTGAAGGTTCTGTCCGTGTTATTACCGTGACAGAAAAGCAATATGCGGGAACAAAATTATTAGTCGGCAAGCCTCGTTTTCAAGAAAAGCAGGTTAACGCTAATCAAATGCTGCTGTTTTAATCCATTTTTTCAAAAAGAAAACCCGCGCCAGCGCTTGTCTGGTGCGGGTTTAGCGTGCCTGTATTGTAGCAATCCGGGGTGAGAGAGGGAACTACAACCTGACCTGCCGCAGTCTCACTGGACGGTCTATTGTAGCAATCCGGGGTGAGAGAGGGAACTACAACAGTAATACCCGTCGCTGTCGAGCTGAGCCTATTGTAGCAATCCGGGGTGAGAGAGGGAACTACAACACTATTACGGTGATATACCTAAAACTAAGCATTGTAGCAATCCGGGGTGAGAGAGGGAACTACAACATCATTCAATGTATAAAGACACTGTAAAGAATTGTAGCAATCCGGGGTGAGAGAGGGAACTACAACCGTTTACGCTATGGATAACCATGATTTTATATTGTAGCAATCCGGGGTGAGAGAGGGAACTACAACATCAGATACCCTCCAGCGCACGTCGCAACAATTGTAGCAATCCGGGGTGAGAGAGGGAACTACAACGTCCACCCGCAGAGAGAACGCGGAGCAACCATTGTAGCAATCCGGGGTGAGAGAGGGAACTACAACAGTCTATTGTGCCGGTTGCGCGGACCTTGTATTGTAGCAATCCGGGGTGAGAGAGGGAACTACAACCCATAACTCTGTAATAGCCCAACTCGACCTATTGTAGCAATCCGGGGTGAGAGAGGGAACTACAACACTGTGCGTGACATATGAAACAGAGTACAAATTGTAGCAATCCGGGGTGAGAGAGGGAACTACAACTTTCGGTGAGGACTTCGCTCGCAAAGGCGAATTGTAGCAATCCGGGGTGAGAGAGGGAACTACAACTAACAAATCGCCGCTTAACTTTTTCAATATATTGTAGCAATCCGGGGTGAGAGAGGGAACTACAACTGGCAAACAGACAGCATGAAATAGAACAGGATTGTAGCAATCCGGGGTGAGAGAGGGAACTACAACTTGATTCTCTTGATACGCCGTTTACCGATGATTGTAGCAATCCGGGGTGAGAGAGGGAACTACAACCTGTCTAAGCGCCGTCTGGCAATTCAAGAAATTGTAGCAATCCGGGGTGAGAGAGGGAACTACAACGCGGCGCATTAGGTTCTGTTGCCGGTCCTAATTGTAGCAATCCGGGGTGAGAGAGGGAACTACAACATCGTCTGGTATAGAAATACAATAAAAACCATTGTAGCAATCCGGGGTGAGAGAGGGAACTACAACTCCACATAATTTACACGTTATTTTATTTTTATTGTAGCAATCCGGGGTGAGAGAGGGAACTACAACATTTCAAGCCAGGTAGTTATAAACCATCTGATTGTAGCAATCCGGGGTGAGAGAGGGAACTACAACGAATAAATGCGTTAAAGCTTTTTCAACAACATTGTAGCAATCCGGGGTGAGAGAGGGAACTACAACCAACGTTTGTTCGGAACTAGAATCTAATTCATTGTAGCAATCCGGGGTGAGAGAGGGAACTACAACATAACCCGTTGACGGGTTTCCATCGTTTAAATTGTAGCAATCCGGGGTGAGAGAAAGAACTACAACATAAGTATGAAACATTACTTAATCTAATAAAATTATTTATTAAGATGTTTATGTGGATCTTGCGACTGATGCAATACAGCCAGTACTTCAATACCAGTAGCAACTATTTGATAGTAAATAATATGACTTTCTACAGGAAAACTTAGTACGCCAAGATGAAGATCAGCACTACGATTTCGTCCTGATGATGGGTGAGGGTCAAGTATATCCGTCATAGTTACACGTAAAGACGTTGCATAAGCCTCAGCAACGTCTTTTCCCCACTGGTGGGTGGAATAAATTCTTATTGCTCTAATATGCTCACGGGCGATCTTAGTAAAGCTGACACTCATCTATTTATTAATCTTACTTTCGGATAAATTAAGCTCATCAGCCGTTAATGGAGCAAATACCTCATCAAGGTTATAGAGTTCTCCGCGATTAGCCTGTGCTATGGATTCAGCTAAAACTACTTTTAAATTTTGTAATTTGAGTTGGATAAACTGGTCATATTCATCAGGTGAAATGACAACAGCAATACGCTTATTATGTTTGCTAATTTCTACTGGTTCTCGCTGTACTTTTATCAGCAGATCACCAAATTTATTTTTTGCTAACTGTGCTGACATCACTTCCATACATCACCTCTTAGCCAAAATAGCTTGAATGATTATTTTAGCTATTTTGGCTAAAAATTACCAGAATAGGGGCGGTTTTTTAGTTTCTGTAATTAATGTATGAAACGCACAAAAGCCATATTACGAGTTTTACCTTTGGTCTTCCCTGTCTTGCAAAGCCTTACAGAAGCAATGATTGAATATTGCCGGGTGCTACTTAGTAAAGATGAGCGTCAGCTTTACTAAGATAGCCCGTGAGCAATTCGTGCAATAAGGATCTATCCCTACTCGCACTTTTTGCTAACAATTTCATAAAGAAATTTTAATGATTTATGCTACTTTTTATTTCCTCTAATTTACCTGTTCATAATTTGTATTATAATAAAAAGTCCTATTCTTCTATGGACTGTAACATTATGAGCATAAAAGATTTTTTTGTAAAAACTGAGCCTAATCGACGTCGGTATGGTGTTGCTTTTTTTGTCGGTATTATCGGCGGCGTGATGTCTGCGTTTGTTAAATGGGGAGCTGAAGTACCGTTACCGCCGCGGACTTTTTCCGGCGGTCGTGACGAATTTAATCCGCCTTATCTTTTTTTAAGGGATTACTTAGGGATTGATCCTACAGAGGTGGTTTATCGATTCTCTGAGCATATTATTAATCCGGTTCATGTTACGCATATCACTTTTTCCCTTGTTTTTGCCATTGGTTACTGCCTTGTGGCGGAGGTTTTTCCTAAAGTGAAATTATGGCAGGGTGCGATGGCGGGGATTATCGCGACGATTGCGGTACACTGGATTAGCTTCCCGTTGTTAAAATTATCGCCATCACTTGCTCATCTGCCGCTAGATGAGTATGTCTCTGAATTATTTGGGCATATCGTTTGGTTCTGGGCGATTGAAATAATTCGCCGTGATTTGCGTAACAGAATTACACACGAACCTGATGCCGAAGTGCCGTTGAGTAGTCCATATCGTTGATTTTTTGCTATATAAAGGCTCTGATATATCAGGGCTTTTTAGTTATTATTCGCTAATCACCAACGGAAGATGGCTATTCGTTTGCCAGCGGCTTTCCTGCTGTAAGGCTTCTGCCTGTAACGGGTGGGCTGCCAGCCATGCTTTATCTATTTTGATACTTAATTGTTCACCTTGACTGCTGATGGCAATTTCTGGAATTTGATCGCGATGGCGGGCGCGGCTAAATAAAATGGCTATGCGTAAGATACGCACCAACTGCTGCGCTTGCTGGTGGGATAAGGCGTTTTGTTCCGTTAGTACAGATAAATTGATGGCGTTAGTTTGATTGAGTAGTAGTGCGGACAATAGCTTTCTTTGTGCCGGTGTGAAGCCGGGCATGTCGATATTATTCAGCAGATAAAATGCGTGTTGAGCGGATTGTTTGAAATTAATGCTTAGTCCAATTTCATGTAGCTGGCACGCCCAATGCAATAGCTCTGCCATGCTGTTGCTGATGTGCCAGCACGGTTTTAGCTGGCGGCAAAGATTTTCTGCCAGTTGGCTGACTAAATCGGCTTGATCCAGATCGATGGCGTAACGTTGTTGGATCGTTTGTACGGTTATCTGGCGAATATGTTTTTCGATGGGAAGATGGAGCATGTTGTAAATCAACCCTTCGCGCAGCGCGCCGCCTGCTAGTGTCATGCTCTCAATGCCAAGCGTTTCAAAAATGGCGATCAGAATGGATAATCCACTTGGAAAAACCAGCGCTCTTTCCAGCGTCAGCCCCTCAATTTCTAGCTCTTCTAACTTGCCGCACTGGATCGCTTGCTCTTTTAATTGTTGCAATTTATCCAGAGTGATTTGTTCGTCCATGCCTTGAGCAACCATGATTTCTTGCAATGCCTGAACGGTGCCTGATGCGCCGACACAAATTTGCCAGCTCTGCTGTTTCATCTTGTCAGCAATATGCAATAAATGGTGACGCGCGGCAGATTCCGCTTGATAAAAGCTCTCTGTACTGAGAACGCGCTTGCCGAAGTAGCGTTCCAGCCAAGTGACGCAACCCATCGGCAGGCTGACAAGTTGGGCGATTTTGTCATCATCACCGGTGATCAGCTCGGTGCTGCCGCCGCCAATATCGACGACCAGCCGCGATTTTGCGCCGCCTGTTGTGTGAGCGACACCTTGATAAATGAGCTGTGCTTCTTGTTCGCCGCTGATGATATTTACCGGTAAGCCAAGAATATTTTCGGCTTTAGCAATAAATTGGGCGGAATTTTTCGCGGTACGTAATGCAGCAGTGGCAACAATGCGTGTATGTTCTGGCGGAATGTTATACAAGCGTTCGGCAAAGAGTTTTAAACATTGCCAGCCGCGCTGCATGGCTTCTTCACTGAGATGATTTTGTGTATCGAGTCCGGCGGCAAGCCGGACTTTACGTTTGATTCGGTCGAGAATTTGAATGCTTCCCGACGTTTCACGGATAACCAGCAGATGAAAGCTGTTTGAGCCAAGATCGATAGCCGCATACAGCGGCGATTCGCCGGTTCTTTTATTCATTGGACTTAATCTGTTATCCGTGTTCATGCCATAAAATTAACCCGGACGTTTTCTGTTACGCGGCGGGCTGTTACGGCGCGGACCGCTGCTGCGTCTTGGTCCGCTGATGGTACGCGGACGTGCCAGACGTTTTGCTGGTGGAAAATCAGTCAATAACGCATCAGGATTGTAACGGCTGACTGGAATTGAATGTTCAATATATTGCTCAATTGCCGGTAAGTTTAAGGCGTATTGTTCACAAGCAAGTGTGATGGAATGCCCGCTGGCACCTGCGCGTCCGGTACGGCCGATACGGTGCACATAATCTTCGCAATCATCGGGCAAATCGTAGTTGAATACGTGCGTTACTTCCGGAATGTGTAAACCGCGAGCGGCAACATCAGTTGCAACCAGAATATCCAGATTACCGTTGGTAAAATCTTCCAGAATATTCAGGCGTTTTTTCTGAGCGACATCACCAGTCAGCAGACCAACGCGATGACCATCGGCAGCTAAATGCCCCCAAATATCTTCGCAGGCATGTTTGGTATTGGCGAAAATGATGCAGCGATCCGGCCACTCTTCTTCAATCAGCGTTTGCAGCAGGCGCATTTTGTCTTCGTTAGACGGATAGAACAGCTCTTCTTTGATGCGATGACCGGTTTTTTGTGTCGGTTCAACCTCGACATATTGCGGGTTATTCATGTGTTCAAAAGCTAATTCACGCACGCGGAAAGACAAGGTGGCGGAGAACAACATATTCAGGCGTTGATTTGCTGGCGGCATACGGCGGAACAACCAGCGAATATCTTTGATAAAGCCCAGATCGAACATGCGATCCGCTTCGTCAAGCACGACAACCTGAATCGCGCCCAGATCGATATGATTCTGTTTGGCATAGTCGATCAAACGACCGGTTGTACCAATCAGAATATCAACACCCGCTTCTAATACTTTCAGTTGCTTATCATAACCATCTCCGCCGTAAGCCAGACCGATCTTTAAACCGGTTTCTTCTGCTAGCGCTTCGGCATCGTGATGGATCTGTACTGCCAGTTCACGGGTCGGTGCCATAATTAAGGCGCGCGGTTGATTAATTTGGCGGTTACTGTCAGCGGCGTGTGTCAGTAAATAATTAAAGGTTGATGCCAGAAAAGCCAGTGTTTTTCCGGTACCTGTTTGTGCCTGTCCTGCAACATCACGTCCTGCAACCGTATACGGAAGCGCCAATGCTTGAATTGGCGTACAGTAGTGAAATCCTTTATTTTCAAGGGCTTTTACTACCGATGGATTGAGTGCGAAGTCGGCAAACTTCTGTTCAGTTAAATGTGTTTTGCTCATAGTGGTGTAGAATATCAGTTAACCTTATAACCGTCATCTTTCAAGATGCGGCGGTATCCCCGTAATGAAAGAATTGCTTTACGAATGCGTATCCGTTGAAATAAAGTCAGCATATATCCAACGTTTCTTTTTGGTTAATATACCATCAAAGAAACCATATCTAATCTTGTGGAGTCAAACATGAGCGAAAAAATTATTCACTTAACTGATGCAGGCTTTGAAAGTGATGTTTTAAAAGCTGCGGGTCCTATTCTTGTGGACTTCTGGGCTGAATGGTGCGGTCCGTGCAAAATGGTTGCCCCGATTCTGGACGAAGTGGCGACGGAGTATGAAGGCAGACTGACCATTGCTAAACTGAATATTGACCAAAATCCGGCAACCGCTCCTCAATATGGTATTCGCGGTATCCCGACTTTATTGTTGTTTAAAGATGGCGCAGTAGTCGCAACGAAAGTTGGCGCGTTATCAAAATCACAGTTAAAAGAGTTTTTAGATAGCAATATTTAATTAAAAAGTTTGTTTTTTAATCTGTTATCCTTGTTTATCTTCATTTTATTCATGTAAATTGATAGATAAACAAGGAATATTTCGCTGCGCGGCTAGTTATAAAACAGGCTCGGCAGGCGATAAAAGTGGCACAAAAAATAGGGTATTGCTCCGTAATTTGTTAGGTGAACCGTAGACTACAGCAATAAAGCGTGCTACCTTTAGTTCCGCTTCTCATGTAGATCTATCTATATACATCGAATGTATACTCGTTTTAAAATCGTAGCTTAAAGCTCCTCATGCAGTTGACTCAAATCTCAGTTACAGACTGCGATTGTTATGATTTTAAAACAAGTTTTAGAGTGTGTATTCAGATATTATTTCTGAGTTTTCCTATGTGTAATCAGATATTGTCATGATGTTTTTCTGATAATAAAAAATAATGACTGAATGTATCTAAAATCTTTCGAGATACAGGTTGGCGGCAACTGAGAGAATCCTTATGCGCTTATATCAATAAGTGATTAGGGTGAACGAAAGCAGCCAACAATCCTGCGACTTGAAAGATGACGGATATATTTTAATAATGCAGGCTTGGCGCATATCGCCAGCTATTCATAAGACTTTTCGAGACAGACCCCTAGTTAAAGAACCCACCAATATGAATCTTACCGAACTAAAGAATACGCCGGTCTCTGAGCTAATTATTCTCGGCGAAAATATGGGACTAGAAAATCTAGCCCGTATGCGTAAACAAGACATTATCTTCTCAATCCTCAAACAACATGCAAAAAGCGGCGAGGATATTTTCGGCGACGGCGTGCTGGAAATCCTGCAAGACGGATTTGGTTTTCTCCGCTCTGCTGATAGTTCCTACCTCGCTGGTCCTGATGATATTTACGTTTCTCCTAGTCAAATCCGCCGCTTTAACTTACGCACTGGTGACACTATCTCCGGCAAAATTCGTCCGCCAAAAGAGGGCGAACGTTATTTTGCACTGCTGAAAGTGAATGAAGTTAACTTTGATAAGCCAGAAAATGCCCGTAATAAAATTCTGTTTGAAAACTTAACGCCGCTGCATGCGAACTCTCGTTTACGTATGGAACGCGGTAATGGTTCTACGGAAGATTTAACGGCGCGCGTTCTGGATCTGGCAGCGCCGATTGGCCGCGGTCAGCGCGGTCTGATTGTTGCTCCGCCAAAAGCCGGTAAAACCATGTTGCTGCAAAACATCGCCCAGAGCATTGCCTATAACCACCCAGATTGTGTATTGATGGTATTGCTGATCGACGAACGTCCGGAAGAAGTGACTGAGATGCAGCGTCTTGTTAAAGGTGAAGTTGTGGCTTCAACCTTTGATGAGCCAGCTTCTCGTCACGTTCAAGTGGCAGAGATGGTTATCGAAAAAGCCAAACGTCTTGTCGAACATAAAAAAGACGTCATTATTCTGCTGGACTCCATCACACGTTTAGCACGTGCATATAACACGGTCGTTCCTGCTTCCGGTAAAGTGTTGACTGGTGGTGTTGATGCCAATGCGTTACATCGTCCTAAACGTTTCTTTGGTGCGGCGCGTAATGTAGAAGAGGGCGGCAGTCTGACAATTATTGCTACTGCACTGGTCGATACGGGTTCTAAAATGGACGAAGTGATCTACGAAGAATTTAAGGGCACGGGTAATATGGAGCTGCACTTATCTCGTAAAATTGCAGAAAAACGCGTATTCCCGGCAATTGATTACAATCGTTCTGGTACACGTAAAGAAGAGTTACTGACAACGCCGGAAGAGCTGCAAAAAATGTGGATTTTACGCAGAATTATTCACCCGATGGGTGAGATTGATGCAATGGAATTCCTCATGAATAAATTGGCTATGACAAAAACTAATGATGAATTCTTCGATATGATGAAGCGTTCATAATAATAGACTAAATAAGTATGAGTATTGAGGGTAATGTCTTGATACTCATTCATTTTATTCAGAGTCGCTATCGTGAATTTACTCAGTGTAAGTGGCAATCTTGCCATTGTTTTTTTGTTCTCGCTGGCTTTTTTGTTCATTGCTCGCAAAATTGCCAAAAGAATTGGCTTAGTGGATAAGCCTAACAATCGAAAACGCCATGATGGTGTCATACCTTTAGTTGGCGGTATTTCTGTTTATGTCGGGATTTGCTTATATTTGTTTCTTAACTGGAACGAGATTGAGCAACCCGGCATTTATCTTATCTGCGCCGGTATTTTAGTCGTTGTCGGTGCTGTCGATGACCGGTTTGACATCAGTGTTAAATTCCGCGCGAGTGTTCAGGCTCTCGTTGCCATCGCCATGATGTATTGTGCCGGACTCTATTTACATAGTCTGGGGCGAATTCTTGGACCGTGGGAACTGGTACTGGGACCTGTAGGTTATCTGGTGACGCTGTTTGCTGTATGGGCATCAATCAACGCTTTTAACATGGTTGACGGTATTGATGGCTTGCTTGGCGGTTTAGCGAGTGTAACGTTCGGCGCACTGGGTATTTTGCTGATAATGGACGGGCAAACACATTTAGGTTACTGGTGTTTCGCGATTATCGCCGCAATTATTCCTTATCTGATGTTGAATCTTGGTGCTTTCGGCAAACGCTATAAAGTCTTTATGGGTGATGCGGGCAGTACGCTGATTGGTTTCACGGTTATCTGGATTTTACTGCAAAGTACGCAAGGCATCGGACACCCGATGGACCCTGTCACCGCACTTTGGGTTATCGCCATTCCCCTCATTGATATGATTGCCATTATGTATCGTCGTTTACGTAAAGGCATGAGTCCTTTTTCTGCTGACCGGCAACATATCCATCACCTTATTATGCGAGCTGGATTCACTTCCCGTCAGGCATTTGTATTAATTACTTTGGCTGCGGCGATGCTGGCTGCCATGGGTGTTATCGGCGAACACATCCTGTTTATCTCTGAATGGATGATGTTGGTACTATTTTTGCTTGTGTTTATTTTATATGGCTTTTGCATTAAACATGCTTGGCGCGTTGCTCGTTTTATCAAACGTGTTAAGCGGCGTATGCGGCGAGCGCATGAGAATCAGCGTATTTCCTAACCAGAGGCTTTTGTTTTAGACATGGAACCAGAAATTCAGTCAATGGATAACGAATTAGATATTCGCCGTCTGTGCCATTCATTGTGGTACGGCAAAATATGGATTGTTGGTATTGCGGTTATTTTTGCTATCGCGGCATTGGGTTATTCCTATCTTGTCAAACAAGAGTGGAGTACCACTGCAATTACGGATAAACCCACCATTAGTATGCTTGGCGGCTACTATTCCCAAGAACAGTTCTTGCGCGGACTGACTCGCGACAGCAATAGCAGCAGTTCAGAAACACCCATCACCGAAGATGTGTATAACGAGTTTATTATGCAGCTTTCCTCGTATGATGCGCGCCGTGATTTCTGGCTGAAATCTGATTATTATCAGCAGCGTAAAGAGGGTGATGCGCGCGCTGATGCGGTATTGCTCGATGAGATGATTAACAACATTACGTTTGTTCCTAAAGACGATAAAAAGGGAATGAATGACAGCGTTAAGTTGATCGCTGAAACACCCAGTGATGCCAATCAACTGTTACGTCAGTATGTTGATTTTGCTAATCAGCGTGCTGTTTCTAATCTGAATGATGAGTTAGTTGGTTCGTGGTCAGTACGCCAAACCTCATTGGCTAACCAGTTAAAGCGTCAGGAAGAGGTCGCGAATGCGGCATATCAGCGTGAGCTGAAATTAGTGCAGAATGCGTTGCAAACGGCACAACAGCAGGGAATTACCCGCGCACAAACGGACGCACCAGCGGATCAACTGCCGACGTCACAACTCTATTTACTGGGAAAACCCATGCTGCAAGCGCGATATGAAGCATTGCAGGACAACGGACCTGGTTTCGATAGCAATTATGATCATGATCGCGCGGTGCTTTCCTCGTTGAATGATGGGGCAAAACCCGATGCTAAATTCAAAGCATACCGCTATCTGCGTACACCGGAAGATCCAATCATCCGTGATAAACCTCGCCGTCTGTTTTTATTGATTATGTGGGGCGGTATCGGTGGATTAATCGGGGCAGGTGTTGCATTAACGCGCAGACGTAAAGCAGTATAATAATTGACCTCATATATGGATAGTAAAGAGTAATTTGTAGGGGCGGTGATCTACCGCCCGTTGATTTACTGTGGTGATTTACTGCGGTTTGGTGATCGGTAGATTGCCGTTCTTATGTAAAAGCAATATAATTATTTGAAATTTATCATAAAAATATAACTTTTTATCCAAAGTTCAGGTTAATTAGTCATTAGTATGTATTGATGGTAAGGATTGGTGCCTGCGGACACCTGACTGACAGGTAACTGTCGCGATAACTGACATAAAAGAGATAGCTTAGTGAAAGTGTTAACAGTTTTTGGCACACGACCTGAAGCGATTAAAATGGCACCGCTCGTTCATGCGTTAGCGGCTGATGATTATTTCGAATCAAAAGTGTGTGTAACGGCGCAGCATCGCGAGATGCTGGATCAGGTACTCAAGTTATTCAATATAAAACCTGATTACGACCTTGATATTATGCGACCAGGGCAAGGGCTGACCGAAATCACCTGCCGCATTCTTGAAGGATTAAAGCCCGTTTTAGAAGAATTTAAACCAGACGTTGTGCTGGTTCACGGCGATACCACTACCACCTTAGCCACCAGTTTAGCCTCTTTTTACCAACGTATTCCGGTTGGGCACGTTGAAGCAGGCTTACGCACGGGCGATCTCTATTCTCCGTGGCCGGAAGAGGGCAACCGCCGATTAACGGGTCACTTGGCGATGTATCACTTCGCGCCGACAGAAACCTCAAAACACAATCTGCTGACTGAAGCGATAGCGGAAAACCGCATCTTTGTTACCGGAAATACGGTAATCGACGCGCTGCTTTGGGTATGTGATCGCATTCGTACTGATGTGAATCTGCGTCAGGAAATGGAACAGCGTTATGCTTTTCTACAGCAACATAAAAAAATCATTCTCGTTACCGGACATCGCCGCGAAAGTTTTGGTGATGGCTTTGAGCGTATTTGCAGCGCATTAGCGGATATTGCCCGCACGCATCCGGATGTTCAGGTGGTTTATCCTGTCCACCTTAATCCAAATGTGCGCGAACCGGTAAAACGTATTCTCAGCCATATTGATAATGTGACGCTGATTGAGCCGCAAGATTATCTGCCTTTCGTCTATTTGATGGATCATGCTTATTTGATTCTCACCGATTCCGGCGGTATTCAGGAAGAAGCGCCGTCATTAGGCAAGCCAGTGCTGGTTATGCGTAATACGACTGAACGTCCAGAGGCGGTTTCTGCTGGTACAGTTAGGCTGGTTGGCACGAACATTGCATTAATTTTAGAAGAGGTGAGCAGGCTGTTAACCGATGAAAATGAATATCATCAAATGAGCCGCGCACATAATCCATACGGTGATGGCAAAGCCTGTCAGCGTATTCTCGATGCTTTAAAAAATAATCAGGTGAAGCTATGAGTTTTGAAACAATTTCAGTTATCGGTCTGGGCTATATTGGTTTACCTACAGCGGCAGCTTTTGCTTCGCGCAAGAAAAAAGTTATCGGTGTCGATGTTAACCAGCACGCGGTAGAAACCATCAACCGCGGTGAAATTCATATTGTTGAACCCGATTTAGATAAAGTGGTTAAAGAAGCGGTTGAAGCCAATTGTTTACATGCCGTGACGAAGCCACTGCCAGCAGACGCTTTCTTGATCGCCGTACCAACACCATTCAAAGGCGAGCATGAGCCTGATATGGTTTATGTTGAAGCGGCTGCGAAATCTATCGCGCCCGTGCTGAAAAAAGGCGATTTAGTGATTCTGGAATCCACCTCTCCGGTCGGCGCAACCGAACAAATGGCTGGCTGGTTAGCTGAAGCCCGTCCTGACTTGACTTTCCCGCAACAAAAAGGCGAAGCGGCGGACGTCAATATCGCTTACTGTCCGGAGCGTGTACTACCAGGTAAAGTGATGGTTGAACTGATCCAAAATGACCGTGTTGTGGGCGGTATGACGCCGCGTTGTTCTGAACGCGCCAGCGCATTGTACAAAATTTTCTTAAAAGGCGAGTGTGTTATCACCAATTCACGCACCGCTGAAATGTGTAAATTAACGGAAAACAGTTTCCGTGATGTCAATATTGCATTTGCGAACGAGCTTTCACTGATTTGTGATCATCAAGGCATCAACGTTTGGGAACTGATTCGTCTGGCGAATCGTCACCCGCGCGTTAATATTTTGCAACCGGGACCGGGCGTCGGCGGGCATTGTATTGCGGTTGACCCGTGGTTTATCGTGGCGCAGAACCCACAAGATGCGCGTTTGATCCGTACAGCTCGTGAAGTGAATGATGGCAAGCCATTCTGGGTGCTGGATAAAGTGAAAGCGGCGGTAGCCGATTGCCTGACGGCAACTGGCAGACTTGCTGCTGACGTAAAAATCGCTTGTTTTGGTTTAGCATTTAAGCCAGACATCGACGATTTACGTGAAAGTCCGGCACTGGAAATTACTCACCTGATCGCCGACTGGCATGCCGGTACAACTTTAGCCGTTGAACCGAATGTTCATGAATTACCAAAAATTCTGGCAAATAAAGCGACATTGACTGATACCGCCAAAGCACTGGCAGAAGCTGACATATTAGTCATGCTGGTCGATCATCGCCAGTTCAAAGCAATCAGTGCTGATCAAGTTAAACAACAATGGGTTATCGACACCAAAGGAGTATGGCGTTGAGAAAGATTTTAGTTACAGGCGGTGCTGGTTTTATCGGTTCTGCCGTTGTCAGACATATTATTAACGATACCTCCGACAGCGTTGTTGTTGTTGATAAGCTGACTTACGCAGGAAATCTGGATTCACTGTCTGAAGTGTCAGACAGTGAACGCTATTTCTTTGAACAGGTCGATATTTGTGATCGCATGGCATTAGATGACGTGTTTTATCGTCATCAGCCTGATTTAGTGATGCATCTGGCAGCGGAAAGTCATGTTGATCGCTCTATTGATGGTCCTGCTGCATTTATTGAAACCAACATCGTTGGTACTTATACCTTGCTGGAAGCCGCGCGTCATTATTGGTTAGCGCTGGAAACTGCGCGCAAGCAAGCATTTCGTTTCCATCATATCTCGACCGATGAAGTGTACGGTGATCTGCACGGTACGGACGATTTGTTCACGGAAACCACGCATTATGCTCCGAGCAGCCCGTATTCGGCGTCAAAGGCTTCCAGTGATCATTTAGTACGTGCATGGTTACGGACTTACGGCTTCCCGACGATTGTGACTAATTGCTCCAATAACTATGGCCCGTACCATTTTCCGGAAAAACTGATCCCTTTGATGATCTTAAACGCATTAGAGGGTAAACCGCTGCCCGTATATGGCAGCGGCGCGCAGATTCGGGACTGGTTGTTTGTTGAAGATCATGCCAGAGCGCTTTACAAAGTAGTGACAGAGGGCGTAATTGGCGAGACCTACAATATTGGCGGTCATAACGAGCGTAAAAATATTGAAGTTGTTCACATCATTTGTCGGCTGCTGGAAGAGCTGGCACCAACAAAACCGGCAGGTGTAGCGCATTATCAAGACTTAATTACTTATGTGACTGACCGTCCGGGGCATGATATGCGTTATGCCATCGACGCCAGCAAAATTGAGCGTGAACTGGGCTGGAAACCGCAAGAAACCTTTGAATCAGGTATTCGTAAAACAGTGGCTTGGTATCTGACCAATCAGACGTGGTGGCAGCGGGTGCAAGACGGCACTTATGCTCGTGAACGTATCGGTTTGAAATCGTAATCGCAATTGCAATTGCTTGTTGCGACAGTCAGATAAGTACGAAAGATAGCCAAATAAGTAAGATGAGTATGGGAGCGTAGATTAACTGCGCTCCCGTATTACCTTTTTAAGATTAATTAAGATGGCTTTTTGTCGGAGCGGTCTTAACAACATGGTGACGTCAATGAAAGGTATTATTCTGGCGGGCGGTTCCGGTACGCGCTTATATCCGATAACTCGCGGTGTATCGAAGCAGTTGTTGCCTATTTACGATAAGCCCATGATTTATTATCCGCTTTCAGTGCTGATGTTGGCAGGAATTCGCGATATTCTGATTATCTCCACGCCTGATGATTTACCCTCTTTCCAGCGTTTGCTAGGCAGCGGTGAAGCGTTTGGCATCAATTTAAGTTATGCCGCGCAGCCAAGCCCTGATGGTTTGGCGCAGGCTTTTCTGATCGGCGAAGAGTTTATTAACGGCGATTCCTGCTGTTTAGTTTTAGGCGACAATATCTATTTTGGTCAAGGATTTAGCCCTAAATTGCGTAGCGTTGTTACTCGTGATCACGGCGCAACGGTTTTCGGTTATCAGGTCATGGACCCAGAGCGTTTTGGCGTGGTTGAGTTTGACGACAATTTCAAAGCACTGTCTATCGAAGAAAAACCAGCGCAGCCGAAATCAAACTGGGCAGTCACCGGACTTTATTTCTACGATAATCAAGTGGTTGATTTAGCAAAACAAGTGAAACCCTCTCCGCGCGGTGAACTGGAAATTACCAGTATTAACCAGATGTATCTGGAGCAGGGAACGCTGAATGTTGAGCTGCTTGGGCGTGGATTTGCATGGCTGGATACCGGTACACACGACAGCTTGCTGGAAGCCAGCTCATTTGTGCAAACCGTAGAAAAAAGGCAGGGCTTTAAAGTCGCTTGTCTGGAAGAGATCGCTTGGCGTAACGGCTGGTTAGATGATGCCCACGTACAGCAAAGCGCGAAACTGTTAGCAAAAACCGGATACGGTAAATATCTACAGGACTTACTCAATGTCCGTCCGCGCCAGTATTGATTATCTCGCATGGGAGAGCGAATTTTTCGCGCTCTCTACTGCGAAGCTGAATATCGCTGATTCGGCGGTTGCTTTGTCTTGTGACGAATTGTCTTGTGACGATTTGCCGACGGCTGATGAACTGAACCGTTTTCAGTTAGTGCAGGCAAAAGTGCCAGCGCAGCGGCTTGATGTGATCGATGCACTTAGCGCATCGGGCTTTCAACTGGTTGAGGGCGAAGTGGATTTTACTTTACCGGTTGATCTCACGGCAAAGCCTGCGCCAGTTTCGGCATTTTCTTGCCGTCCGGCGCATGAAAGTGATATTGCAGGGCTGCGTGATGTTGCCTCTGCGGTTTTTCGCCAGAGCCGTTTTCGTGCGCCGTGGTATCAGCCGAGCGATAGCGGTCATTTTTATGCTCTTTGGGCGGAAAAGGCAGTACTTGGTACTTTCGATCATCAATGTTTGCTTTTAGACGATGAAAAAGGGCGTCCGCAGGGTTTTGTAACATTACGCACAATTGATGAACAGCAGGCACGAATCGGTTTATTAGCCGTTTGGCGCGGCTGTGGCAATAAAGGTGTAGGTCTTGAGTTGATGAAAGCCGCGACAAGCTGGTGTGCAGAACGGGGGCTAAATCGTCTCTGTGTTGCTACTCAAGCAGGCAATCTCGCGGCTTTGCGTCTTTATATTCGTAGCGGTGCTTCCATTAACAGTACCGCCTATTGGTTTTATCGTACAGGTAAGGTGGAAAAATGATTCCGTTTAACGCTCCTCCAGTCGTAGGTACAGAAATCGAATATATGCAGGCTGCTATCGCTAGCGGCAAATTGTGCGGCGATGGCGGTTTTACTCGTCGTTGTCAGCAATGGATGGAACAGCATTTTGGCAGTCAAAAAGTGCTGCTAACGCCATCTTGTACGGCATCTTTGGAAATGGCGGCGCTGCTGCTGGATATTCAACCCGGCGATGAAGTGATCATGCCGAGTTTTACTTTTGTTTCGACTGCCAACGCATTCGTACTGCGCGGCGCTAAAATCGTGTTTGTCGATGTTCGTCCGGATACCATGAATATTGACGAAACCAAGATTGAAGCGGCGATCACGGAGAAAACCAAAGCTCTGGTTCCGGTTCATTACGCGGGTGTTGCCTGTGAAATGGATACCATTATGGCGCTGGCGAAGAAATACAATCTGTATGTGGTTGAAGATGCCGCGCAAGGTGTTATGTCTACTTATAAAGGCAAAGCGCTGGGTACAATTGGGCATATCGGCTGTTTCAGCTTCCATGAAACCAAAAATTACACCGCTGGCGGCGAGGGCGGCGCGACATTAGTCAATGATCCGGCGCTGATTGATCGGGCTGAAATTATTCGTGAAAAAGGGACTAACCGCAGCCAGTTCTTCCGTGGGCAAGTGGATAAATATACCTGGCGTGATATTGGCTCTAGTTATCTGATGGCAGATCTACAGGCAGCTTATCTGTGGGGGCAATTAGAAGTCGCCGAACAGATTAATGAACGCCGTTTATCGCTATGGAGTAATTACTACGACGCCTTTAAAGCATTGGCTGACAGCGGGCGCATTGAACTGCCAACCATTCCGGCAGATTGCCGCCAGAATGCACACATGTTCTACATCAAGCTAAGAAATGTGGAAGATCGCACGCGCTTTATCAGCTATCTGAAAGAAGCAGAAATCATGGCGGTGTTCCATTACATTCCGCTGCATATTTGCCCTGCTGGTGAACAGTTTGGCGTTTTCCGCGGTGAAGATCGTTACACCTCCAAAGAAAGTGATCGTCTGGTTCGCTTACCGCTGTTTTATAACATGACCGAAATTACTCAACGTACTGTCATTAATACTATTTTGAGTTATTTCGCCTGATATGTCTTTGGCTAAAGCATCAATTTGGACTGCTGCCTCCACGCTGATTAAAATTGGCGTGGGGCTATTAGTGGTTAAGCTGTTAGCAGTCTCTTTCGGTCCAAGCGGGGTGGGTCTGGCGGGTAACTTCCGCCAGTTGATTACAGTATTGGGTGTGTTATCGGGCGCGGGGATTTTCAACGGCATCACTCGCTATGTCGCGCAATATCATCAAGAGCCAGAACAGTTACGCAAAGCGCTGGGAACATCAGCCAGCATTATTCTTGGTTTCTCCACACTGCTGGCAGTGATCTTTCTGCTATTTTCCGCGCCGATTAGTATTGGCTTGTTTGGTCACACTGAATATCAAAATGTGGTGCGAGCGGTAGCATTTATCCAGATGGGTATCGCCTACGCTAATTTTTTTCTCGCGATCCTGAAAGGCTACCTCGATGCTAAAGGCAATGCACTGGGTGTTATCGGCGGTAGTCTGTTTGGTGTCGCAGGCTATGTTATCTGTTATTACTTCGGCGGCTACGAGGGCGCTTTAGCGGGCTTAGCGCTAGTGCCTGCATTAGTGGTGATCCCTGCCGGTTTTATTTTGTGGCATCGCAAAACCATTCCGCTGGCATATCTCAAACCGATGTGGGACAAAGCATTAGCCAGTAATTTAAGCAAATTCACACTGATGGCATTGATTACTTCGGTTACGCTGCCCGTCGCTTATGTGATGATGCGAAATCTGCTGGCAGAGCATTATAGCTGGGACGATGTGGGGATCTGGCAAGGTGTCAGCAGTATTTCTGATGCGTATCTGCAATTTATCACGGCATCGTTTACTGTTTATTTGCTGCCAACGCTGTCCCGTTTAACCAGCAAGCAGGAGATTTCCCGTGAAATTCTACGCTCGCTGCGTTTTGTCTTACTGGCGGTTGCTGTCGTGAGTTTTGGCGTTTGGCTGCTGCGTGATTTTGCTATCTGGCTGCTGTTTTCCAGCAAATTTGTTGCGATGCGTGATCTGTTTGCCTGGCAGTTAGTGGGTGATGTACTGAAAGTGGGATCGTATGTTTTTGGCTATTTGATTATCGCTAAGGCATCATTGAGGTTCTATATTTTAGCTGAAGTCAGCCAGTTTGCTTTGCTGACGGGCTTCTCCCATTGGCTGATACCGCAAAACGGCGCTTTGGGCGCAGCGCAATCTTATATGGCTACTTATATTATCTATTTTATGCTTTGTAGCTGCATTTTCCTTATTTATCGTAGACGATCATGACAACTTTGATACATATACTAGGTTCTGATATTCCTCATCATAATTTAACGGTGTTACGTTTTTTTAATGATGTTTTGTCCTCGCAGACAAAGCCTGAATATGTGCAGCGTTTTATGGTTGCAGCAAAGGATACCTCGCTATTTGATTCCTTTAGTCAATTGAAAATAGAATCTTATCCCGATAAATCATCATTAGCGCAGGCGGTGATCTCTCGTAGCAAAATCGATAGCGGTATTCGTTTTCTCTTTCACGGTCAGTTTAATGCAAAGCTCTGGCTGGCATTACTGTTCAATCAGATTGATGCCAAACGCGTGAGCTGGCATATCTGGGGCGCAGATCTGTATGAAGACTCTGTTAGCTGGAAATTCCGTCTGTTTTATCGTTTACGCCGGATTGCTCAAGGCAAAGTCGGGCATGTTTTTGCCACTCGCGGCGATTTGATGCACTATCAGCAGCGCCATGCGAATGTTCCCTGCTCTTTGCTCTATTTCCCAACGCGTATGAATCCTGATTATTGCCTGCCAAACAGTAGCAATAAAAGCCGTCAGGACGTCATCACTATACTGCTGGGAAATTCCGGCGATCGCACCAATCGGCATTTGGAAGCGTTACAAGAAATTCACGATAAATTTGCAGCGGATAAAGTGAAAATCCTGATCCCGCTGGGTTATCCGGCAAATAATCAGGCTTATATCGCTGAGATCAACGCGAAAGCGCGGGCATTATTCCCTGACAAGCAAGTCACATTGCTGACTGATCAGATCCCTTTTGATAAGTATTTAGCGCTCCTTGCGAGCTGTGATTTAGGCTACTTTATTTTTAACCGCCAGCAAGGGATCGGTACGCTGTGCTTGCTGATTCAAAGCGGTGTGCCTTTTGTTGTCAGCCGTCAAAATCCGTTCTGGCACGATCTGCAAGAGCAACAAGTTCCTTTCCTGTTTTATGGCGATAGCGTTAATCGCGAAACCGTGCGAGCAACGCAAGCCAAGCTCGCCGCTATGAATAAAAGCCAAATCGCGTTCTTCAATCCCAACTATATTGACGGCTGGAAACAAGCGCTGCGAATCGCTTTCGGTGAAAGTGCCGTTGGGGAGAGCGAATAATGCAACCAGCACAATTCGGCGGTTTACTTGTTGTTTATCTGATTTCGCTGGGATTTATTCTTACGTTAATTTATCAGGAATTCAGACGAGTACGTTTCAATTTTAACGTACTGTTTTCTCTGCTGTATTTGCTGACGTTTTACTTCGGCTTTCCACTAAGCTGTTTGCTGATTTTTCAGTTTGATGTACAGGTGGTTGAGGTTGATTCGCTGTTGCACGCTTTGTTATCTGCCACCTGCTTTTATGCTATTTATTATGTTTGCTATAAGACGCGCTTGGTCAAAGCCAGTACCGTGCCGCGCCTTGCGTTGTTTACCATGAATCGCGTGGAAACGAATCTGACGTGGATATTACTGGCGCTGGTGGCGATCTCAACGGTCGGGATTTTCTTCCTGCAAAACGGCTTTTTGCTGTTTAAACTGGAAAAATACAGCCAGATTTTTTCCAGCGATGTTTACGGTGTGGCGTTAAAACGTTTCTTCTATTTCTTTATTCCCGCCATGCTGATCGTCTATTTCCTGAAAGAGAATACTCGTAGCTGGTTTCTGTTTTTGATCAGTACCGTTGCGTTCGGCATTCTGACTTATGTTGTGGTCGGCGGAACGCGGGCGAATATTATGATCGCCTTTTCACTGTTTTTATTTATCGGTATCGCGCGCGGGCATATCACTTTGTGGATGCTCGTTGCGGCAGGTATTGCCGGTGTTGTCGGCATGTTCTGGCTGGCGTTGAAGCGTTACGGCATGAATGTATCAGGCGCAGAAGCGTTTTACACTTTCCTCTACTTAACTCGTGATACGTTCTCGCCGTGGGAAAATCTGGCGTTGTTACTGCAAAATTACGACAAAATTGAGTTTCAGGGATTAGCGCCTATTGTGCGCGATTTCTATGTCTTTATCCCAAGCTGGTTGTGGCCGGACAGACCAAATCTGGTCGTCAATACCGCCAACTATTTCACTTGGGAAGTGCTGGATTATCATTCAGGTTTAGCGATCTCACCAACCTTGATTGGCTCATTAGTGGTGATGGGCGGTATTTGGTTTATCCCGCTGGGCGCAGTGATTGTCGGCTTGATTATTAAGTGGTTTGACTGGATTTATGAGAAAGGGAAATTAGAGCCGAATCGCTATAAAGGCGCTATTATGCAGGCTTTCTGCTTTGGTGCGGTATTCAATATTATTGTATTGACGCGCGAGGGTTTGGACTCTTTTGTTTCGCGTGTTGTATTCTTTGCGATGATTTTTGGCATGTGTCTGATTATCGCCAAGCTGTTGTATTGGGCTTTTGATACCTGTGGGTTGATTCGCCAGCGTATTCGTCGTTCTTTGACTGGTTTGCCGACGAATACGCAGACGAAAATTGATAATGCGAAAGTAGTTTAGGAGCGTAGGGTGAATATTGAGCAATATAGTATTCGCGGCATTGATATATGGGGCTTTCGCGATATGGCGCAGTTTGTCGATCATCTGTTTAGTGATGACGGCATCAAAACCGGTACGCTGGTTGCCATTAATGCTGAAAAAGTGATGACAGCAGAGCAGGATAAGGCGCTGCGTGATCTGATTGATGCGGCAGAATATAAATATGCCGATGGCATCAGCATTGTGCGTTCGATTCGCCGGAAATATCCTAATGCAGATATGAAGCGGATTGCGGGGGCGGATCTTTGGGAAGCCTTGATGCAGCGAGCCGGTGAAAAAAATATTCCGGTTTTTCTGGTGGGCGGTAAACCTGAAGTATTAGCTGAAACAGAACAAAAGCTGAAAAACCAATGGAATGTGAATATTGTCGGCAGTCAGGACGGCTATTTCAAAACAGAAGATCGTGACGCGTTATTTGAACGAATCCGCGCCAGCGGCGCGAAATTTGTTACCGTGGCGATGGGATCGCCAAAGCAGGAATTATGGATGCGTGATTGCCGTAAAGTGTATCCAGATGCTTTGTATATGGGCGTCGGCGGGACTTACGATGTATTTACCGGTCATGTAAAACGTGCGCCGAAAGTCTGGCAGGATATGGGGCTGGAATGGCTTTATCGCCTGTTAGCGCAGCCGACTCGCTGGCGTCGCCAGTTTAAGCTGCTGAAATTTGTAATTTATTATTATACGAACCGTCTTTAATGTCAGTATGAATATAACCCGAATTTCGGGTGAAATTTATATTATTACGATAAATTTCAAATAATTATGTCGTTTTCCGTAGGGGCGACAACCTGTCGCCCGCCAAACCACGGTGAAATCAACGGGCGGCAGATTGCCGCCCCTACGGATTATTCTTTATTATCAATATATTACTATTTTTTATCCAAATTTGAGGTTTATATAACCCGAATTTCGGGTGAAAATTACATTATTGTTATAAATTTCAAATGATTATGTCATTTTCGGTAGGGGCGACAACCTGTCGCCCGCCAAACCACGGTGAAATCGACGGGCGGTTAACAACCGCCCCTACGAGTTATTATTAATCTATTGTTCTGTATGTAAAAAAGCCCAATTTGCATTGGGCTTTTTGTCGTTAAATGACTAACCTAAATTAATCTTTCTCTGTGACACTCGCTGCAATTGCGGCGGCTTCTTTCTGTTCTTCCGCTTTACAAACTGCCGCGATAAACACCACATCAGTCGATGAGTTGATAGCCGTTTCTACCGAGTCTTGCAGCACGCCGATAATGAAGCCAACAGCTACAACCTGCATAGCGATTTCATTTGGAATACCGAACATGCTACAGGCAACAGGGATCAGCAGCAGCGAACCGCCAGCCACACCCGATGCGCCGCAAGCGCAGATGGACGCAATTACGCTAAGTAACACCGCCGTTGGAATATCAACTTGAATACCCAGCGTGTATACCGCTGCCAGCGTCAGGACGGTGATCGTCACTGCCGCGCCCGCCATATTAATAGCAGAGCCTAGCGGCACAGCGACAGAGTAAGTCTCTTCTTTCAGATTTAACTTTTTACACAGCGTCATGTTGACCGGAATGTTTGCCGCAGAGCTGCGCGTAAAGAAAGCAGGAATACCGCTATCACGCAGACAGGTTAATACCAGCGGATAGGGATTCTGGCGAGTGATGAAAAAGACAATCAGCGGATTCAGCACCAATGCTACAACCGCCATACAACCGATTAATACAACCAAAAGGTGAGCATAACCGCTGAATGCAGAAAAACCGGTTTCCGGATCGGATAACGTGGCAGAAACCAGACCAAAAATACCGATTGGCGCGAAACGGATCACCAGACGGACAATAAAAGTGATGCCGTAGGAAAGATCACTGACAACGATTTTAGTGGTATCAGAGGCATGACGCAGAGCCACACCTAATGCAATTCCCCATACCAGCAAGCCGATATAGTTGGCGTCCATTAATGCTCTGACAGGGTTATCTACCATTTTGAATAACACGGCACGCAGAACTTCAACTACGCTGCCTGGCGGCGCAATAGAGGCGTCAGAGGTTGCCAGAATCAACGATGACGGGAACATAAAACTACCCAGCACCGCGATTAATGCCGCAGCAAGAGTACCGATAAGATATAAAACAATAATCGGCTTCATGTTAGTTTTTTGCCCTTGCTTGTGATTCGCAATTGAGGACGCAACTAAGATAAAGACCAGAATAGGCGCAACGGATTTCAGCGCACCAACGAACAAGCTACCTAAAAGTCCAACGGCTTGAGCTGCTGATGGCGATAGCAGCGATAAAATAATGCCAGCGATTAAGCCGATAATTATTTGGGTAACAAGGCTGCCTCGAAAGAAGAAGCGCATGGGTCTATTTAAAGTACTCACTGTGGATGTGTTCCTATATATTTATCGATTTATATTTCCTGCCAGTTTTTACGATCAATAAAGTACTAACGTCTGAAAGGCGATAGTATCTGGCAGAAGATGAGTGTTTGCTTTTATTGGTCTGCTTATGGGAGTTTTTTTATCCGCTCGCGCAGACTTTAAAAGAGGTTGAGACTTTCTGGAAGTAAAAAATGACCATAATTGTAAATTAATTTTTTAGGAAAGATGATTCAGGATCGTTTTGAGATAAAAAATTACGCTGATCGTTGATGAAGTGAGCAATTGATAAAATTCCTGAAAAAAGGGCTAGACAGACGAGACCGAAATCCGTAGTATCCTCACCGCAACGGCGCACTGCGCGCCCGTAGCTCAGCTGGATAGAGCGCTGCCCTCCGGAGGCAGAGGTCTCAGGTTCGAATCCTGTCGGGCGCGCCATTAAAGAGTGTGCAGGCAGTGATAATATCCGAGGTTTGTATACCGGGTTGAGCAAGAATTTATGGTGGCTATAGCTCAGTTGGTAGAGCCCTGGATTGTGATTCCAGTTGTCGTGGGTTCAAGTCCCATTAGCCACCCCATTATTTTGTAGTACCGTTGTTAAGAAGTTTTTGTGACCTTGCGAAGGTGGCGGAATTGGTAGACGCGCTAGCTTCAGGTGTTAGTGTCCTTCGGACGTGAGGGTTCAAGTCCCTCTCTTCGCACCACACAAATTTCTGCTAATCTACAAAATAAAATGTTACAAAAAGAAGTATCTATATCGGCGAGTAGCGCAGCTTGGTAGCGCAACTGGTTTGGGACCAGTGGGTCGGAGGTTCGAATCCTCTCTCGCCGACCAAATTTAAAAAAACCTGCATAAATGCAGGTTTTTTTACGTCTAAAGTTTATAGGATGAGAACCTCCGAAGGAGGTCGACAAATCCGTCGGGAACGGATTTGCATGTCACGAAGTGACACCCGCAGGGCGAGTATCAGGAAGATACGAGTGAATCCTCTCTCGCCGACCAATTCAAGAAACCTGCATTTATGCAGGTTTTTTTACGTCTGGAGTTTAACAAACCTCAGATTTAGATAAAAAGATTAACACATTGATAATAAAGAATAATCTGTAGGGGCGGCAATCTGCCGCCCGCAATTAACAACACAGTGGTTTAACGGGCGACAGATTATCGCCCCTACGAAAAAATCACATAATCACTTGAAATTTATGGTAATAACATAATTTTTTATCCGAAGTTCAGATTATATTATCCTTATTTGCGTTACTTCACCGCATAACCCACCAAATCAACGCAGCACAATTGATTATCACCGTTAGCCAGAACCACAACTGGAATTGAGTTTTACTGGTCTTATGGCGATAAATTCTCTGCGCTGCCAGCGCACCAAACCAGCCGCCGAGCAATCCGCACCACAACAGGGTACTCTCTTTAATGCGCCATGAATTTTTGATGGCGGCGCGTTTATCGGCGCGATACAAGAAAAAAGCGCTAATACTGGAGATGGTATACACAATGATTATTGTCATCGGAATAACACCAAACCAAAATCCCCCTGCAACAACCAGAACAAAGAAAATCGCAAAGAGCGTTGTAATTCTATCTGCTAATAAATGAGATCTTGCCTGATAAATCGTTTTACTCACAGTGTCGCTAATCCCTAAGATTTTTTACCTGAATTGTCGTTATCCAAAGACATATAATACATTGATTATTAATAATAAATATATAAAGACTATTTACTGTCTCTAAACAGAGACATCTTACCGATCTCTGCAACAGAAACATCTTACTTTGACTGATATTTTTTGCAGAGGATTCATAAAAATTTAAATCTTATTAATCAATATATTATATTGATAATGAAAATTTTACTGATTAAATCAATAAAGTTGGCACGATGAATGCAATACCTATTGTGTAGATGCTCATTCACTTTTTTATGATAGTGATTTACGGATTACTTCATAAGCCAACCGAATGATGCAGAGCCGAGTAATGGTGTCTATCGTCTAACTTTTTCTGATGACATTGTCATCAAACATTAGACATAACGTTGAGTGAGACGCCGCCATATGTTGTCCTTTGACCTGATTTTTTTCTCACACTTGCTCGTATGGGCAAGTGTTTTTTTTGCCTGAAATTCATGGAAACTTGCTGATTAAGCGCGGTGAAAGAGAAAACCAGAAAGAGAACGCTATAAAAAAGAAGAAAAAAGAGCGGGCTAAATACCCGCTCTTGTTGATGAGATTAATTTGTGACGGTTAAAGCCAAACCTTGCTGACGCATTTTCGCCGCCTCTTCAGGGCGATTCAGCTTATCAAAGGTATCCGCCAGTAAAGCGTAATCTTTTGCATCGGGACGCTGTTCAACAGCTTTTTGCAGTGCATCATTGGCGAGTTGCCATTCCCCGTGCTGAATCAGTAATTGCCCCAATGTGCTGTTTAACAATGGCGTTGCGCCATGCTCTTTTATCTGCATATTGAGTTCTTTTTCCAGCGGCTCAGGATTACCGGTTTTCAGTTTTTGAATCAGCAGCACCAATCTTTCATCATATTGATGTTTCAGACCATCAAGAATGATTTTCTGCGCCTGCTCGTCGTCATCGCAATCAATAAAATGAGATGCCAGTTCAACTTGCAGCGCTTGATTATTGCGTACTTTACGCGGCTGATTTTTCCACCACAATTTCAGCCCCTCGCTGCCGCCCTCGGACATCGATTGATTCATCAAGCCGACATAGGCTTCATGGCGGAATGTCTCCAGCGTATCTTCATCGTAAAGTTTCGCTTTCTCGATCGCAGGCATAATCTCCAGCAGTGAAGTGTAGCCGCCGGTTTTCATATAGGCTTGTTGCGCTAACCGCAGCACTTCAGGGTGACGTGGTGCATCATTTAATAACTGATCAACCCCATGACGGGCAGCGTGATATTCACCTTGTGCCAGTTGGATTCGCACACGAGTAATATCAACAGGAAGTTGATCGGTATCAGCCAGTTCAGCAGCACGAGTCAGATAATCATTAATGCGTTGCGTATCGCCATTTTGCTGCGCTGCTTCCGCCGCCAGCAGATAATTGACAACCGGCTGTTCGGCGTGATCAGCATTTTTTGTCAGCAGCTTTTCAGCTTTATTAAAATCACCCTCGGTCAGTTTCAGCATCGCAGCGCGCGTTTGTTTACGGGCGCGGGTACTCTTGCGACCAATAAACCAGCCTTTGGTACGAACACTGGTATGAAACAGGCGGCGCAAAACCCATTCCAGACAGAACAGAATGGTAAACAAAATGGCGATCAGAATTGCCAGACCCGTAACGCTCATCTGAATATCGTAGTTATCGGTTTGAATCAAAACCGAACCCTGATGCCCCGCCAGCATTGGTCCTACCGCAAGTCCGGCAGTTAATATCAGCAGTAAAAAGAGTAATCGCAACATGCTTAACCCTCCTGATGACTAGCCGCAGGCGCGGCTGTTGGTACTGATACCGATGTCGTCGGGATATTGCGAGTCCGATTTTTAGTAATGCTATCCAGCAGTTGCAGACTTCTCAGCTCTTTTGGCAGATCAAGACTGATCGGTTGCTGAGAAAGTTCATCAAGCTGCTCTAAAAACGCTTTAGTTGACGGGTGATCAGGATCGAAATAAGCACGCACCCAAGTTGATACGCTTTCCAGCGATTGCTTATATAGCTCGCCTTGATGCTGTGATACCGCGCGGGCGGCGATCAATATTTTTAAGCGTAAATTTTCGCGCAGATAAGTATCTTGATCCGGCGTTAACAGCGGGTTGGTAAGTTCATTATCCGCCACGTTACGTTGACGAATAGTGATAAATTCTGACATGAAACTATTCCAACTGTGCTTCAAATTTTGACGCCAGTCCTGAATATTATCGCTTACTTCGGTACTGTCTTTTTTCAGCGGCGAGTTATCCCAGTCAGTACTTGCTAACGGCAAATTCATAATCTGATCTGAAAGTTCATTCAGCGTTAACGCGATACCGTCAAAATCGATCGGAGCCACATTATTCAGCGAATTAATGTCCTGAATAATCGCCTGACGCACTTCATTCAGGCTAGGATCATTCATCTCTGCCAGTGACTTATCCGCGCTTTTCAGCATATTGACGGCTGTTGCAGTATCTAAATCGATCCACAGCTTACGCGCAGCCATTTTCACCAAAAAATCAGCTTCTGACAGATGCCATATACTGGCATCATCGGAGGCAATCGATGTAACTTTGCTTTGTAATTCTTGCAGATCAGATAATTGTGTATTGAGTTGACTCGATTGAGCAGCGATTTTCTGCTCAGTCATTTTCAGTTGTTGCGTCAGATCATTTTGAGCGCTTACCAGACGATCATCTTCTTTTGATTGACCGGATTTCAGCACATCAATTTGTGACTGCAATTGTTGGATAATAGCTTGTTGAGATGCAGCTTGCTGATGCCCGTGATAGTAAAGCCCGCCGCCAAGAGCAATCACCAAAGCGATGGCGATCGCACCTAATGCGACACCAGAACGGCTTCCTTGTTTGGCTGGCGCGGAGTTGATCTTTGGTTCTTTTTCTTTGTGATTAGCCGATGTTTTATTATCAGTAGCAACTTTCTTATTAATAACAGAGTGATCAATAGAAGCATTGTCACTAGAAACATTGTCACCAGAAACATTGTTACTAGAAATCTTGTCGCTCGAAACATTAACGCTAGAAACAGCGTCAGAAGAAGCATGATCAGCGGAAACTATTTCTTTTTCTTTCTCGACTGGTGCTGATGGGGTCGTTGAATCCGTCATCTTGGCACATCCCATTATAGTTAAATTTATCGTTAAATTTGTTGTAGAGCGCGTAACAGCGCCTCATTATTTGCATTATCTGCGATGTAACATTGCGACCAGCCTAAATGTTTGGCTTGATCAGCAAGGCGTTCACTGACGACCAGTAACCGGCAGGTGAATAACCAGTGACGAAAACCCTCAGGAACAAGTTGATATAGCTGTTGTAACATTTCTCCACTAGTAATTACCAGCGTGTTGATGTGAATCTGTTGCCAGTAATGGCAGAGATCATTACCGTCATAAGCTATCGGATCACGTTGATAACATTCACAAAAAGTGACCAGCGCACCGCGCTTTTCCAACGTTTCTGCCAGCAATTGGCGACCGCCATTTCCCCGCAGAATCAACACCTTTTTCCCAGCAACATGCTGTAATTGGGGTAATTTTAGCAGTTGCTCACTGATTGCGCGACCTTCCGGTAAACTAACTTGCTGATGTGCCGCCTGCTGCAATTCAAACGCTGTTTTCTCACCAATAGCAAAATACTGGATATGCGTCGGCAATGTCAGGTGATGATGAGAAAGAAAATCCTGCGCGTACTGCACGGCATGTTGAGAAACGGCAATGATAATATCATCTTGCCGTAAATTTATGAGATATTTCGGTAAGTTATTCAGCCCATTCCCAGCGCTGAATGTGATTAACGGCGTGTGATAAGCCACCATGCCCTGCTCAATGAGCCGCTTAACCAGCGTTTCACCGGCAGGTGACGGGCGGGTTACCAGAATACTCATTTCGTGTTCTTGCCTTGAGTATGGTCTTGATAAACATTATTTTGATGGGCGTTGTCTTGATGAGCATTGTCTTGATAAACGCGCTGTAGGATCTGATCCGCTCCCTGACTTAATAACTCTTCCGCCAGCGCGATCCCCATTTTTTCGGCATCTTGAATTGCACCGCGGCGCTCACCGCGAATGACTTTGCTGCCATCAGGCGCACCCACTAACGCACGCAGCCAAAGCGTATCGCCCTCCAGTTCAGCGTAACTGCCGATCGGAACCTGACAACCGCCCTCTAATCGCATATTCATCGCCCGTTCTGCCCGCACACGAATCTCAGTATTGCGGTGATTCAGCGGCATCAGCAATTCACGGGTTTTGGCATCATCAAGACGGCATTCAATCCCCACCGCCCCTTGACCAACAGCAGGCAAAGACTCTTCCGCGCTCATATAACTACGAATACGCGCTTCCATCTTTAAACGTTTTAAACCCGCCGCCGCCAGAATAATCGCATCATAGTCGCCGTTATCCAGCTTACTTAGCCGAGTTCCTACATTCCCGCGCAAATCAATAATAGTTAAATCAGGGCGACGGGCGCGTAACTGGCACTGACGGCGCAGGCTCGATGTCCCGACAATACTTCCGGCAGGTAACTCATGCAGTGAATTAAAGCGATTGGAAACAAACGCATCACGGGGATCTTCCCGCTCGCAAATGGTGACTAAACCTAAACCATCAGGAAACGCGACCGGAACATCTTTCATCGAATGCACTGCAATATCAGCACGGCTTTCCAGCAACGCGATTTCCAGCTCTTTTACAAACAAACCCTTACCGCCGACTTTCGCCAACGGCGTATCCAGAATAATATCGCCGCGCGTCACCATCGTGACTAGCTCAACGGTAAGATCAGGGTGACAGGCAAGTAAACGATCCCGAACGTAATGCGCTTGCCATAACGCCAACGGACTCTGACGAGTAGCGATGCGGAGAATATGATTAGACATGCTTCACTATTACCTTTCTATTTATATAGAATTTATTCTATCAGCTAGCGTTAACTCTACCAGCATAGTTGCATCAATTATCCATATCGTAGGGGCGGTTGCTAACCGCCCGTTAAACCCATAACCCGATAATTTTCCGGTTACCTTTACGTAAAATCACATAATTTTTTACCAAAAGCGCAAATTATCTACAAAACATCAATAGAAAACACCAATTAATATAACAAATTCACAATATTATACTTTGTAATTATTCTTGACATAATCTTACATTTACTCAATATTACACCACTCATTTAGTCCAATAGTTATACGACATAACTGATTATAAATAGCGGAAAATTCCGCACAGGGATATTGTTTTATTATGGGTAGATCGTTGTTTTGCCGGTGTTTTTATTCCGCTCTTTTTTTATGTTCGGCACAAGCCCATAGCGCTTCCTCCGCAGATGAACAATTTATTCTTCAACAGCAGCGCCAGCAGGCGCGGGAAGAACAACTGACGCCGCCCGTGCCTGATGTTCGTTTTTCTGAACCGTCCGCCAGCGCCGGTAAAATCAATTTTCCTAAAGAAACGCCCTGTTTCCCTATCCATTCTGTCTATATTGAAAATCGTGACGCAATGCCGCACTGGTTGCCGTTACAGCGCATTGCGGATCAGGGCAATAATCAGTGCTTAGGCGGTCAGGGGATTAACCTGTTAATGAGCGCCGTGCAAAATCGTATGATGTCGCACGGCTGGACGACGTCACGCGTGCTGGCTCCGGCGCAGGATTTAAAAAGCGGTGAGCTGACGCTGGCAATTGTCGCGGGTCGCGTGCATCAGGCGGTGTTGACGCAAGACAGCAACCGGTATTTCTGGTTGTACAGTGCCTTTCCTGCTCGTGCCGGTAATCTGCTGGATTTACGCGATATTGAACAAGGGCTGGAGAACCTGCAACGGCTGCCAACGGTTCAGGCAGAGATGGAAATCGTCCCCGCTGAACAACCTGGTGAGAGCGACATTATTATTCGCCGTCAGCAAAGTAAATTTTGGCGTATCGGCTTGTCCCTTGATGATTCCGGCACCACCAGTACCGGTCGCTATCAGGGCGGTGTCACGCTTTCTTTAGATAATCCTTTTGCACTAAGCGATCTGTTTTGGTTTAGCGCCAGTCATGATCTGCAAAATGGCAGCGGGAAAGGCAATCGCAACTACAGCGGTCATTATTCCGTGCCGTTCGGCTACTGGTTACTGGCACTTAATGCCAGCGATTACCGCTATCATCAAACCGTTGCCGGTGTTACCGAAGATTACACTTACAGCGGGAAAAGCCAGAATTTCAGCGCCCAAATCAGCCGCGTGCTGCATCGTAATAGCACACAAAAAACCACGTTCACTTATGATCTTCTTAGCCGTACCACGCATAACTACATTAATGATACCGAGATAGAAGTGCAGCGCCGTGATGTTTCTTCGTGGAAAGCCGGTTTACAGCATCGCCATTATATTGGCTCAGCCACCTTAGATGCCGGTATCAGTTATCAGCGTGGTACACGCTGGTTTGGCGCGCAGCCTGCGCCGGAAGAGTGGTTTGATGAAGCCACTGCATTAAGCCGTATTTTGCGTACCGATGTGCGTTTTAGTCTGCCGTTTTCACTTCTTGCTCAAAACTTTCGTTATGACGTGCAATACCAGCGCCAGCTTAGTCACACGCCATTGACCTCACAAGATCAGTTCTCGATCGGCGGGCGCTGGACAGTACGCGGTTTTGACGGGGAACGCACCCTGAGCGCCGATAACGGCTGGACGGTTCGCAATGATTTGTCTTGGTCTGTGCCATTGCCTAACACCGAACTGTATCTCGGTGCAGATTATGGCGAAGTCGGCGGCACAGGTGCGGAATATTTGGTGGGCAGGCATCTTGCCGGTGGCGTTGCAGGGCTGCGCGGCAACGTGTGGAGAGTCAGCTATGACCTGTTCGCGGGTGTGCCGTTCTCCCGTCCCGATGGGTTTAAAACCAGTCCAGCCACTTTTGGCTTTAACCTGAATATGGATTTTTAATATGCGCGTAGATGAATTTGATATTCAAGCGCCTTTGTTACTTGGCAGTCAGGTAATCCGTGATGAACTCCGGTGCTGGAAACAGCAAACTCTGCTGACTGTCGCTTTACCAGAATTCTAATAAAGATTAAGGATATTCCAGTGAACAAAAACCTGTACCGAATCATATTTAATCAAGCCCGTGGCATGCTGATGGTCGTGGCGGAGATAGCCCGTTCGGGGCGCGCCGGTGCGTTGCCGTCGTCGGGGGCGGGGCATACG
>JAISKF010000001.1 GCA_031261005.1 Enterobacteriaceae bacterium | reverse complement strand
CCAGTGCCGATAATCGCAAGGGTCTCAATCAATACAATCCCTGCGTTCCCCAGATGTTGACGGGGACAGCGGAAGCCTATGACCCGATGCGTGAACATATCACACTCATGACATCGAACGATGATGAAAAACCTTATCATGAATAATAGCGTATTTAGCAACAGCAGGCTGAAATGTTACAGCTAATTATTGGTCATATGTAAATGGCTATCACTCCGTTACGCAATATGAGATTCTCTTATCCATTCGTTCATGATGATCCAGAATTTTATTTGTTTTTTGCATCTTAGGAGTTGTTATCGTGGAAATGACTAATGCCCAACGGCTAATCCTCTCAAATCAGTACAAAATAATGACAATGATGGATTCGGAAAATGCCGATCGTTATCGTCGTTTACAGACCATTGTTGAGCGTGGTTTTGGGTTACAGATGAAAGAGCTGGAGTGCGAATTTGGTGAGTTAAGCGAAGAGACTTGCCGCACTATTATTAATATTATGGAGATGTATCATGCACTGGGCGTTTCGCTGGAAAACTTGCGTGACCATCTGAAAGATAAAGCTGAAATTGATGAGCGTCGTATTGCTTTTCTTGGTTTTGATGCGGCAACAGAAGCGCGTTATTTAAGTTATGTGCGTTTTCTGGTGAATACCGAGGGGCGCTATACTCATTTTGATTCCGGTACGCATGGATTTAATTCACAAACCAAAATGTGGGATAAATATCAGCGTATGCTGGCGATTTGGCAAGCCTGCCCGCGCCAGTATCACTTGTGCGCTATAGAAATTTCGCAAATTATTAATGCGTAATGACTCTTTGATGCCCGCTTATTCAGCGGGCATTATTTTTTTCTATCATGATATTTATTGATGAGAATACAAAAATTGAACGCAAAAGGATTCCTGTTTGACCTTGATGGTACGCTGGTAAGTTCTCTGGCAGTGGTTGAACGCGCGTGGTTGGGTGTAGCGCAACGTTTAAATGTTGATCCGCAGGAAATGCTGAATTTTATCCACGGTAAGCAGGCGATCACCTCGTTGCGCCACTTTATGCAAGGGCGCAGTGAAGCGGATATTCAACATGAATTTGATCGCTTGGAACAAATTGAAGCGGCAGATACCGATGGTATTGTGGCGTTGCCTGGTGCGATTGAGTTGCTTAACCGGTTGAATGAATTAAATATCCCGTGGGCGATCGTCACTTCCGGCACGATCCCAATCGCCCATGCGCGCAGTAAAGCAGCAGGTATTCCCTTTCCAAAAGTTTTTATCACCGCTGAATTAGTGGCTCGCGGTAAACCTCAACCCGATGCCTATTTACTTGGTGCAGAGTGTTTAGGATTAGCACCTGCTGATTGTATCGTGGTGGAAGATGCCGCAGCCGGTTTAGCATCTGGTATTGCTGCTGGCTGTCAGGTTATTGCCGTGAATGCACCGGCAAATACTGCCGAATTAGCGCGGGTAGATAGAGTGTTAGTATCGTTAGCGCAGATGAGAGTAGAGAAAGCGGAAAATGAGTTAGGCGATAATGTAGTTAGTGTTCAGTTTAATGCAGCACTTTGATCCGTTTCACACTTCAATGAGTTAACGGAATGTTGAGCTATCATTTGATACATGAGTTCTCTATAGAAGCTATAGTTAATCCATCTCTGTAATGTTATTGCAATGAATTTCTATCCATAACAAAGAGGAAAATACCATGAATGAGTGTTTTATTGGTCAGATTATTCTTGTGCCGTTTGATTTTGCTCCACTGGGTTTTGTCCCTTGTGATGGTCAATTAATGCCAATTAGTTCCAATTGTGCGCTATTTTCATTGATTGGAACGACATTCGGCGGTGACGGGCAAACGACATTTGCTGTGCCAAACCTAAAGGATAAAGCACCGGCGGGTGTGCATTATATTATGGCGACGGAAGGGATCTATCCATCCAGAGATTTCTGAATTTACGGGCGACAGATTGTCGCCCTACGAGAAATAGCATAATTATTTGAAATTTATCGTAATAATATCACTTCTTATCCGAAACTCAGGTTATTCAGCTTTGTTATCTGACGTGGCGCTTGATGTGTCAGTTGTTGACGTCGCGGACTTCCGGCGTTTGCCGACATTCTTACTATCGCGATGACGTACTTTTACTTTGATTTTTTCTTTATTCTTTTCTTTGCGTTTCGCTTCTGCTTTTTCTTTGGCTTTTTTCGATGGTTTACGCCCGCTGGTTGGGCTTGGCGCTTTGGTACTCGGACGTAATTCATCAATAACGCGCATTTTCAGCGGTTCTTGCAAATAACGTTCAATTTTGCCTAATAGCAGATGGTCATGAGATTCCACCAGCGAGATAGCGATCCCTTTTTTACCTGCCCGACCAGTACGACCAATGCGGTGCAGATAGGTATCCGCCGTGCGCGGCAAATCAAAGTTAATTACATGGCTGATGTCGAGAATATCCAACCCGCGCGCAGCAACATCAGTCGCGACCAGCACGCGAACCGTGCCATCTTGGAAGCGCTCAATCGCCGCATTACGTTTTGCCTGCACCATTTCGCCTTCCATATAGAAACAGTTGATGCCCGCATCACGAAGCCAGCTCACCAGTTCATGTAAACGCTCACGTTTACGCACGAAAACAATCGCTTTATGCACATCAGATTGTTTTAGCAGATGACAAAGCAGGGCGGTTTTATGCTTAATGTCGTCAGCGCGGTAATACCACTGGTGAATTTTTTTGCGTTCACGGCGGGAAGGATCGGCTTCAATCTCGACCGGATCATTAAGTAAACGTTCCGCAAAGTTATGAATCGCATCGCCTTCCAGTGTGGCAGAGAATAATAATGTCTGTTTGCGCCAGCGGGTTTCTGCGGCGATACGTTCGATGTCTTGGGCAAAACCCATATCTAACATGCGATCGGCTTCATCAAGAATCAATGTTTCGACCGCGCGGCAGTCGAAATTTTCTTCCTTTATATATTGCAGTAAACGGCCAGTTGTCGCGACGACAATATCCTGATTTGAACTGAACACTTCCGCATGATTCATATAAGCAACACCGCCAGTAATCGTCGCGATGTCTAAATGCGTATGCGCCGCCAGTTCACGCGCCTGTTCTGCAACTTGCATCGCCAGTTCGCGGGTAGGCGTTAAAATCAAAATACGCGGTGGACCAGACTTTTTACGCGGATAATCAAGCAAATGTTGTAATGCAGGCAATAAGAATGCTGCCGTTTTACCGGTGCCGGTGGGCGCGGAGCCGAGTACATCGCGTCCGTCCATTGCGGCAGGGATCGCTGCGGCTTGAATAGCAGTCGGGCGTTGATAACCCTTATCACTTAGTGCATCCAGCAACGGCTGGTCGAGATCGAGTGCGGAAAAGTCTAATACAGTCATGGTCTACCTCTACTTGGGGCGGCGATTATAGATGTATTGGGCGCGATCTTCATCTGTTATTGTTCTATTGGGGGATTTATCTTCATTTTTCACTGAATATTCAGCTAAAATCGCGGCAGCAATAACAAGGTTGATAATAAAGCTATCTGTTTTTGCTCTAACTTTTTATTTCAGCGACAGGAATATCATACGTTATTTATGCAGAGTTCGATGAAAACGCAAGCGGTGACGACAGCGATTCAAACAAAGAAGTCAGCGCTGCGTCGCGGTGGTTTTACGTTTAAACAATTTTTTGTCGCTCATGATAAGTGCGGCATGAAAGTGACCACTGATGGCGTTATTTTAGGCGGTTGGACAGACGTTAGCCACTGTCAGCGCATACTGGATATTGGTACGGGTACGGGATTGTTGGCACTAATGTTGGCGCAGCGTACCGATAATCATGTCATGCTAGATGCGGTAGAAATTGATGATGCGGCAAGTCGGCAGGCAAAAGATAATGTGCAGGCTTCTCTTTGGCATCAGCGAATTACGGTTTTTCATGCGGATATTCAAGAATATGCGGAGCAGACAAATAAACGGTACGATTTGATTATCAGCAATCCGCCGTATTTCCCAGAGGGATCAGACTGCCGCGATGAAGCGCGTGCTACTGCAAGGTATACACATATCCTTAGCCATCATAATTTATTGGTGTATGCGGATAAATTATTGGCGGAGAACGGGCGATTTGCTTTGATGCTGCCATGTACTTCTGGCAAATCGTTAGAGCAGTTAGCCGTGAGTATGGGCTGGTTTACTCGTCGTCGCACATGGGTTTGTGATTTGATTGATAAATCGCCGTATATTGTTCTGTTAGAATTAACCAAATCGTCTTGTTTGTGTGATGAACAACGTTTAATCACCCATCAAACAGGACGAAAAAGCTATACCGATGAATTTAAACAGTTAGCGAAAGATTTTTACCTCGCACTTTGACAATCGAAAAAGAGAGCATTCTGTCATCAAAGGGTTACAGCTCTGTTTTGAAAGATTCATTGCAAGATTAAAGGCGAAAAGTAAAATTCGTGTTAGCCTACGATAATTGTGTTGGATAGCTCGTTGTTTGGTCGCTATTTACTCACTAATTTTTAATGAAAAAGTATGCTGACAGCAGTAAACAGCGGCTAAGTTAAATTTGATAAATCATTTTCGTATTGGTTGAAAAATCAACTAATGGCATTAATCAGCGTAAGATTGTGGGAACTTATTGTTACTTATGATCTCAAAGATGTTGCTTGCTCAAAGTAAGTACCATAAACCGTACTGCATTTAGTGCAGTAAAAGTTTGGCAACATTGTACGCATCGAGATAGTTGGGGAGACATTACCTCGAATGAGTGAGCAGTTAACTGACCAAGTGTTGGTTGAGCGAGTCCAGCAGGGCGACAAAAATGCGTTTAATATTCTGGTGGTTCGCTACCAGAATAAAGTTGCAGCTCTTGTTTCCCGCTATGTGCCGCCAGCCGATGTATCCGATGTGGTGCAGGAGTCCTTTATTAAGGCTTATCGTGCGCTGGAATCTTTTCGCGGAGACAGTGCTTTTTACACTTGGCTATATCGTATTGCAGTTAACACCGCAAAAAATTATTTAGTCGCTCAGGGACGCCGCCCGCCATCAAGTGATGTTGATGCCGGAGATGCAGAAAATTATGAAAATGCGGGTGCATTGAAAGAAATATCGAACCCTGAGAACTTAATGTTGTCAGAAGAACTGAAACGAATTGTATTTGGCACCATCGAGTCATTGCCGGAAGATTTAAAAATGGCAATCACCTTGCGTGAAATCGATGGGTTAAGTTACGAAGAAATCGCAGAGATCATGGACTGTCCAGTCGGAACCGTGAGATCGAGAATTTTCCGGGCTCGTGAAGCAATTGATAATAAAGTACTTCCATTGATACAGCGCTAAACCGTATCTGACTTTTTTAGAATGTTGCAAGAGAAAGGGTATTAGGCATGCAAAAAGAGCAAAACGAACAGCTTTCAGCGCTGATGGACGGAGAACATATTGATAATGATGTTATCAATAATCTTTGCCAAGACTCAGCACTGCAACAAAGTTGGTCTCGCTATCATCTCATTCGCGATACGCTGCGCGGTGATATTGGTGATGTGGTTCATCTGGATATTGCAGATAAAGTCTCTGCAATGCTGGCATCGGAACCGGCAATCACTGTCGCTGCTCAACTTACCGAATCGCAACCTCACCCCGCAAGTTGGCAAAAAATGCCATTCTGGAGCAAAATCCGCCCGTGGTTCTCTCAAATGGGGCAAGTGGGTATTGCTGCTGGTGTTTCCCTTGCTGTTATTGTTGGTGTTCAACAATATAATCAGCAAAGTGTGGAAAGCGCACCTGATGTGCCGGTATTTAATACTATTCCGTTAGGCGGGCAGGCTTCACCGGTCAGCTTTGATGTAGCAAACGGCGGAGCTCAGAATACCAATCAAAAAGCACTGGAACAGCGTAAACGTATCAACGCTATGTTGCAGGACTACGAATTACAACGCCGTTTACAAGCTGAACAATTAAAAACACCGGTTCAGCAAGTTAACAATAGTGCGAAAACCAATAGCTATACACCAACAGGAATAGCTCAGTAGTCAATGAAGACAATTGTTTTTATTTTCTGTAGTTTGCTGGGGGGATTTTTCTCCTCAGCTTTTGCTGCTACACAAAATCCCACAGAAATCTTATTACAGCAGATGGTGAATGCCAGCCAAACGCTGAATTATGAATTTTCTTATATCAATGTGAGTAATCTCGGCATTGAATCACTGCAATACACCCACTCGTTACAAAACGGCAAGCCGCTAGTTCAGTTGATCAATATGGACGGACCGCAGCGCGAAGTGATCCAACGCGGTGTTGAGGTCAGTTATTTTGAACCGGGTATCGAGCCTTTTAGTATTCGCGGCGATCATGTTGTTGACTCTTTACCGTCGCTGGTCTTCGCTGATATTTCTCGTTTAGGAAAATATTACGATTTCATTCCCGTGGGGCGTTCACGTATAGCGAATCACATTTGTGAAGTCGTTAGAGTCGTGGCGCGCGACGGTCTGCGTTATAGCTATGTTGTCTGGTTAGACTCAGAAACCAAATTACCTTTACGTGCCGATTTACTGGATCGCGATGGCGATACACTGGAGCAATTCCGAGTTGTTGCATTTAATTTGGGTAATGTTGTACAACGCAAAATGGCTAATTTCACCATGCCGGTGCTTCCTCCTCTACTGGCAACGCCGTCTGGTGATAATGTGAGCTTATCGTGGAGTGTTAGCTGGTTGCCGCAAGGTTTTACCGAATCTTCCCGCAGTCGCCATACGATTCCTGACATCGATACGATGGTGGAAACTCGCTTGTATTCTGACGGGTTGTTTAATTTCTCATTAAATATTGCGCCGATCGGGAATCAGGCAAGCGATCACTTATTGCGTCAAGGTCGCCGTACCGTTCACTCAGAAGTACGTAATAATATCGAAATTACCGTGATTGGCGATCTTCCTCCTGCGACAGCAAAACGCATTGCGAATAGCATTGTGGTAAAATAATTCGTAGTAAACTCGTAATAGTAATAACCCGTAATAAAAGGCAAATCTATGCTGCGCGAATGGGCAACCGTTATCGAATGGCAACAGGGCATCGCGACGTTGCGTTGTGAGCAGCGTTCGGGGTGCAGCAGTTGCCAGTCTCAAGCTAGTTGCGGAACTCGTGTATTGAATAAGCTCGGTCCGCAGACTATCCACGATCTCAAAATTCCTGTGGCACAACCATTGTCGGTCGGGCAGCGTGTTGAGTTAGGGATTCCTGAATCCAGCTTGTTATTATCAGCATTGCTGGTGTATATCGTGCCGCTGTTAGGCATTCTTCTGTGTTCTTCGCTATGCTATTTCCTGATCGGCAGTGATATTGCTGCGGTATTAGGGGCAATTATCGGCGGCGTGCTGGGTTTTATCGTTGCCCGATTCTGTGCTGCCAGATTAGCTACGAACTCTTCTGTTTATCCGGTTATTTTGCAAATCGCGATTCCAGCGGTTAGTCGGACTGAATGATAAATAGACATTATAAATAGCCATTCAAAGAACAGCAGAACAACATAACTCCGCGCTGTATTATGTATGTTGCTATGTTTTACGCATGGTGACGTGTAGAATGTCCGCCAGTTTGAAAGTTAAGTAAATTTTGCTGAGTGACAGCGTATATCACTTTTAGCGTGATCGTGCTGAATCGTCACATCAGTGGTTTTTTGTATCAGCCGGATTTAGGTAAATGACTGATAATAAAAGTATAGCAAACAAGAATATTAGAAATTTCTCGATCATCGCCCATATTGATCACGGCAAATCGACATTGTCTGACCGTATCATTCAGATTTGCGGCGGATTAAGTGATCGCGAAATGGAAGCGCAAGTTCTGGATTCGATGGATCTGGAGCGTGAGCGCGGCATTACCATTAAAGCGCAAAGCGTCACATTGGATTATCACGCCCAAGATGGTCAAACTTATCAACTGAACTTTATCGATACGCCAGGGCATGTTGACTTCTCTTATGAAGTTTCCCGTTCGCTGGCTGCCTGTGAGGGCGCATTGCTGGTGGTTGATGCGGGTCAGGGCGTCGAAGCTCAAACGTTAGCGAACTGCTACACCGCCATTGAAATGGATCTGGAGGTCGTTCCGGTACTGAATAAAATCGATTTACCTGCGGCTGATCCTGATCGTGCGGCGCAAGAAATTGAAGATATTGTCGGTATTGATGCCACCGATGCGGTGCGTTGTTCCGCCAAAACCGGTATGGGCGTTCCTGATGTGCTGGAACGTTTAGTGCGAGATATTCCGCCGCCAAGCGGTTCGGCTGATGAGCCATTACAAGCACTGATTATTGATTCTTGGTTTGATAACTATCTCGGCGTGGTGTCTCTGGTTCGCATCAAAAACGGTGTATTGCGTAAAAACGATAAGATCAAAGTAATGAGCACCGGTCAGACTTACGGTGTTGATCGCTTAGGTATTTTTACGCCGAAACGTGTTGATACCGATGTTCTGGGCTGCGGCGAAGTAGGCTGGGTGGTTTGTGCCATCAAAGATATTTTAGGTGCACCCGTCGGGGATACCCTGACGAATGCTCATAAACCCGCAGAAAAAGCGCTGCCAGGTTTTAAAAAGGTGAAACCGCAGGTTTACGCCGGACTATTTCCAATCAGTTCTGATGATTATGAAGCGTTCCGTGATGCGCTGGGCAAACTTAGCCTAAACGATGCTTCTCTGTTCTATGAACCAGAAAACTCAACGGCGTTGGGCTTTGGTTTCCGTTGCGGCTTTCTTGGTTTGCTGCACATGGAAATTATTCAGGAACGTCTGGAACGTGAATACGATCTTGATTTGATCACTACCGCGCCAACAGTTGTGTATGAAATCATTACCACTGCTGGCGAAACGGTTTATGTCGATAGCCCATCTAAATTGCCGCCATTAAATAATATTGAAGAACTGCGCGAACCTATCGCGGAGTGTCACATGTTGTTGCCGCAAGAGTATTTAGGCAACGTCATTACACTTTGTGTCGAAAAACGCGGCGTACAAACCAATATGGTGTATCACGGTAATCAAGTTGCACTGAGTTATGACATTCCGATGGCAGAAGTGGTGCTGGACTTCTTCGATCGTCTGAAATCAACGTCCAGAGGTTACGCTTCTCTGGATTATGGTTTCACCCGTTTCCAAACTTCCGACATGGTGCGCGTTGATGTGCTGATCAACAGTGAACGTGTTGATGCGCTGGCTCTGATTACTCACCGTGATAACGCTCAATCAATGGGGCGTGATTTAGTGGAAAAAATGCGCGACCTGATCCCGCGTCAAATGTTTGATATTGCGATTCAGGCAGCTATCGGCAATCACGTTATTGCCCGTTCGACGGTAAAACAGTTGCGTAAAAACGTGCTGGCAAAATGCTACGGCGGTGATGTGAGCCGTAAGAAAAAGCTATTACAGAAGCAGAAAGAAGGTAAGAAACGCATGAAACAAGTCGGTAATGTAGAAGTGCCGCAAGAAGCGTTCCTTGCTATTTTGCATGTGGGTAAATAGTTAATAAATCAGCAGGTTGATCAATAAGTTTAAGGAGTTCGCATGGCGAATACGTTTGCCCTAATTTTGGCTATAGCTACACTAGTGACAGGTATTATCTGGTGTTTGGATCGCTTTAAATGGGCACCAGTGCGGCGTAATAAAATCGAAGCTCTCCGCGTTGAGACCGATGGAAAAATCGATGGGCAAGCCTTAGCACAGGTTGCCAGACAACCAGGCTGGATTGAAGCCAGTGCTTCGATATTTCCGGTACTCGCCGTGGTGTTTGTTCTGCGCTCTTTTTTGTATGAGCCTTTTCAGATCCCGTCAGGTTCGATGATGCCAACGCTGTTAATCGGTGATTTCATTCTGGTGGAAAAATACGCCTACGGTGTGAAAGATCCGATTACGCAGACCACATTGATTAAAACAGGCACGCCGCAGCGCGGTGATATTGCCGTATTCAAATATCCTCTGGATACCAATGTTGACTACATCAAGCGTGTTGTTGGTCTGCCGGGCGATACGATTTATTACGATCCCGACAGCAAAATGTTAACCATTACTCCGGCTTGCCCGACAGCAAAAGATTGCCAACCCGCGGCGACATTAGAATATTCTTCATTGGAGAAAAGCAGTTGGTTTTTCGGCTTTGAGCCGATTGAGTCACGCAACGGGCAAATGAGTACACGTTTCTTTAATACCAAAACCGAAGCGGAACGCGCGAAAGATCTGCGCGGTGTATTTATGGTCGAACGCAATGAAAAGCTCGGCGCTGAATACCACCAAACACTGATGCTCCCCGGTATTGCCAGCAGCGCGGGCGACTATTATCAACAAGCAGGATCACCCGCGAATACGTGGGTTGTTCCGCAAGGCAACTACTTCATGATGGGCGATAATCGTGACAACAGCGCAGACAGCCGTTATTGGGGATTCGTACCAGAAGAAAACTTTGTCGGTAAAGCGACGGGTATCTGGATGAGCTTTGAAAAGCAAGAAGGTGAATGGCCGACGGGTGTACGCTTTAGTCGTATTGGCAGGATTCATTAATTTTTTTAGAGTATACTCGTAGCCATATACTTATCCCCAATTTTGTTGAACGACGTTGGTGATAAAGCAATCCGGATTTGAGTTAGACTGAAATCCGGATTTATTATTTTTCGATAATATAGATTACCCAATTAGCGGTGATCTAAGCGGATAACCGTGTAAGTTACACAGCTATTTTTAATTTATTCTCAATTGGAACAATTTGTTGGTAATGCATGAACCCCATCATCATTGAGAGGCTACAGCGAAAGCTGGGTTACACTTTTCAACAGCAATCGCTTCTACAACAAGCTCTGACACACCGAAGTGCCAGCAGCAAACATAATGAACGTCTGGAATTTTTAGGTGACTCAATTCTGAGTTTTGTTATTGCTGATGCGTTATATCATCGTTTTCCGCGTGTTGATGAAGGTGATATGAGCCGTATGCGCGCAACGTTAGTGCGCGGCAATACCTTAGCGGAGATGGGGCGTGAATTCGATCTGGGTGAGTGTTTACGTCTTGGTCCGGGCGAATTAAAAAGCGGCGGTTTTCGCCGTGAATCCATTCTTGCTGATACAGTAGAAGCCTTAATCGGCGCAGTATTTTTAGACAGCGATATTCACCGCGTACAAAAATTACTGCTTAGCTGGTATCAAACCCGACTGGACGAAATCAGTCCGGGCGATAAACAAAAAGATCCAAAAACTCGCTTGCAAGAATATTTGCAAGGGCGTCATCTGCCATTACCAACTTATCTGGTAACACAGGTTCGCGGTGAGGCACACGATCAGGAGTTCACCATTCACTGTCAGGTGAGCGGTATCAGCGATGCCATTATCGGCATTGGCTCCAGCCGCCGTAAAGCAGAGCAAGCCGCTGCGGAACAGGCGCTTAAACATTTAGGACTGGAATGACAACAGAACAACATATGACAAATTCGAGTAAAGATACGGACAAAAGCTATTGCGGCTTTATTGCGATCGTCGGTCGCCCGAATGTGGGTAAATCAACGCTGCTCAATCAATTGTTAGGGCAAAAGGTTTCTATTACTTCGCGCAAACCGCAAACCACGCGCCACCGTATCATGGGCATTCACACAGAAGGACCTTATCAGGCGATTTATGTGGATACTCCCGGATTGCATATTGAAGAGAAACGCGCTATCAACCGTTTGATGAACCGTGCAGCGAGCAGCTCTATCGGTGATGTTGAACTGGTTATTTTTGTCGTGGAAGGCACTCACTGGACTGCCGACGACGAAATGGTTGTTAATAAATTGCGCGATTTAAAATGTCCGGTGATTTTAGCGATCAATAAAGTAGATAATGTGACTGACAAAGAAGCGTTACTGCCGCATATCTCATTTTTAAGCCAGCAGATGAACTTTATGGACATCGTTCCTATTTCGGCTGAAAGCGGCATGAACGTTGATACCATCGCTAAAATTGTGCGTAAGTTACTGCCGGAAGCGGAACATCATTTCCCTGAAGATTACATCACTGATCGTTCTCAACGTTTTATGGCGTCAGAAATTATCCGTGAAAAACTGATGCGTTTCTTAGGCGAAGAATTACCCTATTCCGTCACGGTAGAAATCGAACGCTTTGCGGCAAACGAACGCGGCGGTTATGACATCAACGGGTTGATTCTGGTTGAACGTGACGGGCAGAAAAAGATGGTGATCGGCAATAAAGGTCAAAAGATCAAAACCATCGGCATTGAAGCGCGTCACGACATGGAAGAGATGTTTGAAGCGAAAGTGCATCTGGAACTTTGGGTTAAAGTAAAATCCGGCTGGGCTGATGATGAACGCGCATTACGCAGCTTGGGTTATACCGACGATCTCTAAAAGGTAAATCTAAAGGTAAACAATGATAGACGGCTGGCAGCGAGCTTTTGTTCTTCACGGTCGCCCTTACAGCGAAACCAGTTTATTGCTGGATTTGTTTACGGAAAGTCACGGCAGAATAAAGCTGTTAGCCAAAGGCGCTCGCAGCCGCCGCTCACAATTAAAAGGCTGCTTGCAGCCTTTTACGCCATTATTAGTCCGCTGGGGCGGCAAAGGCAGCGTAAAAACGCTGCGCGGTGCGGAAGCGGTCTCTCTCTCGTTACCGCTTTCCGGTTTAACGCTCTACAGCGGTCTGTATGTAAATGAAGTTTTATCCCGTGTATTAGAAGATGAAACGACATACTCCTCATTATTTTTCGATTATCTCGAATGTATCCAATCGCTGGCTGGATTAACCGGCTCTCCTGAACAGGTTTTGCGCCGCTTTGAGCTGGCGCTGTTAGGGCATTTAGGATACGGCATCGACTTCCTCCATTGTGCGGGCAGCGGTGCGCCGGTTGACGACAACATGACTTACCGTTACCGCGAAGAAAAAGGCTTTATTGCCAGCTTAGTTATCGATCATCATTCATTTACCGGCAAAGATTTAATTGCGCTGGCAAATCGGGAATTCCCTGATAGCGCTACACTTCGCGCTGCAAAACGTTTTACCCGCATGGCACTAAAACCTTATCTCGGCGGAAAACCATTAAAAAGCCGTGAGTTGTTTCGCCAGTTTAGCGTTAAGAAAATGCCCGATTTGTCTGTATTATCAGACGATGATAATAGTAATCGAGAGAGTGAATAGTTTTTAAATAACCTCTGGTCTGGATAAAAAAGTGGTAAAAAATAAATCAATATATTGATAATAAAGAATAATACGTAGGGGCGGTTGTTAACCGCCCGTTGGTTGTACAGCGGTTTGGCGGGCGGCAGATTGCCGCTCCTACGAAAACAAATAAAATCATTAGATTATAAAAATGAATAATAAAACAGGTAACAAGAAAAACTCGTAGGGGCGACAACCTGTCGCCCGTGAAGCCATCACGTTGTTGATTCGGACAGCAGATTGCTACTCCTACGAAAACAAAAAAATCATTAGATTATAAAAATGAAGAATAAAACAGGTAACAAGAAAAACCCGTAGGGGCGACAATCTGTCGCCCGTGAAGCCATCGTGTTGTTAATTCGGGTGGCAGATTGCCATCTCTACGTAACGCTATGTAATTGTTTAATTTTTTATCGTAAAAATATAATTTCTTATCTTAAATTCAGGTTGGTTAATTTTCTTTTACGGGTAAATCCGGTAAAGGAATAAGATAAATTTTTAGTCCGGTTTTAACTTACTAAGGTGGAATCATGTCAGATTTATTGTTAGGCGTTAATATCGATCACATTGCTACGCTGCGTAATGCGCGCGGGACGCAATATCCTGATCCGGTACAAGCGGCATTTATTGCGGAACAAGCGGGTGCTGATGGTATCACAATCCATTTACGTGAAGATCGCCGTCATATTACAGATCGTGATGTCAAACTGTTGAAACAGACCATTCAGACTCGCATGAATCTGGAAATGGCTGTTACTGAAGAAATGGTGGATATTGCCTGCGAAATTAAACCTACATTTTGTTGTTTGGTGCCGGAAAAGCGTCAGGAAGTTACCACCGAGGGCGGGCTTGATGTTGCCAGTCAGATTGACAAAATGAGTGTTGCTGTTGAGCGTTTATTTGAAGCCGGTATTGCCGTATCACTATTTATCGATCCCGATCACCGTCAGATTGATGCGGCGGTTGCTGTCGGCGCAACCTTTATTGAGATCCACACCGGACGTTATGCCGATGCTACTGATGAACTGGAACGCGAAGCTGAGTTACAGCGTATTGCTCATGCCGCAGTTTACGCCACAGAGAAAGGGCTGAAAGTCAATGCCGGACACGGACTGACCTATCACAACGTACAAGCCATCGCGGCACTGCCGGAAATTTATGAGTTAAATATCGGTCATGCCATTATCGGGCAAGCTGTGATGACCGGCTTGCACTCCGCTGTGGCAGAAATGAAAGCGTTGATGCTGGCGGCGAGGAAGTCGTAGAGAAAAACCAGATGGGTAATCTTATGGTTGCCCAATATATACCGTGGAATTAACGGGCGGCAGAATGCCGCCCTACAACACTTAGCTCTTATTTCCCGCCTTTCGGCAGTAACATGCCATTGATCTGACTTTCTTGCGTTGCGAAATACTTGGCGGCGATTTTATTTACGTCGTCAACCGTAAGTGCTTTCAGCGCTTGTTCTGCTTCCAGATACAATACCGGCGAGCCATATAACGCATAACTTTGCATTAATAACCGCGCGGTTTGTGCCGTATTTTGTTTCTGCATTTGTAAGCTACGCATCGTAATAGTTTTGAACTCGTCCAGTTCACTTTGGGTGATACCTTTGTTTTGACGCTGCTCTGTCACGCGATGAACCAGATCCAGTAAAGACTGGGCGCGGGCAGGTTCACAAGAGAATGAAACGGTGTAGCCGGTATAATCATAATCCGGCCAGGTCAACACTTTGGAGCGCACGCTATATACGCCTGATGCCTGTTCACGCACGTTAACTCGTAAGTCTCGAGCCAGTGCAAAGTTCCATGCTTCCAAAGCCAGACGAGTTGGCTCATTGAGCTTGTTATCCGTCTTATAATTGCGATATTCCACCACTTGAGCTACTGGCTCACGATTATCATCTTGTTTAATCGTTTGGTTTTTTAGTGAAAGTTTCAGCGGCGTGATCGGCGGCAAGACGTTTTCTTTCACTTCTGGAATCCCTGCTAACCATTGTTCAATGAACGGTGTCAGGTCGTCTTGACTGAGATTACTGGAAATAATAAACGTGACAGATTTCGGATCAGCTAACAATTGTCGGGCAATATGCAGTGCTTCGGTTTGTGTCAGACTTGCAAATTGAGCATCGTTTGCCAAATGAGTACGCGGATCATCATAACGCGCCTGATAAACCGACTGCACAAATTGATCTTCCGGACGTAGATTCAGCGTTGAAATCACATTTTTCTGCGACTGTTTCATTAACTCCAGCACTTCGGCATTGACGTTCGGCGCAAGAAAACGCTGATTCATCAACTCAAAACCCGCTTCGGGATCGGTGGCGCTGACAGAGACAGAAATTAATGTGCTGCGATTATCTACCGTGCTGCTTAGAGTTGTGGCATGTTTAGCATTCCACTGTTTTAACTCACTGGCAGTTAATCGTCCTAATCCGCTGCCGGAAGCTGCTTTATCAGCCAGCGCAACTAACGTACTTTGACTGGCTGGGAAACTCAATGCTCCGCGATTAATATATGCCAGAATTTGCATACGCTTGCTCGCAGCATCATCAGGTTTGACTAATAACACTTTTGCACCGTTGCTAAGTGTCATTTCAGTTAATGAATCAGACAGACTTTTTTGTGTGCTGATCGTGCCTGCTGGCGAGTTTTCTTTGCTTAACGTTAATTCTGTCGGGCGAGGAATATATGTCTTCACCGGTGCATTTTCTAACTGTTTTTCCAGCGTCAGAACTTGCTTTTCAGATAACGGTTTTTTCATCTTATCTGTGACGATCTGCTCAAAGAAGCGATCCTGCGTTGAACGCAGTGCTTTCCATTGGTCATGCAGCGTTTTTAGCGTGATGTTCTGCCAAAGTTGCTCCGCCAGTTGATAACGTAAATCCGGCGAGATGACAGGTGTGCTGTCCAGTGAGTGCATGGCTAAACGTGACATCAGCATACGAGCATCACGGTTATCACTTTCCAGCTTGGCTTGTTTCAGATAAGCCAGTTGTGAGGTTTTTAAGTTATCCAGCTCGATTTGTGTGAAGCCGTCTTTATCAATACGCGCCAGCTCTCCCAACAAGACTTCGGCAGCTTGTTTCAGATTTTCATTTTTTGCCGCAGTACGGAAAAAGATCGCTTGATAATCATCAGCCACACTTACCTGACGCGCCATGCTGCCTAATGTATTCGGCAATTCACCGGCATGGAGGCGATCCTGCATACGCTGATTGAACAGTTGCAGCAGCATATTACGTTCAGTTTGCTGAATAAAATCCGCTTCGGTGGTTACTAGCGTGACAGGGAAACGATAAAAGAGGGAGAAACTGTTAACAGTATTTTCTTTATCTTTTATGACATTAAAGCGCGTCTGGTTGACCGGCAGCGTCATATAGACATCTTTTTTCGCGTGCGGAGCAGATTCCAGTGAAGCAAATGTTTTTTGGATCAGCTCCTCTGCTTGTTTCTGGCTAATATCACCGGAGATCATCAGCGTCATATTGTCCGGCGTGTACCAGCGCTGATAAAAATCTTTCAGTCGTTGTGGCGTTACTTTTGCCACAATATCCATCAAGCCAATAGGTTCACGCACTTGATTGCGCGTGTTTGCCAGCAGGTAAGGGCGGCGCGCTTCTGAATTACGCCATTTAAGCCCTTGATTGGCTCGCCACTCTTCAGTGACAACGCCGCGTTCTGCATCAACTTCTTCTGGTGCAAACGTTGCTAATGCGGCTTGGTTCATCAGAATATTCATCACCAGATCGAGATTTTTCGGGTTATTTGACGGCATATTGACCTGATAAACCGTTTCGCGGTAATCGGTATATGCGTTGACATCTTTACCGAATTTCAAACCGATAGATTCATAGGTTTCAATGACTTTATTGGCTGGATAATCTCTCGTTCCGTTGAATAACATGTGTTCAACGAAATGTGCTACGCCGCGTTGATCATCTTCTTCCTGCAACGCGCCCGCGTGGATTTGCAGCCAGAAATTCACTTGTCCCGCCGGATTTGGGTGCGGGTAGATCATGTAAGTCATGCCGTTTTTTAGTTGCCCGCGAATTAATTTGCCATCATCGGGCAGGCGATCTGTTGACGCATCAGCGGATACACGCAGTACACACATCATCATCACAGCAAAAGAGAGTAAGACGGTTCTAATTATCTTTATCATTGATTGACGTTGTTCCTTTGTTTATTAAGTGAATGTTTATTAACTGAATGTTTATTGAATAAAATAGCTTGTTGAATTTAAATGATCGTTAATTCCCCTCCGTGGAGGGGAATTATTTTTTCTGTAGCGACTATTTGTAATTACTATCTGTAGCTACTATCTGTAACTACTAAGTAAGCCGCAAATACCGTTCTTTTGAAAAAACGCAATTAGAATCTTAACTCCACATCTAACCAATACTGGCGACCGCTGCCATAAGCAGAAACGCCTTTGGCATCCGTATTCACAGCGGTTTTCTTATTCAACACGTTTAACGCATCAACACTGACCGTCAAATTGCGTGATGGAATAAACTGTGGAGTCCAGGAGATGCGGGAATCCCAGTTGACGCTGCTGCTAAGTTTCTTATCCTGAAACTGTTTATAATCAGACAGATCGCTGTTGTAATCGGCATTGGTACGAGATAGCGCCAAACGAGCTTTACGCGCTTGTTGATAAGTTACGGTATTTGCCCAAACTAATCCTGACGGCGCATGTGCGAAATCCATATTGAACGAGATATTCCACGGTGTATTGAAGTCTTTGACCGGTACATCGGAGGCGTGCATTAACGAACCGTTGTACACCACCATATCACCGTTAGTCTCAACGGTTGAATCATCATAGCCGCTGTTTAAGGACAAATTGCCCTTGTTGCGTAACCAGCTAAACACGACTTGCGGACTCATTTCTATATCGCTAAACGTTAACGGCTCGACTAACTCAAGGCTAAGGTTCACCGAATCTGCCTTGCTCTTGCCATCATTGTTATAAGTGGTGATAACTTGTTTGGTCGCTGTATCCGTTTTTGAATTGCTGTTGATTTGATCGCGCGCGTGGCGATTTACATAGTTTGCGCCGAACAAAACATTATCAATACGCTGTTGAAGACCGAATGACAATTCATCGTTATACGGCGTTTTTAGATCTTGATAGCGAGTAACATTGGTGGTCGCCGAAGCGCTTTCAGTCCATTGCTGGCGAATATCTTTCAAGCCCATATTCAGAATGTTGCCGCCGTAATAACGGTTATAACCAGCAGAAAGCATTGTATTGCGATCACCAAGAACGTCCCATTCCGTCAGGAAACGCGGCGAAACGTTATTGTTTTTCAGATAAGTATCATAGTCATAACGTACACCAGGTACGACAGCGACATTGCCTAATGTCATTCTGTCTGCGGCATACAATGTGCCGGAATCAATATTCAGCGAGCCTTTGCCTTCATTGTAGATCGAATGATTAGTGATCTTTCCGGTATTAGTATTGATCATGTAGGCTTCTGACTTATTGTGCCGTTGAGTGCTGGCATCAGAGTGAACATATTCCGCACCGATATAAGATTTATGTGTGATGCTGCCCGTCTCGAATTGCACAAAGTCTTGACGTGCTTTGGCGGTGAAGTTATCTACTTCCTGACTGATGTGTCCAAGTCCGCCGCGCGTACATTGACCTGTGATTCCCTCATAAGTACAAGGTTTTTCGGTATACCACTCAGTATTGTTATGCTTGGTGAAATCTTCCATGTGATCCCAGCCTGCCGTCAGAGACAGCTTGCCGATCTCCAGCATTTTGCTGAAATCCCAGGCTGCACCCAGCGCATCATTACCCATCTTACGACCAGATTCCGGGAATTTCGCCGTGTTATATTCGCGGTTAGAGTGAGTATATTTCAACGTCAGGTCATGCGTGATTTGCTCATCAGGCAGCCAGCTTAATTTAACCAGCGCGGTATCAATGATGTTTTTATGTTTGGTATCGCCGACGGCTTCATCACCTGTCACCAGCGACGCGCGGGTAATATCAGATTGTCTGCGCGAGAAGCCCGCCGTTACACCAGTGTTTTCCGTCAGCGTTTGATCAATAGAAAGGGTATAAAAGTTCTTTCTGAATTTAGGCGAGTAATAATTTGAGCCAGACGAACCTTGATCGAATGATTCTTTATTTGATGGATCGATATGCTCTTGTAGCCATTCATCGCGCGTGGTGCGATAGTTTAGTTTTACCTGATTATCACCGGAGAAACGGCGCACGCTGGCATCAATAACACCACCGTTAAAATGACCAAATTCTACCGGCACATTGCTGTCATATACCGTGATGTGATCTAGCAGCGAAATATCGAGAAAATAGCCTTGTGATGTGCCGCTAATATTCGTTGCACTGCTGGCATCGGATTCATTAGCCGGATTCAGATTATTGGTGGCACTCATGCCATCAATTAAAAAGAGGTTTTGATAAGGCGAAGCGCCGTGAATCGAGATTTTTTCAGGACGTAATTCCCCTTGATTCATCGAATCACTGGCAGTGGTATCTAAACGCACGGCAGGGTTAGTTCTGAGCAAGTCGCTGACATTACCATTACGAGTCGGCAGACGTTTAATATCGTCCTCGTCATAATAGGTATTACCGTTCACGGGAACCGGAACAGGGGTTTTTGCTTTAACCACCATCGTTTCGTTATTTTTGCTAACGCAATTTTCGTCGCTTGACTGGCAAACGACGGTGCTTTCTTTTTTCTCTGCGGCATCTTCTGCTGCACTAACGTCATATATTGGCAGCAATAAGAGTCCGCACATCACTTGACTAACTTTCTTCATTTCCTTGATTTCCCTTGTAATAAAAAGCAATAAATAGATAAATCAAAAAATTATTTATAAATGAGTCAGTTACTTATAAATAAAGGGTTTTATCTGCCACATGCCAAGTGTTCTTTTGATGACTGACCAAAAGTGCGCCGGTAAATGGCAAAAGTTGTTTTATTTTTTGTAGGAAAAATAATGCTTCGTCCTCATCTAAATGGCTGGTGGCTTCATCTAAAAACAGCCATTGCGGACGTTGCAGTAAAATTCTGGCGATATTAACTCGCTGTTTTTCACCGCTGGATAAACGGTTATTCCAGTTATCAATATCATCAAGAAGTGGCAGATAGTGAGAAAGTCCGGCTTGCTCAATGACGTGAATCAGTTCGCTTTCAGCGACATCTGGCGTGTGGTTAAAGCAGATCATTTCCCGAAATGAGCAGGTTTCTGTATCCAGTGTCCGTGCGACATAGAACACGCCAGCAGGTGCTTTGATTTCACCGCTGGCATAGGGCCAGCTTCCTGACAGCGTGCGAAGTAACGTGGTTTTGCCTACGCCGGATTCCCCGCGTATCTGAACCCATTCGCCGGAATTAACGCTGAGATTGACTTGATCGAGCAGCACTTTTCCGTCAGGAGCAAAAATTACGGCATTTTTCATATCTACCGTATCAGCGCCGCTGATCACCGGAGACGGCACCGCCGAAGGTTCAGTCATGATATGGAATTGATGCAAACGATCGATGACCGCCGCCAGTTCAGCTAAATCATCATAGCGATAAATAAACCAACTCAAATTACGCGAAACCAGCATAAATGCCTGCCGCGCTTTCATCAGCCCGCCAATGTTCAGTTGCCCGCTAATGTATTGCGGTAGCAGCAGAAAATAAGGCAGTACACTTAATGATTGCGAATAGATATTCTGCCAGTAATCCAGCTTTCGCTGGCGGCTCATAAGTTGCAGCCAGTTCTGGCGAATATTAAAGAAATCGTACTTGAGCTTTTCTTTTTGAAATGATTCGGCATGAGCCATAGAAATCTGTTCAGCACAGACTTTATTGTGAATAAGATGAGAGCGAAAATTCGCTTCCTGACGCTGTCTTTCAATATTCAAACGGCGAATCGGCTGACCAATTCGATGGGCTAATAGCGTACCGACAATGACAATCAGCAACACGGCGTAAACCATGTAACCGTGTAAGACAAATTCTCTGCCGTAAAGGGTAAATTGCAGCGGACCGGCAGTTTTCCATAAAATCACCATAAAAGTGATTAATGTACTGAATGATTGAATAAAACCGAGCGTGAGACTCAATGTTTTCTGGATAAACATATTCACATCTTCGGCGATACGTTGATCCGGATTATCCGTGGTAAATTCACTGCCATCGAGTTGGGAGAAATAGAAACGCTTATCTGATAACCAGCGGGAAACATAATATTCCGTCAGCCATTCGCGCCAGCGAATCGTGATCAGTTTGATCAACCAGCTTTTGTTTACTGAAATAAAGACATAACTCACCAAAATAACAGGAAAGATCATCACCAGATGCCAAAGTGAATTTTTCGCGCTTTCAGTAAGTGCCGAACTGCTTTGAGCGTCAGATTTCATTGCACTATCAAAGGTTTTACTTAGCGCATTAAAAAAATCATTGTTCCAGTCATTGAGTTCAACCTGAATTCTGACAATAGCGAAAATCATTGCCAGAACGATCACTAATAACAACGCCGGTTTTCTGCCTTGAGGTGATGCCCAGAAAGGACGTAGCACCTGATAAGCCATTTTGATTAGTTGCATTATTTAAGATTTTTAGTGGGCATAAAACAAAATGATAATTAAAACGATAATCATTATCAAATGTAATCATGATCGTGATTAGTGCGATTTTTGTTCTTTTTAATGTCTAAGTTATGAAAAAGTGTAATAAACAGCGGAAAAAACTAGAAAGTAATGTTCTTTGTAGTATGAAAGGCAGGAAAAAAACAGAAAAAAAGTGATAGTGAAAGATTGATTTAGCAGGGTTATTAGTAGGAAAGGGGACTAAATAAGAATGATGTGAGTTTGCAGCGAGAGATTGCTATTTTGCACAAAAAACAACCGAAAAATTAAGCGATCCCTAACTGCTCTTTTAGTGATTTTAAATAGCGCCGACTAACCGGAATATGTTTACCGGAGCGGGTGATCACTTCCGCCGCGCCATTATCCAGCAGTTGAATTTCACTGACATGATCGAGATTGATCAGATATTGACGATGGCTGCGGGTAAACGGTGTTTTCTCTTCCAGAATTTTTAATGTGAGTTGGGTATAACCGCTCTGATTTGTGCCGACAACATGTACGCCGCTGACTTCTGAATTGAGATATTCCACCTCTTCCAGACGCAAAAGAAAAATACGGTTATGCCCATAGCAAGGAATATTCTTTAGCATAACATCACTAAGAATTTGTACATTATTGTTTACAGTCTTAGCATTTTTTAAGCGTTCAATCGTCTTAGAGAGACGTTGATAATCGACTGGCTTTAACAAGTAATCGAAAGCGTGCTGCTCAAAGGCTTTTATGGCGTATTCATCGAAAGCGGTGGTGAAAACAATGTGCGGCATTGTGGCAGGATCAAGCATCGCTGTCATTTCCAGACCGCTGATTCTCGGCATTTGAATATCAAGAAAAACCACATCAGGCTGTAAACGATGAATCGCCTGAATTGCTTCCAGCGCGTTGCTGCACTCGCCAACGACAGTCAGCTCGTCTACTTCTGCAAGCAGTTCTGCCAGCTCTTCTCTCGCAGGTTGTTCATCATCAACAATAATGGCTCTAAGCATGTTTCCTCCACCGATTTTGTCTAGTTTAACATGAGAGTCTCTGTGTGCGAATTCTCGCGCATTACCACGCTTCTTTATTGTGTTTGAGATCGGATTTTTAGTGTTTCTTTTAACGCTAAAAAATCATAGTAAAAATATGTTTACATATATGGATTATAAAGTTTACACTGCTTGCATATTGTAATGTTTCTCTCATATCTGGTGTTGTGACATAGATAGAGTTGATGGTGGTATTCCTCGCAGGAAACGGGGATTAAGGAATAACGAAATGATTATGCAGAAAGATAAATTAAATAACGTCAATATCAGTGCTGAGCAAATTTTAATCACACCAGAAGAGCTGAAAGAAAAGTATCCATTAAGTGCCGCAGGAGAGGCGAGTATCTCCGCTTCACGCCAGACGATTGCTGATATTTTGCACGGACGAGATGATCGTCTGCTGGTGGTTTGCGGACCTTGTTCGGTGCATGATACTGACGCTGCCATTGAGTACGCGCATCGCCTGAAAAAATTAGCTGATGAAACCAAAGATCGCTTGTTTATTGTGATGCGCGTTTATTTTGAAAAACCGCGTACCACTGTGGGTTGGAAAGGGCTGATTAATGATCCGCACATGGACGGCTCTTTTGATGTGGAATACGGTTTACATCTTGCGCGCAAGCTGTTGCTGGCGCTGAACGCGATCGGTTTACCGCTGGCAACGGAAGCGTTAGATCCAAATAGCCCGCAATATCTTGGTGATCTGTTTAGCTGGTCAGCGATTGGCGCACGCACAACTGAATCGCAAACACACCGTGAAATGGCGTCCGGTCTTTCTATGCCAGTTGGTTTTAAAAATGGGACTGACGGCAGTCTGGGCACAGCGATTAACGCCATGAAAGCTGCATCAATGCCGCACCGTTTTGTCGGTATCAATCAGTCAGGGCAAGTCTGTTTGCTGCAAACACAAGGCAATCAGGATGGGCATGTTATTTTGCGCGGCGGTAAAACACCAAATTACTCTGCCGAACATGTTAAAGCCTGTGAAGAACAAATGATTAAAGCTGGTCTGCAACCTGCATTGATGATTGATTGCAGCCACGGTAATTCTAATAAAGATTTCCGCCGTCAATCCGATGTTGTGTACTCTTTGCTGGAACAGATTAAAGCCGGTAATCACTCAATTATTGGTATGATGCTGGAAAGTAATATTCATGAAGGTAATCAGTCATCAGAACAACCGCGCAGTGATATGCGCTATGGCGTTTCAGTGACTGATGCGTGCATTAGCTGGGAGACGACGGATACGTTGCTGCGCCGTGTGTATCAAGAGTTGCAAGAGTGCGCGCCAGTCTGTTAGTGATTTCTGACAGAATATATTGATATATTAAGTCTTAATATATTAGCTTTCCTGAATTTCGTCGCCTTATGGCGACGAATTGTTTATTACAATAAAAAATATATTGCTTTAGGAGACAAACGGAAAATGGTAGCTGAACTAGCGACATTGCGCGATCAAATTGATGAAGTGGATAAAGCGCTGTTGAACCTGCTGGCAAAACGGTTGAATTTGGTGGCGCAGGTTGGCGAAGTAAAAAGTCAGCACGGTTTACCGATTTATGTTCCTGAACGTGAAGTGAGTATGCTTGCTTCACGCCGTAAAGAAGCGGAACAGCTCGGCGTGCCGCCTGATCTGATTGAAGATGTTTTGCGGCGCATTATGCGCGAATCTTATACCAGCGAAAATGATAAAGGTTTCAAAACGTTGAAGCCGGAAATGGGCGCAGTGGTGATTGTCGGCGGTCACGGCAAAATGGGGCAGTTATTCAGCAAGCTGTTTAAGCTCTCTGGCTATCAGGTGCGGGTTTTGGAACAGCATGACTGGCAGCAAGCGGAAACGATTTTATCCGGTGCGGGCTTGGTGGTTGTCAGCGTACCGATCCACCTGACAGAGCAAGTGATTCATCGCCTGCCTAAATTGCCGGAAGAGTGTATTTTGGTAGATTTAGCATCAGTAAAAAATCCGCCGTTACAAGCCATGCTCGCAGTACATAACGGTCCTGTTCTTGGTTTACACCCGATGTTTGGTCCAGATGTTGGCAGCCTTGCCAAGCAAGTGATTGCTTACTGTGATGGTCGCCAGCCGGAGGCCTATCAATGGCTGCTGGAACAACTGCAAGTCTGGGGTGCGAAGCTGCAAGCTATCAGCGCGGTTGAACACGATAAAAACATGGCGTTTATTCAAGCGCTGCGCCACTTTGCTACGTTTACCTATGGCTTGAATTTGTCGCAAGAGAATGTTCAGCTTGAGCAACTTCTGGCGTTGTCATCACCAATTTATCGTTTAGAACTGGCGATGATTGGTCGCTTGTTCGCGCAAGATGCGGAGTTGTACGGCGATATTATTATGTCATCAGAAGATAATCTGGCGCTGATCAAACGTTATTATACCTGTTTTGGTAACGCGTTAAGTTTGTTGGAAAAAGGTGATAAAGCGGAGTTTATTGCTGAATTTAATCAGGTCAAAGCATGGTTTGGTGATTACGCGACGCACTTTTTGAATGAAAGCCGCACGTTGCTGCGTCAGGCGAATGATAGTCGGCGGTGAGTGTTGTTGTTGATAAATTCATGTAATTTATTGATAACAAAATAAACCGCAATTGTACCAACATCACCAACCATTAAAATATTATATTCAATGCCAGCGGGCGACAGATTGTCGCCCTACGAAAAATCAATTGAATTATATTAATAAGAATCAGTTATCCGCATTTAAATCACGAAACAACCGCTTCCGGCATATTTCTGCCGTAATAAATTTCCTGCATTTCTTTGCGTAACTGCCATGTGATGAACTGGCGTTCATGTTGATCTAAATCTTCGGGTCTGGCGTTAAATAGATAATGGTCAAGATCAAACTCTTTAAGCATCATTTTGGTGTGAAAGATATTTTCCTGATAAACATTCACGTCCACCATGTGATAAAGCGAAGTAATATTGTCCGCCATAAAATTTTGGATCGAATTGATTTTATGGTCGATGTAATGCTTTGTGCCATTAATATCACGCGTAAAACCGCGAACACGGTAATCCAGCGTGACAATATCGGATTCAAGCTGGTGAATCAGGTAATTTAACGCTTTCAGCGGAGAAATAACGCCGCATGTTGAGACTTCAATATCTGCGCGGAAAGTACAGATGCCGCCCTGCGGGTGGCTTTCGGGATAAGTGTGTACGCAAATATGGCTTTTATCTAAATGAGCAACGATCGTATCAGGCAGCGGACCCGGATTTTCCGATTGATCTACTAACGTTGGATCTATCGGCTCTTCACTGATCAAAATCGTGACACTGGCACCTTGCGGATCGTAATCCTGTCTGGCGATATTCAGGATATTCGCACCAATAATTGAGCAGGTTTCCGTCAGAATCTCTGTCAAGCGATTGGCATTATATTGTTCATCGATGTAAGCAATGTATTGCTCTCTGTCATAAGCCGTTTTGGCATAACAGATGTCATAAATACAAAAACTCAGGCTCTTGGTTAAGTTATTGAAGCCGTGCAGTTTTAGCTTATGCAATTTGGATCACCACCTTAGTCTTGTTGATATTAATTGGTAGAAAAGATAACGAGTTAATTATTGCGCTAACGCATCGAGTAAATATTGCGGTAGCGCAAAGCAACCAAGATGTATTGCAGGATTGTAATAACGGCAGCGAATGCCCGCCTCAGCAAATCGGGTTTTCAGTACACTTAAATCCTGATGGCGTAATTGGGTATTTTGGCTTGCCCAGGCGAAAGTCATCATGCCGCCGTAATAGGTTGGGATCGCAGCTTGATAGAAACTGACATCATCAAAATAGGTAGAAAGTTTCTGATGGCTGTTGATTGCTTCATCTTGTTGCAGGAAACACACGCCATTTTGTGCAACAAAAATACCATTTTCATTCAGACAATTAGCACAACCCTGATAGAAATCAGAAGTAAATAAGCTCTCGCCCGGACCGATCGGATCGGTGCAGTCAGAGATAATTACATCAAATTTCATCTCGGTTTGATTAACGAAATTCACGCCATCTTCAATGACCAGATTAAAACGCGGATCGTCAAACGCGCCTGCATTATGATTCGGCAGATATTGGCGGCAGAACGTAATAACGTCAGCGTCGATTTCCACCATCGTAATATGTTCAACGTCTTTATGACGGCAAATTTCCCGCAGCATTGCACCATCACCGCCGCCGATAATCAAAATCCGCTTCGCTTTACCGTGAGCGAAAATAGGGACGTGCGCCATCATTTCATGATAGATAAATTCATCACGTTCAGTGGTTTGTACTACGCCGTCCAGCGCCATAACCCGACCCATCGTGTTGTTATCAAAAATAATTAAATCCTGATGGTCGGTTTTATTATGGTATAGGGTTTTATCAATGGAAAAGAATTGACCAAAACTACTGTGCAGCGTTTCAAACCATATCTTTTTATCGGACATTATCATTAATCCTCTGTATTCGGCGGGAGCAAAAATCAGCCTAATATGATAACGAATTTATTGTACATATATGAAGTTAATCTCTAGTTAATTGTTTTGTAACAAGATTAATCTATGAAAGGAGTAGCCTAAGTAAGCGGATTAGCATAATTGGTGAGAAAATTCACGTTCCTGTCCTGTTATTTTGCGGCAATTAACGCCGCATCAATTTTTTCAATCCCTGACATTTGCGCTCGTTAGCGATCGGAATGCCTTTTAGATCTTTATAGCTCGCCTGTCCTAACGCTTCCATATTGAGCTGTTCATAGTTACTCAAGTCCCAATGATTCTTTCGGGCAACGGAAATTAAAGCGCGTTTGATTTCATCGACAGAAAGATTTTGATAGCCGCATTCTTTCTTTAAATAAAAGAATGATGCAGTGATGTCTGCCAGTTCTTCGGCTTGCGACTCTGTAAGTGCCTGACAATTTGATGAAAACCCAATGAGCGATGATATTAGCAGGGTTAACGTTAGCAAAGATTTCTTATTCATTACATCAACATAAAGTCCATTAATTTATTGATAGTAGTATACCGCATCATCTATCGAGAACGCTTTTTTATTTTTTCCGCCATTTTTGTGTAAAGGGAAAAGGTCAAAAAATTTCAATGAAATAACAAAAGAGTCAATGAGTTATAGCCGCATGAGCTGGTTATTTAACCTACATATTGTTTACTTTTTATTCACATAATTTTAAGGTGTGAGCATTAAAAGCTAATCAAGATCACACTTTTAGTTTTATCATTCTCACATACTTTGAATTAAATTGATTTAGATTTTAATAAATACTCAATTTTAATCAGTGTATTAGTAAATGTTTTTACCAAATATTGAATTTATTTGATAAATAACATTCAAATATTTTAAATGAATTTTTAGAAGGTAAATATCATGAAAATTTCCACTACTTTTGCTGCTCTTTTATTAACATTTAGCGTTGGTTCTGCTTATGCCGCGACAGAAATTAATCGCGAACAGGCAGCGCAGTTACAAAGTATGGGTTCTATTTCACAGGGTGTGACAGCTAATGATCTTGATGAAGCCGTTGCAATTATTGCAAAACAAGCAGAAAACCAACATGCGTCTTACTATCGTGTAATTGCAGTGGATTCTCCATCAAGCTCTAATTACTGGCACGTCGCTGCGGAGCTTTATCGTTAATGATGATGAACTGTTTATTTCCTTGTTTTAAAAAAGAAATAATAGATCATGGCTTGGCTCAAATGAGCTGAGCCTGATGTAGAAATAATCAGATACAATAAATATAATATTTTTACCCACACGTCGATTTATCCATTATGTGAGCTAATTGGCGGAATTTATAATTGAGTTGCGAATAAATGTCAGCTAATTTATCTATATCTAATAACAAATCAGATACATTATCATGACTAAATTCGCAAAAGCATTCTGGGTTGCCAACACCGCCGAATTGTTGGAAAGACTGGCTTATTACGCGGTCTTTGTTGTTCTCACCATCTATCTATCCAATGTCTGGGGTTTTTCTGATGTCGAAGCTGGCTTAATCTCCGGTACATTTTCCGCATTACTATTCCTGCTGCCGACTTTTGTTGGTGCCTTTGCCGATAAAATCGGTTTCCGTACTTCCATCATTATCGCTTTTACTTTGCTGACAATCGGATATATGAGTTTGGGAATATTCCCAACCATGTTTGAGAATGCCGGTTTAGTGAGTTACGGTGCAGGAACTGGTGATGGTTTGTTCTCTGCATTTTTTAAAGATCGCGGGCTGGTAACATTCGGTAATGATACGCAATTTACCGGTCTGCTGGAGAGTTCGCAGCGCTGGGCGATTGTACCGATCATGCTGCTAATCGTGATCGGCGGGGCGTTTATCAAATCCGTTATTTCAGGAACAGTAGCACGCGAAACTACAGAAGAAACGCGCGCCAGAGGGTTTGCCATTTTTTATATGATGGTGAATATCGGTGCGTTTACCGGCAAAACAGTGGTTGATCCGCTGCGTAAAAGTTTGGGTGATGTCGGGCTGGTTTATCTCAATTACTTCTCAGCTTCCATGACGTTACTGGCGCTAATCGCCGTGTACTTCTTCTATAAATCCTCAAACGCGACTGGTGAAAATAAGAGCTTTGCCGATATATTCAAAGCATTAGTTAAAGTTTGTAAAAACGGTCGCCTGATCGTTTTGATTCTTATTGTCAGCGGTTTCTGGATGGTGCAGCAACAAATGTACGCTACCATGCCAAAATATGTGATTCGTATGGTCGGTCAGGACGCTTCACCAGGCTGGATCGCTAACGTCAATCCGCTGGTCGTATTCCTTTGTGTGAATTTAGTGACAACGCTGATGCAAAAACGTTCTGCATTGTCGTCTATCACGGTCGGTATGTTTATTATCCCAATCTCTGCCGGAATAATGGCGATGGGTTCATTAATGGGGAATGAGCTGCTGTTTGGCACGATTCACCCTGTCACCTTTATGATGATTGTCGGTATCGCTTTTCAGGCATTAGCCGAATGCTTTATTTCACCGCGTTACTTTGAGTATTTCTCCTTACAATCACCGAAAGGTGAAGAGGGGCTGTATTTAGGGTTCAGTCAATTACACTCCTTTGTTTCTTCGCTGTTGGCATTTGGTATTTCCGGTTTCTTGTTACAAAGATATTGCCCTGATCCAAAAGGCTTTACTTCACCAGAAGCCTACGCAGCGGCAACTGAACATGCTTATTACATTTGGATCTTCTTCTTCGGTATCGGTTTGATTTCTGCTATTGCTTTGATCATTTATGGCAAAGTCACCCGTAAGATAGATGCAAAGAAAGCTGCGTTAGTATAAATTTGCAACAATAGCTTTAATAAACGGGCGTCCTTTAGGGCGTCCGTTTATTTCATCAATTCAATAAAAATAATGGACAACAATATGAAATTAGCGGCAATTTTTTCAGCTACGGCAGTATGTCTTGCTTTAAGCATCGGATCAGCCAGCGCGATTACTGAAGTTATTAATAGCGATCAAGCGACGAAAATGAATCTGCAAAGTATGGGAACGATTTCCACAACGGTCAGATCGGATACGCTTGATGGCGCGATGAAAGCGATTGAAGAAAAAGCGGAAAAGCAGGGCGCACAGTATTTTCGTGTGATTGGCGCAATGGATTTAGAAGATTCACCATACTGGCGTATTTCGGCTGAAATATATAAATAAAGTTACTTTGTCGCTAATTCAACCCACACATTCCACCGCCATGTCATCGCACCGCCAAAAGAGTTGTGCTAAACTTTCGCGCTTCTTATTCAGTCCACAAGGATAATACGATCAGCCAGACTGATCGGTTTTTTGCTATGAAACATATTGTTGAAGTTATGCTTACCGAACAAGAGGTTAAAGCGCGTATCGCGGAACTTGCCGCAGAAATTAACCAACGCTATCACAATAGCGGTAAAGATTTAGTGCTCGTTGGTTTGCTGCGCGGCTCTTTTATTTTTATGGCAGATTTATGCCGTATGATCACGGTTAATCATGAAGTCGATTTTATTACTGTTTCCAGTTACGGTAACAGTATGAATAGCAACCGCGATGTGAAAATTTTAAAAGATCTGGATGAAGATATTCGCGGCAAAGATGTTCTGATTGTTGAAGATATTATTGATACCGGTCATACCTTAACGAAAGTCCGTGAAATTCTTGAACTGCGTGAACCAAACTCTGTTTCGCTGTGTACGTTGCTGGATAAACCGTCACGCCGTGAAGTTCCCGTCCCAATCGATTATATCGGTTTCTCTATTGATGATGATTTTGTCGTCGGCTATGGTATCGACTACGCGCAACGCTATCGTCATTTACCTTATATCGGCAAAGTGGTGTTGTTAGACGAGTAAATTCTATTTAATTGATTTGGCAAGACAATTCCCCTCCATAGAGGGGAGTTTGAGATTGGATTATTTATCCGTCGCCAATAAATTAGACATCGCTTTACGGTATAGCAATTCCAGCGATTCACGGCTAGATGAGCTTACTTCCAGATCGCGCAATTTCCCGTCCTGCATTCCATATATCCAGCCATGAATTAATACGTTCTGACCGCGTTTCCATGCCGATTGCACGATGGTGGAGTGCCCTAAGTTATACACTTGTTCCATCACATTAATTTCGCTTAATAAATCAGCGCGTTTTTCTGGCGGAAACTCGCCGATTAATGAGCTGTGCTTGAACCAAAGATCGCGAATATGCAGCAACCAGTTGTCGATCAAACCTAATTCAGGGTTATTAATCGCTGCGGTAACACCGCCGCAATCGTAATGACCACAAATAATAATATGTTTCACTTGCAGCACATCAACGGCATATTGCACCACAGACAAACAGTTCAGATCCGTATGAATCACCAGATTGGCAACGTTACGGTGAACGAACAGTTCACCCGGTTCTAAACCGGTTAAACGCTCTGCCGGAACGCGACTATCGGAGCAACCAATCCATAGAAAACGCGGCTTTTGTGCCAGCGCAAGGCGCTCAAAAAATTCGGGATCATGCTGGCTGATATTATCTGACCAGACCTCATTGTTATGTATGAGTTGTTCAATGTCTTTCATGTACTCTTTCTTTTATTGCGTTGCGGTTAAGGCGGTGTGATAACCGCAAATAATATATAATCGATGTATCTTATACCTGAATAAAATGTTTCTATAGTGTTAATTTTTAACCTAATTACTTATAGGTAACATTGTCGTTAATACTATTGCTAACTCGTTACAGCTTTTAATTAACCTCAGATTTAGATAAGAAAACAGTAAAAAGATAGGTTAATGAATTGATAATAAAGAATAATTCGTAGGGGCGGCAACCAGCCGCCCGCATTAACTTTTTTCAGTATCCAAAACAAGGTAATCCCCAATTTATGACATACGCATTGGAGTTATCACAGCTAAGTAAAGTATATACGGGCGGTGTGCAAGCGTTGCGCGGTATCAATCTTAATGTGGAAGCGGGCGATTTCTATGCGCTGCTAGGACCTAACGGCGCGGGTAAATCCACTACTATTGGCATAATCAGCTCATTGGTGAATAAAACCGCAGGTCATGTGCGCGTGTTTGGCTATGACATTGATAATGATTTGGTAAATGCCAAACGTCAGCTCGGTTTAGTGCCGCAAGAATTTAACTTTAATCCGTTTGAAACGGTGATGCAGATTGTCGTGACGCAAGCGGGATATTACGGTGTGCCGCGTCAGGAAGCACTTACTCGTGCTAAAACCTATCTGCAACGGCTGGAACTGTGGGATAAGCGCAATGACAAAGCGATGCGTCTTTCCGGCGGAATGAAACGCCGTTTGATGATTGCGCGGGCGTTGATGCACCAACCTAAGCTGCTGATCCTTGATGAGCCAACTGCTGGCGTAGATATTGAACTACGCCGCTCAATGTGGCAGTTCCTTAAAGAGTTGAATCAGCAAGGCATTACCATCATTTTGACTACGCACTATCTGGAAGAAGCTGAAATGCTTTGCCGCAATATCGGCATTATCCGGCAGGGTGAACTGGTGGAAAATACCTCAATGCGAGAGCTGCTGGCGAAACTCAAATCAGAGACGTTTATTCTTGATTTAGCACCAAAAAGCCCGATCCCTCAGTTAGAGGGTTATATCAGCCGTTTGGTGGATACCGCAACGCTGGAAGTTGATGTTAAACGCGGGCAGGGGCTAAACAGCGTATTTTCTCAGCTTAGTGCACAAGGTGTATCTATTGTGAGTATGCGTAATAAAGCGAATCGGTTGGAAGAGCTGTTTGTTCATTTGGTGCATGATTATAAGGAAGAAACGGAATGATTCAGTTGTATTGGATTGCGTTAAAAAGTATCTGGATTAAAGAAGTGACCCGTTTTGGCCGCATCTGGATTCAGACTTTAGTTCCGCCGGTGATCACCATGACGCTCTATTTTATCATTTTCGGGAATCTGATCGGCTCACGCATTGGCGATATGCAGGGTGTTGATTATATGCAGTTTATCGTTCCTGGTTTGATCATGATGTCAGTGATTACTAACTCCTATTCCAACGTGGCTTCATCATTTTTCGGCGCGAAATATCAGCATAGCATCGAAGAATTGCTGGTTGCGCCAGTGCCGACGCATATTATCATTCTCGGCTTTGTCGGCGGCGGCGTAGCGCGCGGGATTTGTGTCGGCATCTTAGTTACGCTGGTTTCTCTGTTTTTCGTCGCGCTAGATGTTCATTCATGGTGGGTGATCGCTGTTACGCTGTTGTTAACTTCGGTATTGTTTTCATTAGGCGGATTGGTCAACGCGATTTTTGCCGAAAGTTTTGATGACATTAGCATTGTGCCAACTTTCGTATTAACCCCGTTAACTTATTTAGGCGGCGTTTTTTATTCATTAACATTGTTGCCGCCAATCTGGCAGGCGATTTCTAAAATCAATCCAATTGTTTATATGATCAGCGGCTTTCGTTTCGGTTTTCTGGGGATTTCAGATGTCTCGCTAACTTTAACGTTTAGCGTATTGATTGCCTTTACTGTGGTTTTTTACCTGTTGAGCTGGTGGTTGATTTCTCGCGGCAGAGGTTTGCGGAGTTAATTAATCTGAGATTTGGATAACTGGTTATATTATTACGATAAATTTCAAATAATTATGTGGTTTTTTTTCGTAGAAGCGGCAACCTGCCGCCCGTGAACCCACCGCGTTGTTAAGGCGGGCGGCAGGTTGCCGCCCCTACGAATTATTCTTTATTATCAATTTATTAACCTATCTTTTTACTATTTTCTTATCTAAATTTGAGGTTAGATTATTACGATAAATTTCAAATAATTATGTGATTTTTTTTTCGTAGGGGCGACAACCTGTCGCCCGTGAACCCACCGCGTTGTTAATGCGGGCGGCAGGTTGCCGCCCATACGAATTATTATTTATTATCAATCTATTAACCTACATTTTTACCATATGTTTATCCGAACCTTCGGTTAATTAAAAGTCAGTGCATAAATATTGATCGCAGACAAGCGCTGATATTGAAACTTATTTTAATCAGCATAGAATATTACCGCTGGTGATTGTTAATCCAGCGGTTCTTTTGTCAGGTGATCCGGTGTTATTGGTAAAAATAAGATCATCAGGCGCTCATACAACGGATTGTCGTGTATAGGCACGGATATACATAGTATTTCCAGCCGTGTTCATTTCCATAAGAAATATATCATTATGAGCTTCAAACGTTTTTTCATTGCATTGATTGCACTTCCTTTATTTATGATTTTGGCAGCACAAAATTACGCGCTGGCGGAAGTTGAAAGTCGCGATAATCCACAGGAAGAAGTCACACCCGTTCAGGTTCGTGTTGTTGCTGAGACCGATGTATCTGCACAGATTGGTGATCAAATTATGAAAGTAGGTCATCTGAATAAAGATGACGAAATATTAGTTTATGCTACAGATTCGGATAATTACCAATTCACTTTTGGTAACGCTTATGGATTCATTCCGCAGAGTGCCGTTACACCCGCTAAAACTTCGAAAAAAGATCTGAAAATTGCGCTGGCAAATCAGCGGAAAATTAATCAGAACTTAATCACTGTGCAGCAAACGCCGATCTATAACCAGCCAAAAGAGAACAGCTCTGTTTTCGGTATGCTGGAAGCGAACCTGCGTTATCCGATTATTGGCAGATTAAGCGGCAGTGATGGTGAGCTTTGGTATGAAATTAATATCGGTGATAATGCGAAATATATTCTTGCAACGGACTGCGAGCCTGATGACGGCTTACCCGTACTGACTTATCACCATATTCTGACGGATAAAGAAAATATCAATTTCCGCAATACCTCAACCACAACATCGAATACCGCTTTTGATAGCCAAATGGCTTATCTGAAACAAGCGGGCTATCAAACGATCTCTATGTATCAGTTGGAGGGTTACGTTAAAAATACCATCAATCTTCCGGCTAAAGCAGTCGTGCTGACCTTTGATGACGGGCTGAAATCGGTTTATCGCTACGCTTATCCAATATTGAAAAAATACGATTTTGAAGCAACCGCGTTTATTATTTCTTCACGCATTAAACGCCACCCGCAAGCGTGGGATTCTAATAGCTTGCAGTTTATGAGTATCAGTGAACTGGAACACATTCGGGACGTGTTCGATATTCAATCACACACCCATTTCCTGCATCGTTTCGCTGAGAAGAAACGCCCTGTATTATTGAGCCGCAGCGAACATAATATTGAGCTGGATCTCGAACGTTCAAGCCGTGCTTTGAGCCAGTTTAATCCGCGCGTGATTTATGTCTCTTACCCATTCGGCGGCTATGATGAAAACGCGATTCAGGCAACCAAACAGGCTAACTATCACATGGCAGTCACAACGGTAAAAGGAAAAGTCAGACCGGGCGATAATCCATTTACTCTGAAACGCTTGTATATTTTACGTTCAGATTCAATCAGCGATATGGCGGAACGTATTAGTAACTCTACTTTTAAAATTAAACCGATCGCGCCGAATCAGGATTAAAATACGCGAGAAAACGAGCATTTGCCATTCTGTGAAACTAACGGGCAGCAATTTGCCGCCCGTTAGTTTTATCGTGGTTTAACAATCATCAGAAACTATAGCGGATTCCGATTTGCCCGCTGTATGGTGTTTCGATATGGTTGCCTTTTGAGTAGTTAATTTCGGTGTACGTTTCCCATTGATCGGTCAATTGTGCGGTTAAACCTACGCCGTATTTACCTACTGTACCGGACATATCGTTATCGAAATGTTCGGTTTCGTTGATAATTACGTCGTTGTTTTTCTGGAACTCGTGGCTGATGGCTAAACGCCCGTAAGGTTTAAATTGTGCGCCGTTGTCCAGAACAAACAATTTACCAAAGGTTGTACCCGCTTCGGCTTTCAGCGATTGCGCTTTGTCTGCTTTCACTTTCATGCCGCTAGACCATTTGTAGCCGGTTGATTCGCCGCGAAAAATATCGCCGATAATGTACGGTTCGATAAAGTAGCTTTCCAGTTTGATATGTTTACCAAACTCAAGTGAACCGCCGTAGCCGAAAGTATTATCTTTGGCGTTGGTTGAGCCATCGTTAAAGTCGGCGCTGTTTTGCGTTCTGAAATGGTTCACTTTTAACACACCGTCAACGTAGTAACCGCTTTCATGCAGCCAGGTTGCATAAGCACCTAAACCGTAGCTATCGACGCTGCCGTCTCCGTGATGGGAATCCAGCTCCGAATGTGTGTACGAGAATAAACCGCCGAGTAGTAAACGCGCATTTTCCAGCTCGACAGTGTGATCGCCGCCGAGCATCACGCCGTTCATATCCTGACGATAACCCACATTATCCGTTGAAACACGATAGCGGCTGGTGATGTATTTTCCCCACGCATTTTCTGAGTGAGCGCGCTCATCTCGTACTTCGCCTAAGCGCGTTCTTAACGTGGATAACTCGCCGTCCCAGATGGTTGGTGTCACGTTCGCCATTGCCATTACTGCTTTGGCGCTGTCAGAAAGTTCAGGTTTTGACGCTGGCGGATCATTCGGTTTTGGCGCGGTTGGCGGCACAACCGGATTTTGCGGTTGCACTGGGTCAGCCGGTTTATTTGGTTGCTCTGGTTTACCTGGTTCAGCAGGCTGACTTGGTTCGTCAGGTTTGTTTGGCTGCTCCGGTTTACTTGGTTCGTCAGGTTTATTCGGTTGCTCCGGCTGACTTGGTTCATCAGGTTTGCCTGGTTCATCGGGTTTTGTCGGAACAGGATCAACAACAGGGTGCAGCGGTTTAATGTTGTTATTTGGATCGGTAGGATCAGTCCATACTTTGGTTGGTGACAAGTACCAGTTATCGGTATCATCGCCTTTACCTTGCACTAAATAATATTTATATGCACCGAGATCGACGCTGCCGTTAACCAGTTTGAAGCTGTCAGCCGCACTGCCATAAGCATGAATCAGGTGATGAGGATCAAGCCCATCGGCAGAAGCTCGCAGCTCTTGCCCCATATCCATCACTTTAACGTTATGATTGCCTGAAATTGGTGCACCATCAGAATAATAGCCGATGGTAGGCTCTTCATCTGGATAATAAAAATCGCCGCTATATTGAACACCGATATTCAGAAAATCGCCTTGCCCGCCATTGATATTGGTGTGCATCACAAATGTGCCGTTACCGGATAAGCTGTACATATCTAACTGACTGTATTTACCTGCATCACTGCCGTCACGGCGACCGAAGATAATTGAGCCTCCGTTATTCGTCAGTTCTCTGATAGTTGCTGTAGATTCACGGGTATCTGCATTATGTTCAATATAAATGGTTGAATGTTCACTTTCGAGATTAACATTGTCTGCATAACCGCCTTTTCCTCTAATTAAGTTCCAGAATGGGCTCATATCACCACCTTGTAATGTTAAAGAGCCATCAACAACATCGATATTAAAAGCTAATCCACCATTAGCGATATAAGATGAACCGCCATTAAGAATAGTGGTATCATCACTTATTCCATATTTTTCAATAAATTGACTGCCTCCATTAGCTATTGTTCCTCTGGCTCTAGCCCAAGCTCCGATATATTGTTCACCACCAGCATAAATAGTGGAATCAGTAACCCAGATTTCAGAATCTATACCGCTGCTCAGACAGTTGTTATCACCGGAGTAACTTATGCACTTATTAGATTCAACCAGTTGACCATTAATTAAGCTAATTTCTGTTGCTCTGGCAATTTGTAAGCCATAAACCTGTGTATTATAGACCTGACCATTTTGTATCCGCTGGATACCACCCTTATAAATAGTGGCATTAAATACGTCGCTTATCTCATTTATTTTCGAATAGGCATCATCATCGGTTACCCCATCATCATTAATCCAATCGCCATTTTTCGGGTGCAGTACGCTACTAATAATTTGCAAACCATAAATTTGAGTTCCATCAGAGTAACCAGAATCAATAATCTGACGCGCACCGCTATAAACGGTAGTATTCTGATCAGCCCCGGCATAATTGACCTGCACAGCACCGCTATAAAGTGTGGTATTAGTAGCGGAGCTTGTAAAATAATGATCAGGAGTACCAATTTGTTGTAAACTACCGTTGCCAATATAAGAATTAATGGCTTCTCCGCCAGCAATAATTTGCTTACCGCCATTAATGACACTGGTATCTTCGGCTTTACTTACAGCACTTGGGGTATGACTGTCAATACTGTCGTCATAGCCGTCACTGGTGAGTTGTTGAACGCCGCCGTCAATAATATTTCCCTGTGCATAACCGTCATAATTAACTGTTTGTACACCGCCATTTTTTACTGTTGTGGTATAGGCTTCGCCGTCGCGGTTAACAATTAAATTCCCGCCGCTTTCTACTGTTGTATCATAGGCTTTACTGCCGTTATTAACGCTTAATGAACCGGTAAAATTAGAATTATCTTGCGGATTAGTGACATTCCCTTTGATGGTATTGCCCATCGCGCTACTATTATTATCCAACGTCAATTGTACGGAGTTAATAATATTATTCAGGCTATGTGAATTATTGCTGATATTCAGCACTTGCCCGTCAGTTGTTAACCACGTTCTAATTAACTGCTGTGCGTTAATATATTGATGATCAGCAATACTGGCATTTGCATCATTTGCCCATTGCGTGAAAGGTACTGATGACGCATCACTATTCTTGCTATCGTCTATAATATCATTGATATTCGGCGTAGCTTCTTTCGGCGGAAAAGAGGTCGGCGGCACATCATCAGCCGCATAGCTGGCAAGTGAGACAGCAAATAATGCCGGAAGTGCTAAAGTGAGCTGGTTTAATTTCATGTTAAAGTCCATTAATTTATAGCTATACAAATCAAATTAATTACACTAATGAGTTAATTTTGCATTAAAAATAGACAGCAAAAACACCAATAAAACATATTGGTTATAATGTTAAATATTAATTTAATTTGTACGGTGAAGTTAATTGCACAATAAGACTATCATGATGATTTATTATTTACGGATAAGAAATTTGATACAGTTATATAATAAATTTTATTAATAAGATAACTATTTAATTATTAATAATAAATTGTATGATGATGTTGGTTTTTTATTTATAAAAAGTAATGTGCAAATAAATAAAATAATTAAGTTTATTAAAATAGAAAATAATTATGTCATTTTCCGTAGGGGCGGTTGTTAACCGCCCGTTGATTCCACCGTCATTTAGCGGGCAGCAATCTGCCACCCCTACGAATTATTCTTTATTATTTTTCAGGTTAAATAAACAATATTATATTTTCATTAATGATAATAACGCATGTTAATATTTTCATTGTATTCAACGAGCGACAGAATACCGCCGCTACAAATTATTTTTTATTATTAATCTATGGCTCTATTTATTTTCTATCATCATCAAGAAAACCATAATGCCAGTCCATCAGGCGGGATTTGAGCAAGTAATTGTGCCAGCGGCGTTGTATCAGGAAAGATTAAATCGGGCGCAATATCAGCCAAAGGGTAGAGCATAAATGCGCGGTTGTGCATATCGTAATGCGGTATGGTCAGGCGAGGAGTGTTGATGGTTTGATTGCCAAACAGCAGAATATCTAAATCCAGTGTACGCGCTCCCCAGCGTTCCTCTTTTCGTACTCTGCCCTGATTCAGTTCAATCGCTTGTGTGGCGTTCAGCAGTTGTTCTGGCTCTAGTTCTGTTTCTAATTCAACGACGGCATTTAAATAATCCGGCTGATCCTGCGGTCCTAATGGTTTAGTGCGATAAAAACGGGAGCAGTTAATCAGTCGGGTATGAGGGATCTGCCGGATTGCATTCAGCGCCGCTTCAACTTGTGCTAACGGCTGATTAAGATTGCTGCCTAAAGCGATAAAAACTTGAGTCATGGCGTGATTCCTCGTTGAGGCAGGGAGTTACTGCAAAGTTATAGGTTAATCGATTGATAATAAAATAATTCGTAAAAGCGGCAACCTATCGCCCGTTAAGTGACGGCGGAATTAACGGGCGGTTAACAACCGCCCCTATAAAATCACATAATTATTTGAAATTTATCGTAATAATATAACGTTTGTCTTACTGCTTCGCAGTTGGTGGTTTGCGCGGGCGTCTTGGTTTGCGGTAGCGCGTTGGCTCTTCGCCAAGTGAATTCAGCATCGATTTTTGACGCGGTATTTCAGCTTTTTGGAATTCGTCCCACCAGATACTTAGCTTTTGCAGTTCACCTTTTTCAATATCGCCGCGCAGTTGTAACAGATCAAATGCCGCGCGGAATTTAGGGTGTTCCATCAGTTTGTACGCGCGTTTCCCCTGACGGCGCGATAATCTTAGCTGTAATTGCCAGATGTCTCGCATCAGTGAAGTAATGCGTTTAGGAATGGTTAAGGTGCGGCACTGTTCGTCCAGAATGTCATTCATCGCCAGCGCGAAAGCATCGTAATACATTAAGCCGCTTTCCTGAGCGATTTTTTGAGCATATTCCACTAACGGATACCATAGCATCACGGCAAATAAAAATGCCGGATTTACTCGTTTGCCAGCCTGCAAGCGATTATCGGTATTTTTCAGCACTTGGGTGAGAATGCGCTCCATATTGCTGTCGCCTTGCGGCGTGAAATGTTTATCCAGAATAGGGAACAGCGTCTTAAAGAGATGATATTTACGCAGCAATAAATAAGTCTGATAGCCTTGCCCTGCTTGCAGCAATTTCAGCGCTTCTTCAAACAGGCGCGCTGGCGGAATATCATTGAGCAGATGCGCTAAACGTTCGATCGGTTCTGCGGTTGCTGGCTCGATTTCCATCTCCAGCTTGGCGGCAAAACGTACCGCGCGCAGCATTCTGACCGGATCTTCACGATAGCGTGTTTCAGGATCACCAATCAGGCGGATAATTCCTTGCTGTAAATCTTGCAGACCGCCGGTAAAATCGCGCAGCGTGAAATCATCGGCGCTGTAATACAGGCTATTGATGGTGAAATCGCGGCGATGAGCATCTTCGGTGATATTGCCATACACGTTATCACGCAGCAGCATACCGGTATTTGCTTGTTGGGCTTCGTCCTTATCGTTACTTTCGCTATGTCCGCCGCGGAAAGTCGCCACTTCTATAATTTCAGGACCAAACATAATATGCGCCAGACGGAAACGCCGCCCAATCAGGCGACAATTACGGAATAGTTTCCGCACTTGTTCCGGCGTGGCATTAGTGGTGATGTCAAAATCTTTCGGTTTTTTATTCAGCAGCAGATCGCGGACACCGCCGCCGACCAGATAGGCTTGATAACCGGATTTATTTAACCGGAAAAGCACTTTCAGGGCATTATCACTAATGTTCTGACGGGAAATCGTGTGCTGTGCACGAGGAATAATCACCACATCATTTTGTGTGTGGTTTTTTTGCTGCGTGTCTGAGTCAGGTTCTCTAATGAGTACCTTGCGGCAAAAATTAGCTACGCGGGTAAAAATAGGACACCTCGGTCATTGTGTATCTGTCCGTGATGAGCCAGAGCATGTCGCTGAGTCATCAGGTAGGCAAATAAAAATCAAATTTAAGTATATCCGTTATCATAAGCTCAGGTATAAAGCTCTTGGATATAAAGCGCCAGAGTACAAAAAATGGCGGTCTATGATAGCTCACACAGACTCATTTGAGAATGGAAAGTGTGAAGTTAACGCGGTTTGCTTCGGTATTAGCGCTCGATCCCAATGCGTTACCGCCCATATCAGCAATGATTCAGTTGACGCATCTTGCCAGTTTTCCGGCAGCGATTGCCCCAAAAACGCCAGCGCTTTTGCCAGTACCGGAAGCGGATTATCCAGCGGCAAAGCGGGTGCGTGATTTTGTTTGGAGAGTTTATTTCCTGCCTGATTCAATGCTAAAGGCAGATGGAAATAATCCGGCTCATGCCAGCCTAATTGCCGATACAGAGCGATTTGCCGCACAGTCGGTTCGATTAAATCCGCGCCGCGCACAATTTCCGTCATGCCCTGAAAATGGTCGTCAACTACCACCGCAAGATTATAAGCAAACAGCCCGTCTTTACGGTGAATAATAAAATCTTCGCTTGCCAGCGCGGGATCGGCATATAACTTACCAAAATGGCGATCTTCAAACCAATAAACCGGCTGCGACTGGCGCAAACGCAGCGCTGCATGATTCGCAGGTAAATTTAAATCGCGGCAATGCCCGTCATAAATACCTGACGATTGCTGAATCCGCGCTCTGGTACAGTGGCAGTAATAGCAGAGATCTTGCTGATAGAGTTGTTGCAGAATTTGCCGATAAGCATCATGACGCTGCGATTGATATAAAACGTCACCGTCCCAATGAAGTCCGTAACGTTCAAGAGTGGAAAGAATGCGTGATGCCGAACCAGCAACTTCTCTGGGGGGATCAATATCTTCGATACGAACCAGCCAGCGACCTTGATTTGCCCGCGCTTGTAGGAAACTGCCTAACGCGGCAATCAAAGAACCAAAATGCAAATCTCCAGACGGAGAGGGGGCAAAACGCCCTACATAACGGTAAGTCATTAACGTGACTGATGAATAAAATGAAGTGAAGTTGAATATCGCTTTAGATACTTATTCACCGGTATCACCGGTGAATAAGTATGTTAAATAAAGCAAAGAAATGAATTGGAATTAACCTGCCATCTGCTTTTCGCGGATTTCAGCTAAAGTCTTACAGTCGATACACAGATCGGCAGTAGGACGGGCTTCTAAACGGCGAATACCAATTTCGACGCCGCATGACTCACAATAGCCAAAATCTTCGTCGGTAATTTTTTGCAGCGTTTTGTCGATCTTTTTGATCAACTTACGCTCGCGATCGCGGTTACGCAGCTCCAGACTAAACTCTTCTTCCTGCGTCGCGCGGTCAGCAGGATCAGGGAAGTTCGCCGCTTCGTCTTGCATGTGGCTGACTGTGCGATCGACTTCATCTCTCAGTTGGCCTCGCCACGCCTCAAGAATCAGCTTGAAATGTGTAAGCTGGGCTTCGTTCATATACTCTTCTCCTGGCTTTTCTTTATAAGGCTGTAAGCCTGCGATAGCCAGAATACTCAAGGACGATGTTTTACGGTTTTGCCCTTCTTGCATTTTGCTTCTCCTACAAAATACGGGTTGTAGTTTTACACTAGAGAAAAAATCAGGCCGCTATAAATAACAGATGAAGATGCAGTTAGCAATTTTTCGTCACCTAAGTATGCCGATGCTGTGAAGAAACGCATGATTTTATAGGTTTAAATGTTGCTTATTTAATCAAATCACCTTGTTGTTACTATAAATGGTTAGAAAATTTACCGTGTAACTGAAATTGGGTTCTGCAAAGTCATTTCTGTTGGTGAAATCTCTGCCTTATAACAAAGAACTTCGACACCATATTTCTGAACTTGTTCAAACAGTAGAGCATAGGTTGGATCTATATGTTGTGCCACTGCAACATGATTAATACCAGAATGTAGTACAGCAAACAATAAAACCGCCCGATGACCAAGTTCCGCCATCGTTTGCAACTCTCGCAGATGCTTTTGCCCGCGCTGCGTAACAGCATCAGGAAAATAACCGCAGCCATTTTGTAACAATGTGACGGATTTCACTTCGATATAACAGTCAGGCAAATTGGGTTGTTGCAGCAAAAAATCAATTCTGCTGTTCTCCTCACCATAACGCACTTCACTGCGAAGTGTATCGTAAGCGCTTAATTCGCTAATGACTTTACTTTCCAATGCTTCTTTAACTAACGCATTTGCCTGAATGGTATTTACACAGATAACATCACCGGCTTGCGTTTGTGTCAGCTCCCACGAATGGGGATATTTACGCTTAGGATTTGATGATGCGGAGTACCAAACGGTATCACCGGTTTCAGCACAACCCGTCATCGCACCAGTATTAGCGCAATGCAGCGTCAGCACATCACCTTGCGGTGTTGTGACATCAGCGAGAAAACGTTTATAGCGCTTAATCAACGCAGCAGACTGTAACGGCATCGGGAATTTCATCAAGTTTCCTGTGAGTAACCTTTGCTGTGAACAACAATTACAATGAACAACAATACAGTGAACAACAATACTGTGAACAATGATGCTTCTGTAATTGATTGTTTGTTAAGCAGTCAACAAAAGCGCGGTATTGTCTACTATATGCGGGTTGGGGTAAATGGAAGTTTAGTAAAGGAATGGTAAATAAATTGCAGTCTGTTTCTTGGGTGCAACGCTCAACAACAGATTGATATTGCGAGGAGCGTTATACTCTCACTGCAATAAACGCTATTATCGCGGCTGATTTTTAGATGGGAGTAACGTGTGATTCTGCCCGTAAATGAAGTTCTTCAACCTCTTTTAGATGCCTTGCGCCATGCCGCCTGCGTATTACTACAAGCTCCGCCCGGAGCAGGTAAATCAACGTGGTTGCCGCTGAAATTACTGGAACAGTCTTGGCTTACAGGACGCATCATTATGTTGGAACCGCGCCGTCTGGCTGCGCGCGGTGTTGCTCAACGCTTGGCACAGCAGCTTAACCAGCAAACCGGTGAGCAGATTGGTTATCGAATGCGTTCTGAAAATGCGGTGAGTGCAGTGACAAGGCTGGAAGTCGTCACAGAAGGCGTGCTGATCCGTATGCTACAACAAGATCCGATGCTGGAAGATGTTTCGCTGGTGATCCTTGATGAATTTCATGAGCGCAGCTTGCAGGCGGATCTCGCTCTCAGCTTATTATTAGATGTACAAAGCGGATTGCGTGATGATCTGAAATTATTGATTATGTCTGCGACGCTGGACAATCAAAAATTACAGCAATTCCTGCCCGATGCGCCGGTGATTAGCGCGCAGGGGCGCAGTTTTCCCGTTGCGTGTCATTATCTCTCTTTACCTGCCGCAGGTTATTTTGAAGAAAAAGTCGCGCAAACTGTGAGACAAATTCTCAGCCAGCATTCTGGTTCAATGCTACTGTTTCTGCCCGGCGTGGCGGAGATTCGCCGCGTTTATGACTATCTCTCTGGCTCTTTGAGTGACGACATCGATCTTTGCCCGCTGTATGGTGCGTTATCACTGGCGGAACAGCAAAAAGCGATTGCACCGTCGCCAAAAGGACGGCGCAAAGTGGTATTGGCGACCAATATTGCCGAAACCAGTTTAACTATCGACGGCATTAGTCTGGTTGTTGATAGCGGGCTTGAGCGCGTGGCGCGTTTTGATGCCCGAACAGGTTTAGCCCGATTGATAACCCAACGCATCTCAAAAGCCTCTATGACTCAACGCGCCGGACGTGCAGGGCGTTTAATGGCAGGCGCGTGCTGGCATCTGTTTGCTAAAGATCAGGCAGAAAGAGCCGCAGAGCAAAGTGAACCAGAAATTCTGCAAGCGGATCTTTCTGGCTTATTAAGCGAAGTGCTGCAATGGGGCTGCTGCGATATTCAGCAATTGCGCTGGCTGGATCAACCACCGGCAGCATCACTTACAGCGGCGCATCATTTATTATTGCAGCTTGGCGCAATAGATAATGACGGTAATTTAACGGCGAACGGGCATCAAATGGCAGAGATCGGCAGCGATCCGCGTTTAGCCGCAATGATCGTTTATGCTCAAACGCAAAGTGCTGCTTCGGTAATGACTGCGCTACTGCTAACCGCCATTATCGAAGAACCGCCGCGCAACGGTTCGCGTGATATAAGCTATTGGACTGCACATACACAAGTGCAATGGACAAAACGCACCAAACAATTGGCACAGAGATTAAACGTTAAGTCGTCTGCTATTGATCCTGAAGAAATTCCTTTTCTTCTCACCGTCGCTTTCGCTGATCGTATCGCCCAAAAACGCGGCGAAGAAAATCGCTATTTATTAGCTAACGGTATGGGCGCACAAATCGATAGCGATGATGCGTTATGCCGTGCTGACTGGTTAGTCGCGGCTTCGTTATTGCAAGGTGCAAATAGTCCTGATGCGCGTATTTTATTAGCGGTAAAAGTACAACCAGAGCAATTAGCCGTGCGTTTGCCGCATCTTATTCGTGAACAAAGCGCCATTGAATGGGACGAAGAAAAAGGCACATTGCGCGCATGGCAGCGTCAGCAAATCGGGCGTTTAGTGCTGAAAGCTGCACCGTTAATGAAACCATCAGCGCAGCAGCTACATGCAGCGCTGCTTAACTGGATCAGAACGCAAGGTATTGATGCTTTAGGCTGGGACGATGCCGCAACCCAATTACGCATACGCATTCAGCGCGCGCAACAATGGTTAGCGCAGGAGTTATTTCCCGATGTTAGCGATAACGGCTTGCTTGATACGCTGGAACAGTGGCTATTGCCATCGTTAACTCACGTTAAAGATATTAAAGGGTTGAAACAGGTTAATTTAGCGGAAGCATTAACCCGCAAATTGGATTGGCAGCAAAAACAGCGTTTAGATAGCGCGTTACCCACCAGTTACACCGTTCCGACCGGATCTCGCTTATTGATTCGTTATGATAATGAGCGCCCGCCGGTTCTTGCCGTCAGATTACAAGAGATGTTCGGCGAAAAAAGCACACCGCTGATCGCCGATGGACGAATTTCGCTGGTGGTTGAATTGCTATCGCCAGCTCATCGCCCGTTACAAATCACACAGGATCTCGCTGCTTTCTGGCAAGGCGCTTATAAAGAAGTGCAAAAAGAGATGAAAGGGCGCTATCCCAAACATGTCTGGCCTGATGATCCGGCAAACGCGACACCAACACGCAAGACAAAGCGTTTTTCTCAAAACCACTGATAGTTCCGTCGCTGAATTAAGGTACAATACGCGGCAATTTGGTATCCAATAAACTCAAGAGGAATGAGCAATGATGTTGGGAGTGATTTGTGGCGCGTGAAGTAAAAAAATCCCGTAAGCCAACGTTATTACGCCGTTTTATCGGCTTAATGATCAAGCTGGCGATTGTGGTGATCGCCTTAATGGCGTTTTATGGCATCTATCTTGATTCACAAATCCGCAGCCGGATCGATGGCAAAGTTTGGAATTTGCCTGCGGCGGTTTACGGTCGCATGGTTAATCTTGAACCGGGTATGTCTTATAGCCAAAAAGAGATGGTGGAGCTGCTCAACGGTATGCAATACCGCAATGTCAGCAAAATTACTCGTCCGGGCGAATACTCCGTACAAGGCAACAACATTGAAATGCTGCGCCGTCCGTTTGAATTTCCTGATGTAAAAGAACAACAAATCCGCGCGCGTCTGGAGTTTAACAGCGATGGTTTAGCGCGTATCGAAAATCTTGAAACGGGGCGTGAATTTGGTTTCTTCCGTCTCGATCCGAAATTGATCACCATGCTGCAAGCGCCAAATGGTGAACAGCGCTTATTCGTTGCCGGTACAAACTTCCCTTATCCAATGGCAGACATGCTGATCGCCACCGAAGACCGTAATTTTTATACCCATGACGGTATTAGCATTCTGTCTATCGGCAGAGCAGTTGTCGCGAATTTAACCGCAGGACGCATGGTGCAAGGGGGAAGTACCCTGACGCAGCAGCTAGTTAAAAACCTGTTTTTAACTAATGAACGTTCGCTATCGCGTAAACTGCGTGAAGCCTATATGGCGATTATTCTCGATGCGCGTTACAGCAAAGAGCGCATTCTTGAGCTGTATATGAACGAAGTTTATTTGGGGCAGAGCGGTGCGGATCAAATTCGCGGTTTTCCGTTAGCCAGCCTCTATTTCTTTGGTCGCCCGATCAATGAACTTAGTGTCGATCAGCAAGCGATGCTGGTGGGCATGGTGAAAGGTGCGTCTTTATATAATCCGTGGAAGAATCCAGACATTGTACTGGAGCGGCGCAATCTGGTATTGCGTTTAGCCCAGCAACAGAACGTTATCGATCAAGAATTATTTGATGTGCTGAAAGCACGTCCGCTTGGTGTACAACCGCGCGGCGGCGTAATCACTCCGCAACCCGCTTTTATGCAGATAGTACATCAAGAGCTGAGTGATAATCTTGGCGATAAAGTGAATGATCTCTCCGGCGTGAAAATTTTCACTACGCTGGACCCGGTATCGCAAAGTGCAGCAGAAAAAGCGGTGGAAGAGGGTGTTCCTGCATTACGTTCTTTACGCAAAGTACAAGATTTAGAAGCAGCAATGGTGATTGTTGACCGCTTTAGCGGTGAAGTTCGTGCTGTGGTCGGCGGCTCACAGCCGCAATACGCCGGATTTAACCGCGCAGTACAGGCGCGCCGTTCTATCGGTTCACTGGCGAAACCGCCGACGTATCTCACTGCATTAAGCGAACCGGATAAATATCGTCTGAATACTTGGCTAAAAGATGAAGCCATTGCGATCAATATTCCAGGCAGCAAAATCTGGCAGCCGCAAAACTACGATCGTCAGTATCGCGGTCGGGTGATGCTGGTGGACGCGCTGGCGAATTCGCTGAATATTCCAACGGTTAATTTAGGGCTGGCATTAGGATTAGATAAAGTCAGCGCCACGCTGCAAAATCTCGGCGTGCCGCAAAGTGCGATCCAGACTGTACCCGCGATGCTGCTAGGATCTACCAGCTTAACGCCGATGGAAGCGGCGCAAATGTATCAAACTATCGGCAGCGGCGGGCAGCGCGCGCCGTTATCGGTACTGCGTTCGGTTATCGCCGAAGATAATACTGTGATGTATCAAAGTTTACCGCAATCTCAACGCGTAGTTGAACCGCAAGCGGCTTACCTCACGCTGTATACCATGCAGCAGGGCGTGGAAAACGGCACATCGCGTTCATTATCAACGAAATTCGGCAAATATCATCTCGCAGCGAAAACCGGCACGACCAATGACTTACGCGATAGCTGGTTTGTCGGTATCGATGGTAAAGAAGTCGCCATCGCTTGGGTTGGTCGCGATAACAATGGTCCTACAAATTTGACTGGTGCGAGTGGTGCATTGACGCTGTATCGCCGCTATCTGGAAAACCAAACACCGCTGGCGCTGACATTAACACCACCAGAGCATATCGCTATGCTCGGCGTAAACAGTGACGGTAATTTTGTTTGTGACGGTAGCGGACGCATCTTACCCGTCTGGAGCAATGATCCACAGGGCTTGTGCCAATATCCGCAACAACAACCCGCAGAACAGCCACAACAACCACAACAGCAGCAAGATGAAAGCAGTGTTCCGACGTGGATTCGGAATATGTTTGGTGATTGAATGGATAGGTGAGTGGGAAGTGGATGGTTTATTGTATTGATATAGAAAAAGGGTTACGTTTGCACGTAACCCTTTGTTTTATGGCTTCAACCAGTTCAATTCGCGTTAGCGTCTTGAACATAAAACCACCCGCTTTGCGGGTGGAGAGCATAAAAATGGCACTACTAAAATTGCCCAGATGCTATTTTCTACCCAAAATTAGTATTTAAACGTTGAGCAACACGCTTAACTGATTCAAGCTTGCCCTGTGCCTTTAATGGTTCTAATGCGGTGATAAAGTGGCGCGCTTTAAGCTCGGTGATAGCTATATTGCCAACGGTAGGGAAGACGTGTAGTTCGAGAGAGCGCCAGATATCTTTCAGGGTAGTTTCTTGCAGGTTTGATTTGGATTTTACTTTAAACCAGTCGCTGGCGATTTTTTCAAAAGTATTATTTTTTTCTTCAAACAGTCGCTGTTCTTCAGCTTGTTTATGCTCTTGCGGGTCGATGCCTTTAGCGAGGAGTTCTTTAGCGTTTTCTCTTTTTTGTCGGGCATCTGCGAGGCTTACTGCGGGGTAACTACCAAAACTAACTAGGGTTCTTTTCTTGGTGATTGGTCGATAATAGTTAAATCGCCATATCTTGGAACCCGAGGGTTTTATCAGCAAGTACAGGCCGTTGCCGTCTTGTAGGGTGTACTCTTTGTCTGTGGGCTTGGCTGTTTTAATTTTTGTGTCAGTTAACGGTATAGTTGTACGCGCCATAGTTATACGTCCTTTAGTTATATGGTGTGTATATAACTAAAAAACAGTGATTGTTAGCGAGTATAACTACACATTGCAAGCCATAAAAAAAGCTTTCAGTGTTGATTCTGAAAGCTTTTTTAGGGTTTAGTGAGTGTCACTAAGTCAAGAGTTGGTGGAGCTGGCGGGAGTTGAACCCGCGTCCGAAATTTCTACACCGTCGGTACTACATGCTTAGTCTGGTCTTTACATTCGCTTACTAGCTGCGGACAGACACGCCACTAATAAACTAGTCTGATTAGATTTAACGCTTCAGCCCCAGACAAGGTATCCACGCGATCTCTTTTAGGTTTGACCTCTCTTGATCCCCGTCCTAAGAGCGGAGGCTAGGGAGAGAGGGCTCTGAGCAGGTTATTAAGCTGCTAGTGCGTAGTTTTCGTCGTTTGCGACTATTTTTTTGCGGTTTGTTAACGAGGCCTACCGCACCTCGGCATGCACCTTGGGTTTCGCAAATCCCGTCGAATCCAGAATCAGCCCCAAGTTGATTTGATGATTATAACAGATATTAGCTATAACACGCCAGATACTTAGCGGTTAGCGTGTTTCATTATACGTGCTTTGTTGACTTGCCATTCGCGGTCTTTAATATCAGTACGTTTATCGTGCAGTTGTTTGCCTTTAGCGACGCCGATCTTTACTTTCGTCCACGCATTTTTCCAATACATAGAAAGCGCAACGATGGTATAGCCATCACGATTAGCCAAGCCGAAAACTTTATCCAGCTCTTTTCTGTTCATTAGTAGCTTGCGCGTGCGCGTTGGATCACAAATGATATGCGATGACGCAACATTTAATGGTGTGATAGTTGCGCCGAACAGATAGGCTTCACCATTTCTGAATACCACATAGCTATCGCTGATATTTGCTTTACCGGCGCGCAGAGATTTAACTTCCCAGCCTTGCAGGGCTAAACCTGCCTCGATTTCTTCTTCGATGAAGTATTCATGGCGTGCGCGTTTGTTCATCGCAATGGTTGCGGAACCTGGTTTGTGTGCTTTTTTCTTTGTCATAGTGCTTTTATTATACTTAATGCTGATTTGAAAGTATTCCTCAAACCTGCCGCTGAGGAGTTTTATTTTCTGTGATTTATTATCATTATACTGCGGTTTTTAAATATCTCTGACTGCGGGCAATGCTTTTTATTCATCTGGCGTGATCTTGTTGATACAACCCATCTCGTTACCATGAATCACAAACAACGTTTTTGGTTAGCAACAGGTTAAGTGATATGATTTGCACCGTTAAATATTTCACCGATTTTCAGCTCCATTGATTAGGAAATGTTATGCAGCGTATCAAACGTTCGGCACTGGTCAATTATAGCGCCGGGCAAATGTATAAACTGGCTAACGATGTTCTGTCATACCCTCAGTTTTTACCCGGTTGCGTTAGTAGTCGTATCATTGAGCAGACGGAAAACACCATGACGGCATCGATTGATGTTGCCAAAGTCGGAATTCGTAAAACCTTTACTACATCAAATAAGATGGTGGTAAATGAAGTTATCGATATGAAATTAGTAAATGGTCCTTTTCGTATTTTGCAGGGCGGCTGGCATTTTACGCCTTTAAGTGATAGCGCTTGCCGTATTGAATTTGATCTGGAATTTGAATTCAGTAGTAAGTTAATTGAACTTGCCTTTGGTCGTATTTTTCAAGAGTTAGCATTGAATATGGTTCATGCTTTTACTAAACGAGCTAAAGAGATTTATGGTGTCTGATATTCATATTGAAGTGGTTTATGCCTTGCCGGAACGTCAATATTTGAAAAGTTTAACAGTACCGGAAGGCACAATAGTTGAGCAGGCAATTCTTGCTTCGGAAATTCTTGCCGAGCGTAATGATATTGATCTGGCGGTGAATAAAGTCGGCGTTTTTAGCCGAGCCGCTAAGTTAACGGATGTGCTGCAAGAGGGTGATAGGGTGGAGATTTACCGTCCGTTAATTGCTGATCCTAAAGAGCTGCGCCGTCTGCGTGCGGAAAAATCAAAAAATAAGACGCTGTAAAAGCGTCTTATTTGTGTAATTCATCTCAAGCGTTCGGTCTATAGTAATCAGTCGTTCTTCATCATCGTTGTATCATTATTGATACTGGTTAGTGTACCGCCGCTATCAAACGTTAGCGTTAACGTTTGTTGAGTCATATCTTCGTGTCCCGGCTGCTGACGGAATACATAGTACCAAGTATCGGAACCAAACGGGTCCTGCATTAGCGGAGTTCCAAGTATATAAACCACTTGTTGCTTGCTCATGCCTTTTTGCAGTTTGGATACATCACCCTGCGTTAGGTAATTTCCTTGATTTATGTCTGGACGATAAACGACTTTCTCTAATGTAGAACAGCCAGTTACCATAACTCCAAGAGCCACCACAGCGGCAGTCAACAATTTGCAGCGCATAATATACATTCCTTTAAAACGTAGGTTGTCGATGATAATAGACCTTGCGACATTTGGAAACCTTTAGTACTCGTTTATCTGTCATCTGATAAAAATTTATCTGCACCTGATATGTGGTTTTAGATCGTTCTCTTAATTATATAACCTCAGGGTTGGATAAGAGAATCGTGCGAACGATAAGTTAATATATTGATATTAAAAAATAATTCACAGGAACAGTAATTTGCCGCCGTTGATTTCACTGTGAATTGCCGTTCCTGCGAAAAATTGCATAATTACTTGAAAGCTATCGCAATAATATAACTTTTTATCTGAAGTTCGGGTTATATAGCCTTATCTGTGCGTTTATTCGGCTTCAGCTTTTACAAAAAGTTAGTTATACCTTTAATTTTTATTCTTGCTGATAAGTTCGTTAGGAAAACGAATCGGTAACTTAGGCAACTAATAATTCACGGGCATTCGCTAATGTATTACGAGTGATTGCGCTACCGCCAAGTAAACGAGCCAACTCCTGCATACGCGCCTGCTTATCAAGTAATACCATTTGCGTTTCGGTTTCTTCGCCATCGGTTTGCTTATTGACATAGAAATGCTGATGTCCATTACCGGCAACTTGCGGTAAGTGAGTGACACACATCACTTGTGTTGATTCACCAAGCTGACGTAATAATTTGCCGACAATGGCGGCTGTTGGTCCGCTAATACCGACATCAACTTCATCAAATATTAGTGCTGGCGTATCCATTTTCTGAGCCGTGATCACTTGAATGGCTAATGCGATACGAGAGAGTTCACCGCCTGATGCAACTTTAGATAATGCTTGCTGTGGTTGTCCGGGATTAGTACAAACGCGGAACTCAACTTTATCAGCACCCTCTGCATTCAGATGTTCTGGCTGATGGACGACATCGATCTCTAGCTGACCATGCGGCATGGATAGTGAACGCATACTTTCTGTGATTAGCGCGGAAAGTTCAGTAGCATAATGAGTACGCTGAATATGCAACCGGTTAGCTACATCAAGTGCCTGTTTATGATGCTGAGTTACTGCTGCATTTAATTCGGCGTAATCATTATCACGTTGAGTCAGTTGTTGTTGCTCTTCCAGTAAGCGTTGATAAAGGTCTGGTAGTTGCTCCGGGGCGATACGATGTTTACGGGCAAGCGCTAACTGGCGTGACAGACGTTGTTCCAGCTCGTACAGACGAACCGGATCCATTTCCATTTTTTCTGCATAATGGCGCAGCTCTTCACTGGTTTCTGAAACTTGAATAGTCGCTTCTTCCAGCATGTTAAGCAGACCACTCATTTTGTTATCTATCGACGCCAGTTCTTGTAATTGATGTTTGGCATGATTCAGTAAACTTAATACGTTTTGTTCATCATTTTCTGCCAGCACTTGCAGGCTTTCTTGTGTCAAAGAGAGTAATTGCCCGCTATTCGCTAAACGTTTGTATTCTTCATCAATTTGTTCATATTCTCCGGCTTGCGGTGCGAATTCATTCAGTTCTTTTAATTGATATTGTAATAATTGCTGACGAGATTCTTGCTCCAGACTTTGTTGCTGATACTGTGCCAGTTGAGTGCAGCTATAGTGCCATTTTTGGTAAGCCTGTTGCATTTCATGAGTTAAATCAGCTTGATGGGCATAAGCATCTAACAAATGTTTTTGATGTTCTGGTTTGAGTAACAGTTGATGGGCGTGTTGACCGTGGATCTGGATTAACAACTGACCTAATTCACGCAATTGAGAGACAGGAACAGACGTGCCATTAATAAAACCGCGCGAACGACCATCAGCGCTGATCACTCGGCGTAATAAACATTCTTGCTGATCGTCCAGTTGGTTTTCTTCTAACCAGCGGTGAGCCGCAGGCGTATCTTTTAGCGAGAAACGGGCGCAAATATCTGCTCTTTTAGCGCCGTTACGTACCATTGATGCTTCAGAGCGGCTGCCCAAACAAAGCCCTAACGCATCAATGGCGATGGATTTACCCGCGCCCGTTTCGCCGGTGATCGCTGTCATACCCGTTTGAAAGTCAATTTCTAACTCACGGACAATGGCAAAATTACTGATAGTTAGTTGTGCCAGCATGTTCCTATTCCTGTACATAACTGTAATTACATACAGTATAAACTGGTTTTATATACAGTAAAGCGGATTGACTATTTTTTAGCAAAATTTTTTAGTGCAATTGTCTAAAATAGCTTTTTTGACCAACCAAGTTTGGTACTTAACGTATCGTAATAACTGTAATTTTTCGGGTGGATTAAATTCAGATGTGATTCGCTGCGTTTGATAACAACTTGCTCATCTTTTTGGATCGGCAGAGCGATTTGGCTATCACAACTGATTTCCAAATCGCGGCTGTAATGGTGAGCAAAGCGCAGGTTAATCGTGCTGTCGCTGCTGATCACTAATGGTCTTGACGTGAGAGTGTGAGGAAACATCGGCACTAGCACGATCGCATCAAGATTGGGTGCCAGAATAGGACCGCCAGCGGATAACGAATAAGCTGTTGAGCCAGTCGGTGTTGAGATGATTAATCCATCGGAGCGTTGAGAAAACGCGAAGTTATTATCAATATAAACTTCAAATTCAATCATGTGAGCAACTTTACCAGGGTGCAATACGACTTCATTAATTGCCGTGCTGACGCGCATTGGCTGATGATCACGGTGAAGTTGTGCTTCCAGTAAAAAACGTTTTTCCGTGATGTATTCACCCTCTAATACATCGGATAATTGTTGATAAAGATTGTCAGGATTGAGATCTGTCAGAAAACCGAGATTACCGCGATTTACGCCGATGACTTTTATATTATAGCGCGACAGAATCCGCGCAGCGCCGAGCATATTGCCGTCACCGCCGATAACGATTGCGAGATCTGCCTGCTGACCAATATCCGCCAGACTGCCGCTTTCCATACCATCAACTTTGAGGTCATTTGCGATTTGTTGTTCTACAATGACTGAGTAACCTCTGGTTTTTAACCAATGATAAAGTGTTTTATGTGTCGCGAATGCGGCAGGATGGCGCGGGTGTCCGACTAATCCGATGCAACTGAACTTATTATTCATTTTATTTTTCCTGTCAGATGCGACAATAGCACCCATACAATATGAACGACTTCCTTGATTCGTCAATTTTCATCCCCATAATATATACGAACAAGTAAGCGTAATGCCAAACTGCGGAGATTTACATGAGTAGTAAAGAACAAAATACCCCTAATGAGCAAGCCTCAGAAGAAACATTAAACGAACATCAGCAAGTGGAAAGCGAAGAGCAAGCCGCAGAGACAGACGCAAGCAATCAATATAGTGAGCGTATTGCTAATCTGGAAGCACAACTGGCGCAAGCTCAACAGCTAGAACGCGAGAATGTTTTGCGCGTTCGTGCTGAAGTCGAAAATGTTCGCCGCCGCGCAGAACAAGATGTCGAGAAAGCGCATAAATTTGCCTTAGAGAAATTCTCTATTGAGCTTTTACCTGTCATTGATAACTTGGAGCGCGCACTGGAATCCGCTAATAAAGAGAATCCAGATTTAGCCTCTTTAACTGAAGGTGTCGAGCTGACACTAAAATCATTGTTAGGCGCAGTGCGTAAGTTCGGTGTTGAGGCAGTGGAAGAAGTCAATGTGCCATTCAATCCTGAACTGCATCAAGCGATGACATTGATGGAGTCTGCGGATCATCAGCCTAATCATGTGATGATGGTGATGCAAAAAGGCTATACCCTGAATGGTCGATTGATTCGCCCTGCAATGGTGGCTGTTTCTAAATAATCTCGTCAGTGTGATTAATGTGAGATAAGGCTTGAAAAGATGTCTTATCTCACTAGTCAAATTTTTATTAGTTTCATTACGTTAAATTTCCTCTCGCATTCTCCCCGATTTTTCCTGCTACATTTATTTACGACATGATTTATAGCGGCATGATTTATTACGGCATGGCTTTAATAGCTAATTCCTATTTTAACGATAGGTACGGCTATTAGTCATAATTGATATTCATCAATTTACTAATCTAATTACCAGAGATAATTCCAATGTTTTTTTCATGAGTTAGCATTTTCTCATGACATTTCAATAAGACAGAGAATAATGTGAGGAAATAATGATAAAGAAGTTGATTATAGGGGCGTGTGCTATAGGTATAGTCGGTTATTTGGGAACAGCCGCTTATATCTATAACTATGACTCCAAGCGAAGTGAGCGCTTAATTGCCTCTGCGACGCCGAAAGGTGATGCACAGGTACGAGATATTTTCTACAAACGCGGTTGTGAGTATTGTCATACAGCTAACGCCGATATGCCGTTCTATGCTTCGTTCCCAATTGCCAAACAGTTAATGGCGCATGATGTGAAGATGGGTTATATCCACTTCAATATGCAATCAACGATGGACAGCTTAGTTAACGGCACGGCTGCACCGGAATCTGATCTGGCAAAAATTGAACGTGTCGTTGCCGATCAGGAAATGCCGCCAACTCGTTACACTGCTGTTCACTGGAGCGGTAGCGTGAGCGCAGAAGATCGAACAGCGATTCTGAACTGGGCAAAAGAGCAACGCTCAAAATATTATGTGAGCGCGGGTGTTAGCCCTGCATTTGAAAATGAAGCAGTACAGCCGTTACCACCACAGATGGAAACTGATGCGAAGAAAGTTGCATTGGGTGCGATCCTTTATCATGACAAGCGTTTATCTGGTGATAACACACTGGCTTGTGAAACATGCCACAAGTTAGATGCCGGTGGTGTTGATGGTTTAGTGACTTCAAAAGGTATCAATGGTCAATTGGGACCAATCAATGCGCCGACAGTCTTTAACTCGATTTATAACATTGAGCAATTCTGGGACGGTCGCGCACATAACTTGCAGGAACAAGCTGGCGGACCACCGCTTAACCCAATTGAAATGGGTTCAAAGTCTTGGGATCAAATTATTGGTAAGTTAGCCAGTGATCCAGAACTGACAGCGGTATTTAGTGAAGTTTATCCGCAAGGCTTTACCTCAGAAAGCATTACCGATGCTATCGCTGAGTTTGAAAAAACATTAGTTACGCCTAACAGTCCGTTTGACCGTTATCTGAAAGGTGATGCCAGTGCTTTAACGGCTCAACAAAAACATGGTTTCCAATTGTTTAAAGAAAACAAATGTGATACTTGCCACGTTGGTAAAAATCTTGGCGGTCAGTCATTTGAAATGATGGGGCTGAAAGAGGATTACTTTGCCGCGCGCGGTAATGGTGTTGCAGAAGTAGATTTAGGTCGCTTTAATTTCACTAAGTTTGAGCGTGACCGTTATCGTTTCAAAGTACCAACATTGCGTAATGTTGATCTGACCGCACCATATCTGCACGATGGCAGCCTTGATACGCTGAAAGATGCCGTTAATATGATGCTGAAATTCCAGTTAGAAACCACGCTGCCAGAAAAAGATGTGGACGATATTGTGGAATTCCTGAAATCAACTACGGGTGAATATAAGCTGGAGCAAGCAACTAAACTTTAATCTTTAATGTTGGTGAGTTGATTGTTTAATAAAAATAGCCATGCTAATTCTAATTAGCGCGGCTATTTTTTTTATTTATAAATTTCAAATGATTATGCTGTTCTTCGTAGGGACGGCAATCTGCTGCCCGCACAATTTGTTATCCAAATCTAAGATTCGTCAGAGATTATCCAACTGCCATTTAATCGGCGTTAATCCTTGCTGCTCCAGTAACGTATTTGCTTGAGAAAAGTGTTTGCAGCCGAAGAAGCCGCGATGTGCTGAGAGCGGAGAGGGGTGCGGCGCAGCTAAAACATAATGACGTTTGCGATCAATAATGTTGCCTTTCTTCTGTGCATGAGAGCCCCAAAGCAGAAAAACAATACCGTCACGATGCTCATTGATGGCAGCAATCACTCTATCGGTAAACGTTTCCCAGCCTAAACTTGCATGAGAGTGCGCCTTGCCAGCTTCAACGGTTAGTACCGTATTGAGCAGCATCACGCCTTGATTCGCCCAACTTTGCAGATAGCCATGATTCGGGCGCTGGAAGCCAGCAATATCGGTCATCAGTTCTTTATACATATTCATTAATGATGGCGGCGGCTGAATGCCCGGCAATACGGAAAAAGATAAGCCATGAGCCTGATTCGGACCGTGATAAGGATCTTGCCCCAAAATAACCACTTTAATATCTGCCAGTTCAGTTGAACTGAATGCGTTAAAGACATCTTTCTGCGGCGGATAAATCTGCTTTCCGGCTGCTCTTTCACAAGCAACAAATTTTAGCGTGTCTTGAAAGTAAGGCTGTTGTTTTTCCTGACCGATAACATCATGCCATGTCAGTTTGTCGCTCATGCAGGTTCTCCTTTCTTTAGGTTTTTTCTGGTTGCTTGTCATTGTCGCACAGAGCGGTAATTGAAGAGCGTTGGCTATGATACCGTAAGGCGCGATTGATGATGACTTTTTATCATACTGATCCGCAGAATTAACAAAACCATAAAAAAGATTTGAAAATTTACAAAAATATTTTAGCATTAAAATTGGTAAAATTTGATGTAAAACAAAAATATGCAAAAATAGATAAAATTAACAAGATTTGAAAATTGATTTAAATCAAAGAATGAACTCTGCGTTACTGCTATATAAGATGAAAAATAACCAATGTTTCACATTGAATGATTTCAAAATTGTTGCCCCAGACTCGCTGGGGGAGCGTAAATTAAAAACTGAAGGAGGCACCATGATTACTGGTATCCAAATTACTAAAGCTAACAATGCGGCATTACTGAATTCTTTCTGGCTGCTGGATAATGAAAAATCTGAAGCACGTTGTGTTTGTGCTAAAGCAGATTATGCAGAAGATCAGATCGTACCTGTTAGCCAACTGGGTCAAATCGAATACCGCGAAGTTCCAATGGAAGTGAAGCCAACGGTGCGCGTTGAAGGTGGTCAACATCTGAACGTTAACGTATTAAGCCGCGATACACTGGAAGATGCGGTTAAACACCCGGAAAAATATCCTCAACTGACTATCCGTGTTTCTGGTTATGCAGTACGTTTCAACTCACTGACTCCAGAACAGCAACGCGACGTTATTACCCGTACTTTCACTGAAAGCCTGTAATAATTTCTTGTAGTTCACAGTTCAGTTCGATGAGAATACGAAAGCCGCTGATATTCAGCGGCTTTTTTGTGCCTTAATATCAGCAAAATATGTGCTTATCCGTATATTTTTGTATTTAGCCAATACCTTTTGTTCTTGTTATGGGCTAACTCAGGTACAACTAAATTGGCTTAGTCACCATCTATTCATTATCTGTTCATCATCTATTCATAAAACTGACATCAGCACTCAGTAATGTTGCTTGCGAATATAAAAAATCAGGAGAAGTAGCATGAAGGCAAGCTGGTTAGTTCCTATCACTCTCGCGTTAATACCTGTGTTAATCCCCGCTACGGCGTCCGCCGTGAATATCTATCCTATCGATCGCGCGACAATGCTGACAGGCGGCAAATTTGATTTTAAGGTCGAATTTGAAAAAGAGGTTAATCCAGAGCAAGTCAGCGTGAAAATTAATGGCAAGGATTACCAACAAATTTGGCAGAAAAAGGGTGAATTCATCAAAAATGAAGATGGTCTTAATGCCTCTTCGCTGGTGCTGAAAGATGTCGATTTAACATCGGCAGGCGATTACAAAATTGAAGTTTCTGCCGGAAAAGAAACGGGCAGCGTAAACTGGAATATCTATCAGACGCCAGCGAAACGTCAGGCGAAAAACGTGATTTTGTTTATCGGTGATGGTTTGTCGGTCGCTCATCGTACTGGCGCGCGCATTCTGTCAAAAGGGATCACCGAGGGGAAAGCCAATGGTCGGTTAGCAATAGACGATTTATCCGATATGGCGTTTATCGGTACGTCCAGCACTGATTCGATTGCTGCCGATAGTGCTAATACTATGAGCGCCTATATGACTGGTCACAAATCCGGCGTTAATGCGTTAGGTGTTTATGTCAGCCGTGCGAAAGATTCCCTTAATCACCCAAAACAGGAAACATTAGGTGAACTGCTGAAACGCACCACGAATATGTCAGTCGGGATTGTCAGTGATGCGGAATTGGAAGATGCCACACCAGCCGCCGTTGTCGCACATACTCGCCGACGGGCAGATAAATCAGAAATTGTCGGTATGTTTTACGATGTAAAACCGGACGTGATGCTAGGCGGCGGCTCTGCGTATTTTCTACCGCAAAATGTTGCTGGTTCTAAACGCAAAGATGATGAAGATTATATCGCGCGTTTCCAGCAAGCAGGTTATCAGCTAGTCACTGATGCCGATTCATTGAAGAAGAAAGGTGCTGGTGCTGAAAAACTGTTGGGATTGTTCCATACCGGTAATATGGACGGCGTTTTGGATCGCCGCTTCCTGAAAAATAATGTCACCAAGAAATTTCCTGATCAGCCTGATTTAACCGATATGACGCAGACGGCACTTGATGTTTTGTCGAAAAATGACAATGGCTTCTTCTTGATGGTGGAGTCGGCGCTGATAGACAAAGCCTCGCACCCGCTGGATTGGGAACGCTCTGTGTACAATACGATTATGCTGGATCAGTCAGTGGCTATCGCTAAGAAATTTGCCGAAACGCACCCTGATACACTGATTATTGTTACCGGCGATCACACGCATGGTATCTCGATTATCGGCACGGTTGATGATGAGAAATCAGGTACAGAAATGCGCGAAAAAGTCGGCGTTTATGAAACAGCCGGTTATCCAAACTATCAAGATACCAATGGCGATGGTTATCCTGATAACGTTGATGTATCTAAACGTCTGGCGGTATTTTTCAACAACTATCCTGATTATTACGAAACATTCCGACCTAAGCTAGACGGGCAGTTTGAGCCGACGATTAAAAATGAGAAAGGTGAATATATCGCTAATCCGGCTTACAAAGATGTTCCGGGAGCAGTATTACGTACCGGCATATTACCGCGTAGTATCGACGGCGGCGTCCATTCAGTTGATGATTTGGTGGTGCAAGCCTCTGGTTCCGGCGCTGAACGTATTCACGGTTATATGGATAACACCGAACTATTTCGCGTGATTACTGATGTACTGGCGTTAGGGCATGATAAATAAAGGATAAGGATCAAAGTATTGGCTTTCCGACCGTACTCAATATAGCAGAATGCACATTGTGATTACGGTCGGAATATTCTTGCTGGTGATTAATATCGCGCTATTTTCATTTACCAAAAGAATAAAATTACAACTGACTTCCCTGACTAATCTCATCTAGCGATAAACTAAAACTGGGGACAAATACTTTAATAAAGTATTCCATTTCCGGGCTGTGACGCAGTTTCAGGGTTTTCTCTAAGCGCTGTTTCGCCAGCTTAAATTCTTTATTTCCTGCGGACAGCTCCTCTAAACTTTTTAGATAAGCGCATAGCGCATCAGCTTGTTTCACCACCAGTTTTTCATCTTCACTGTAATAGCTGTCATCTAAAATAGTGCGGAAATCTTCCTGGATCTCTTCCGGCAGCATTTCAATCAGTTTGAGCTGGGCAACTTTTTCAATTTTCTTATATTCGTGAGCAATCTGCGGATTGTAATACTTGATAGGTGTAGGCATATCGCCGGTCAGCACTTCACTGGCATCGTGGTACATTGCCAGCAATGCAACGCGATCAGGATTGATATTACCGTCAAACTTACGGTTTTTAATCACGGCTAACGCATGAGCAACAAACGCGACCTGCAAACTGTGTTCAGACACATTCTCGGTTCGCACATTACGCATCAAAGGCCAACGGCTGATTAACTTCAGTCGGGATAAATAGGCAAAAAAGTGACTTTGGTTCTGGCTCATGATGGATCTACCTTAGTTGCTGCAAATATTTGTTGGTATAAAAACAAGGCTAGATTGTGGGGAGTAATCGTGCGGAGTGCAAACTGATTATGTGACTAACTTCAAATTTGGATAAAGAGATGACGAGGGATATAGGCTAATTAATTGATAATAAATAATAATTTTCATTGGCGACAATCTGCCGCCAGTTGATTTCACCGTGGTTTTGCGGGCGACAGGTTGCCGCCCTACGGAAAATAATGAACTTTATCGTAAGAATATAACTTTTTCTCCGAAGTTCTGGTTTATTACGCTTGTTTATACGTCTCAAGGAATTTAGCAAAGCGACCAATTGCCATTTCCAATTCATCTACACGCGGTAATGTCACGATACGGAAGTGGTCAGGATAAGGCCAGTTAAAGCCAGTACCTTGAACCAACAGCACTTTTTGCTGTAGTAACAGGTCGAGAACCATCTTTTGATCGTTATGGATATTAAAGCGTTTGGCATCAATTTTCGGGAACATATACAGCGCACCATTTGGCTTCACGCAAGATACACCCGGTATATCATTAATTAATTCCCAGGCGCGGTTACGCTGTTCATACAGTCGTCCGCCTGGTTGAATAAATTCATTGATACTTTGATAACCGCCAATTGCGGTTTGAATGGCGTGCTGCATTGGTACGTTCGCGCACAGACGCATTGACGCCAGCATTTCCAGCCCTTCGATGTAGCCTTTCGCGTGACCTTTAGGACCGCTTAATACCATCCAGCCTTGACGGAAACCAGCAACGCGATAAGTTTTGGATAATCCATTAAATGTGATAACAAATAAATCCGGTGCCAGCGCTGCAATGGAATGATGTTTGGCATCATCGTAAAGGATCTTGTCGTAGATTTCGTCAGCGAAAATAATCAGGTTATTTTCCCGCGCGATTTGGGCAATTTCCAGCAGCAACTCTTTACTGTAAACCGCGCCAGTTGGGTTATTCGGGTTGATAATAACGATACCGCGCGTGCGCGGCGTAATTTTTTTCCGAATATCGTCCAGATCAGGGAACCAGCCGGATTCCTCATCACACATATAATGCACGGCGTTACCGCCGGAAAGAGAGACGGAAGCCGTCCACAGCGGATAATCCGGTGCTGGGATCAGCATTTCATCACCCATATTCAGCAATGCTTGCATTGCCTGAACAATCAGTTCAGACACACCGTTACCGATGTAAATATCTTCAACGGTGACGTCACGTATACCTTGAGCCTGATAGTGCTGCATAATCGCTTTCCGCGCAGAGTACAGACCTTTTGAGTCGCAGTAGCCCTGAGCGGTTGGCAGATTACGGATAACGTCCACCAGAATTTCATCAGGAGCTTCAAAGCCAAAAGGTGCCGGATTGCCGATATTCAGTTTCAGCACTTTGTTGCCTTCTTCTTCAAGGCGTTTCGCTTCTTTCAGCACCGGACCGCGAATGTCATAGCAGACATTATCCAGTTTTCTTGATTTTTCGACGGTTTTATTACCTGCCGCATCAAAGGTAGCGGAAGTTAGCGTAGTTTTCGGTTCGAGCAGACTTTGTTGTGCCGCATCAAGCATGGCGTTAACCATTGGGTCATTGCCTTGTGCTTCTGTCTGGTTTTCTTCTGACGCGACAATAATACCGGTGCTGTCAGAAACCAGACGCACCGCCACGCCTGAACCAAAGGTTGGCGCTGCTTCTAAAAGCTCTTTCTTTAAACGCAGTGCTTGAGAATTACCGCTTTTGAAAGATGTCAGATCAATCCACTCATTTGGAACCGTCATATCTACCGCCTTAATAATGTATATCCAGATGTATATTGCAAAACTCTACGCTTGGATATACAAAATAACAAGAGGGAGTTTCTTTTTATGCGAAATTTATTAAGGAAAATGATTGATGGCTTTCTTACCGGATTGAATATAAGGGTGTATATAACCTGAGGCATGAATAAGTATATGGTGAAAATATAGGGTAATTAATTGATAATAAATGATAATTACGTAGGAGCGGCAATCGCTATGATCATAAACGGTGTTGATTTCACAGTGGTTTGGCGGGCGGCAGGTTGCCGCTCCTACGGAAAAATCACATAATTATTTAATAATTTATTGTAATAGATATAAAAAAGCAGCGTTTCCGCTGCTTTTTTTAATAATATTGGGTTTATTGCAGGTTAGAGATTTCTTTCTTACTTGCTGGAATGAAGAATACCAATACGATAACAATCGCGGTTGGCAATACCCATGCCATTCCCTGATCCGCTAGTGGCATATATTTAGTTTGGCTATCCAGTAAGTGCTTAATCCAGTCAATATGTTCTAAAGCCGGAATACTACGCATTCCATCAAGCAAACTGAAAATTAATGCGACAAACATCACGGTGCGAAACGCATATTTTGGATTCGGTAGCCAGTGGCGGATAAATGTCAGTACGACTAATGCGATCGCCAGCGGATAAAGGGCAAGCAGAACCGGTACGGACAGCGCGATTAACTGGCTTAATCCTACATTCGCGACCAGCGCACAAATAATGCTCAGTATCACAACCCAATGGCGATAACGCAGCGGAGTTAATGTTGAGAAGTAGTCAGCACAAGCACTGACTAAACCAACCGAAGTCGTTAAACACGCCAGCAGAACGACACCAGAAAGAATAAATTGACCAGGTTGCCCAAATAGCGCTTTCACGTAAGAAGCGAGAATGACGCCGCCGTTATCTGCATTCGGTGCAATAGTTGCAGACGTTGCACCTAACCAGAACAACGAAATATAGACAAATGCCAGGCCAGCCGCCGAGATTAACCCCGCAATGACCAGATACTTATATGTTGCTTTCTGTTCTGTGATGCCTTTACCGCGTAATACGTCCACCAATAACATACCGAACATCAGCGCGGCAAAGGTGTCCATCGTGTTGTAGCCGCCAATAAAGCTCTTGGTAAATGCGCTATTTTGATAATCCCCGATCGGTGCAGCCAGTTCACCCTGTGGTGCAACTACTACGCCGATGGCGAGGCAAATTAGCAGCAAGAATAGTGCAGGTGTTAATACTTTCCCAATACTGTCGATCAGCTTACCGCGACTCCATGAAAATATCAGCGTGACTATAAAGAAAAGGGTAGTGACAAATGCTTGAGTTTTATCCAGCGTAATTCCGCCAAGTGTTAGTTGGTTATCGCCGCTAAATGTACCAAACAGTGGTTTGATCGCCATTTCATAGGAAACTAAACCCGTACGCGGCGTAGCAAATGCCGGTCCGATAATAATAAACAGCAGTATCGCAGCAAACGTCCCAGTGCCTTTTGGCAAGTCAGTGGTCATTGACGGCAAACCGCCGCCCACACTGGCAACTGCAATAATCGAAATCAGCGGTAACCCCACCGCAGTTAATAAAAAGCCAAACATAGATGAGAGTACATTAGTTCCCGCCATTTGCCCTTCCAGCGGTGGGAAGATGATATTACCTGCGCCTAAAAAGAAGGCGAAAGTCATCAAGCCTAAACCAATAGTATCGCCCCAGCTTAAACGTTGAGTCATAAAGAGATCCTTGTTGAATTATATCAATAACATTTTGATTAATAATAAGAATGGTTTTTTAATCAATAACTGATATTCAGAAGTTTATTATGTAGTAATCTGTTCTTTAGTGAATTTATCGGTTTCATTCAATGCGAAATTCAGCAGATTACCATTCGAGGTGGATACTCTATGATTAGAAGATGTTGTGCAAGACCATTAGTATAAAATATGTAAATCTTTTGTAATAAAACGGGGTTTATAGAATTATCATCTGGTTTATAAAAAATTAATGGTGTTTATTGTTGTATATTATGACGTCATTTTATGTCTGTGTATTATTTAACTTCATTATTTGCTAATGAGTTTTTTTGCAGAGAATGATTTTTGTTCATTTCATATTATTTAATTTTGTTTTATTTCATTTCGGTATGAATTTTATTCTCCTCAGCCTTTCCATTATGCGAATATTTTTTCACCAGCTATGCTTAAAAAAAGTGCATTAACCAGCGAGTAAATAACCTCAGGCTTGAATAAGAAAATAGTAAAAGCAATATGTTAATCTATTGATAATAAAAATAATTTGTAGGACAGCAACCTGCCGCCCGCATTAACAACGCGGTGGGTTCACGGGCGACAGATTGTCACCTCTACGGAAAATGACATAATTATTTGAAATTACTGATAATAATATAATTTCTTATCCGAAGTTCAGGTTAGATAAAGAGTAGTAAAAACTCAACAGATACAACTTAATTTATTCATAAAATGTTTCATAATGTGCTGAATTTTACTGCTGATAACATAAAAACCCCTGTTATGAGGTGGAAATAATATCTCGTTCTGTCACAATAGATACTTGATTGAGTTGGTATATTTTTTTGCTGACTCGATTTAGTTAGATCAAGCGTGTTTGATCCCAATTTTGCGATTTTTCTTATCAAATTTGGAGATTGTATAAATAAATGTGTTTTTTATGTTGGTAAAATGTTATTTTTTAAGCATGGAAAAGCACTAATCATTGCATAAGACAATGAATCCGTTTTATCTCCTTTTTAATTTTTGTAGTCATCGGATCGACTCATCAGAGTACTACGGGTACATACTGTAGTTTCGATAAATACTGTGTTTAAAGAGAAGTAAAAGCATGTCAACAAGTTCTGAAGTTATCGCCCATGATTGGGCTTTTGCTGTATTTATTGCCGGAGCATTGGGCTTATGTGCCTTTATGTTAACCGCAGCGCATTTCCTCGGCGGCCGCGCCAGAGCAAGAACAAAAAATACACCTTATGAATCAGGTATTGATGCTGTTGGCTCTGCGCGTTTGCGTCTTTCTGCCAAGTTTTATCTGGTTGCCATGTTCTTCGTTATCTTCGATGTTGAAGCCCTTTATATGTTTGCCTGGTCGGTTTCCATACGGGAAAGCGGTTGGGTTGGTTTTATCGAAGCTGCTATTTTCATTTTTGTTCTGTTAGCCGGATTGTTTTATCTGGTGCGTATCGGCGCGCTGGACTGGACACCGCAGCGTTCTATACCCAAAAAATTTCGTGATGCAGGTAGGCGGCAACCAAGAGAATCCGATGAGCTTACATCAGTAAGTGATTCGGGTGAACGAGCGCAGCCAACACCTCTGCATCTCGAAAGATGACGGGTATAAACGGCAAATCAAGAATCATTCCAAAATTCAAATAATTACAGCAACTTGCAGTAACAGCGAGGCTCGAAGATGAAATATACGCTCACTCGCGTAGATCTTGACGGTGAAAACGACCGTTATCCGCTACAAAAACAGGAAATTGTTACCGATCCACTGGAGCAAGATGCCCATAAAGGCATTTTTATGGGCAAGCTCGATAATGCTCTTAATGATGTGGTGAATTGGGGGCGGAAAAACTCCCTCTGGCCATTTAACTTTGGTCTCTCTTGTTGCTATGTCGAAATGGTGACGTCATTTACTGCTGTCCACGATGTTTCCCGTTTTGGTGCCGAAGTGCTACGTGCTTCACCGCGTCAAGCCGATTTTATGGTGGTTGCGGGGACTTGCTTTGTGAAAATGGCACCCGTTATCCAGCGATTATATGACCAAATGTTAGAGCCTAAATGGGTTATCTCAATGGGCGCATGTGCTAACTCTGGCGGTATGTACGACATCTATTCTGTGGTGCAGGGTGTGGATAAATTTATTCCGGTTGATGTGTATATTCCCGGTTGCCCGCCGCGTCCAGAAGCCTATATGCAAGCGCTACTGTTATTACGTGATTCTATTGGTCAGGAACGCCGTCCGCTCTCTTGGGTTGTCGGTGAGCAAGGCGTTTATCGCAAAGAGATGCAGTCAGAAAAAGAACGCAAACGCGCTGAGCGTATTGCCGTCACCAATCTGCGTACTCCTGACGAAATTTAACTATCTTAACTATTTTAACTATCGCTTATCTCCTGCCTCGCGAAAGTTTTAGGGGATAGATATAAATAGCAACGTTAATCAGTATTTTATTTTGAGTAATGAGCGGCAAAAATAATGATAACAGAACCGATGACGCAAGCGTCCGCCCAACCTGCTTGGGAAACCAGAGATCATCTCGATGATCCGGTAATAGGTGAACTGCGTAACCGTTTTGGAGCAGATGCCTTTACCGTTCAACCTACCCGTACCGGTGTACCGGTAGTGTGGGTTAAACGTGAACAGCTTCTAGAGGTAATGACCTTTTTACGTAAACTTCCTAAACCGTATATCATGTTATTTGACTTACACGGCATGGACGAACGTTTACGTACTCACCGTAACGGTTTACCAGCGGCGGATTTCTCCGTTTTCTATCACCTGATTTCTATCGATCGCAACACAGACATTATGTTGAAAGTTGCGTTGGCAGAAAACGATCTGCATGTACCGACGGTCACTCGTATTTTCCCTAACGCCAACTGGTATGAGCGTGAAACATGGGAAATGTTTGGCATTACCATAGATGGTCATCCGAATCTACGGCGCATTATGATGCCGGATACTTGGCAGGGGCATCCGCTACGCAAAGACTATCCCGCGCGTGCGACAGAATTCGATCCTTTTGTGCTGACAAAAGCCAAAGAAGATTTGGAAATGGAGTCGCTGACATTCAAACCTGAACAATGGGGTATGAAACGCGGGACGAAGAACGAAGATTTTCTGTTTCTGAACTTAGGTCCTAATCACCCGTCTTCACACGGTGCTTTCCGTATTATCTTGCAATTAGACGGTGAAGAGATCGTCGATTGTGTTCCCGACATCGGTTATCACCATCGCGGCGCAGAGAAAATGGGCGAGCGCCAGTCATGGCACAGCTACATTCCATTTACGGATCGTATTGAATATCTCGGCGGCTGCGTTAACGAAATGCCTTACGTGCTGGCAGTAGAAAAGCTGGCTGGTATTGACGTGCCGGAACGCGTGAAAACGATCCGCGTGATGCTGTCTGAACTGTTCCGCATTAACAGTCATCTGCTGTATATCTCCACTTATATTCAAGACGTTGGTGCGATGACGCCCGTATTTTTTGCTTTCAGCGATCGCGCACGTATTTATGACATTGTTGAAGCGATTACCGGTTTCCGTATGCACCCTGCATGGTTTCGTATCGGCGGTGTCGCACATGACCTGCCAAAAGGCTGGGATAAGCTGCTGCGTGAATTCCTTGACTGGATGCCGAAACGCCTTGATTCATACGTCAAAGCTGCGCTGAAAAACACCATTCTGAAAGGTCGAACCGTTGGCGTCGCACAATACAGTGCGGAAGAAGCATTAGCGTGGGGCGTGACGGGGGCAGGTTTACGGGCGACCGGCATCAATTTCGACGTGCGTAAAGCCCGTCCTTATTCTGGTTACGAAAACTTCGAGTTTGAAGTGCCAATAAGTTACAACGGTGATTGTTATGATCGTGTAATGCTGAAAGTGGAAGAGTTACGCCAGAGCTTACGCATTCTGGAGCAATGCCTGAAAAACATGCCAGAAGGACCGTTTAAAGCCGATCATCCACTGACTACACCGCCGCCGAAAGAGCGCACTTTGCAGCATATCGAAACCTTGATCACACACTTCCTGCAAGTGTCATGGGGTCCAGTCATGCCCGCCAATGAATCTTTCCAGATGGTGGAAGCCACCAAAGGGATCAATAGCTATTACTTAACCAGCGACGGCAGCACTATGAGCTATCGGACGCGGGTTCGTACCCCAAGCTATGCACATCTGCAACAGATCCCGTCCGTCATTCGCGGCTGTCTGGTTTCGGACTTAATTGTCTATCTGGGCAGCATTGATTTTGTTATGTCAGACGTGGATCGCTAATTATGACTGATAAAGAAAATTTCACGCTAAGTGAAGAAGAACTCGCCGCCATTGAGCATGAGAAACATCATTATGAAGATCCGCGCGCAGCGTCTATCGAAGCGCTGAAACTGGTGCAAAAGAAACGCGGTTGGGTGCCTGATGGCGCGATCAGCGCGATTGCCGAAGTATTAGGCATTCCTGCCAGTGATGTTGAAGGCGTTGCGACATTCTACAGCCAGATTTATCGCCGTCCGGTTGGTCGTCATGTTATTCGCTATTGCGATAGCGTGGTGTGCCATATCAATGGGTATCAGGGCATTCAGGCGGCTCTTGAGAAAAAACTGAATATTAAACCGGGTGAAACGACATTCGATGGTCGCTTTACGCTGCTGCCAACTTGCTGTTTAGGCAATTGCGATAAAGGACCAAATATGATGATCGATGAAGATACGCACGAACATCTGCAACCGGACGATATTGAGCAACTACTGGAGCAATATCAATGAGCGGATCAACCTTTCCCACAACAGCAAGCAGCGCTCAACGCATTCTTACCGAAGAACAGCACCCGCTGACCTGGCGATTGCGCGCAGATCGGCAGCCAGTCTGGCTTGATGAATACCGCAGTAAGAACGGTTATACAGGCGCGGAAAAAGTTCTGAAAGGCAGCATGTCACCTGATGAAGTGGTCGCTACAGTCAAAGAATCTGGTCTTAGCGGGCGCGGCGGAGCGGGTTTCTCCACGGGTTTAAAGTGGAGTTTGATGCCGAAAGACGAAAGCATGAATATCCGCTACATCTTATGTAATGCCGATGAAATGGAACCTGGTACTTATAAAGATCGATTGCTGATGGAGCAACTTCCGCATCTGTTAGTCGAGGGCATGTTAATCGGCGGTTTTGCCCTGAAAGCCTATCGCGGTTACATCTTTCTGCGCGGTGAATATATCGAAGCCGCAGACCATCTGCGCCGTGCCATTGAAGAAGCGAAACAGGCGGGTTTTCTCGGTAAAAATATTTTTGGCAGCGGTTTTGATTTTGAGCTGTTTGTTCACACCGGTGCCGGTCGTTATATCTGCGGTGAAGAAACTGCGCTGATTAACTCACTGGAAGGTCGCCGCGCCAATCCGCGCTCTAAACCGCCATTTCCCGCAACTGTTGGCGCATGGGGTAAACCAACTTGTGTTAATAACGTCGAAACCCTGTGCAATGTCCCCGCCATTATGCAGCACGGTGCTGAGTGGTATCGCGGTCTGTCAGCAGGCAAAAGTCAGGACGCCGGTACTAAACTGATGGGTTTCTCTGGTCGGGTAAAAAATCCGGGATTGTGGGAGTTGCCTTTCGGTATTACCGCGCGTGAATTGCTGGAAGATTACGCAGGCGGAATGCAAGACGGCTTGACGCTGAAAGCGTGGCAGCCGGGCGGTGCAGGTACAGATTTTCTCACCGAAGCGCATCTGGATCTGCCGATGGACTTCGCCAATATCGGCAAAGCTGGCAGTCGGTTAGGTACAGCACTAGCGATGGCGGTTGATAACACCGTCAATATGGTTGGCTTAACGCGCAACCTTGAACAATTTTTCGCGCGCGAGTCCTGCGGCTGGTGTACACCATGCCGTGAGGGTTTGCCGTGGAGCGTGAAGATTTTAACCGCTTTAGAGAAAGGTGAGGGGCGTCAGGGTGATATTGAAACCCTTGAGCAACTGTGCCGTTTTCTCTCTCCGGGTCACACTTTCTGCGCGTTAGCGCCAGGTGCAGTAGAGCCGTTACAGAGCGCGATTAAATATTTTCGTGCAGAGTTTGAAGCGGGCATAAAAGAGAACACTTTTAATAATCTGAATGCTATCGCAGGTATCCAGCCCAACCTATTGAAACAGCGTTGGTAATTGTCGCATCTATTTTCTCTATGATTTTCTCTGGTTATAGAGAAAACGGCGATAACGGGTAACGAATTTTTTTAAGTTATACGCCCGCAGTTGCGGGCTACAGGAAGAATGCTGACTATGGCAACGATTCATGTAGACGGCAAAGAATACGAAGTTGACGGTGCGGAGAACTTGCTGCAAGCATGTCTCTCACTCGGACTCGATATTCCTTACTTTTGCTGGCATCCGGCGCTGGGTAGTGTCGGATCTTGCCGCCAATGTGCGGTGAAACAGTTTCAAGGACCTGACGATAAACGCGGGCGTTTGGTGATGTCTTGTATGACACCAGCATCAGACGGCAGCTATATCGCTATCGAAGATGAAGAAGCCAAAAAATTCCGCGCAGCCGTCGTGGAATTTCTTATGGTGAATCACCCGCACGATTGCCCAGTGTGTGAAGAGGGCGGTAACTGTCACTTGCAGGATATGACTGTGATGACCGGTCATAGTTTCCGTAAATATCGTTTTAATAAACGCACACATAATAATCAGGAATTAGGTCCGTTCATTAATCATGAAATGAACCGCTGTATCGCCTGTTATCGCTGCGTACGCTATTACAAAGATTATGCGGGCGGTGACGATTTTGGTGTATATGGCGCTCATGACAATGTGTATTTTGGGCGTCCTGAAGATGGCACATTAGAAAATGAATTCTCCGGTAATTTGGTGGAAGTTTGCCCTACCGGTGTCTTTACTGATAAAACGCATTCCGAACGCTATAACCGTAAATGGGATATGCAGTTCGCGCCAAGTATCTGCCAGCAATGCAGTGTTGGCTGTAATACCAGTCCGGGCGAACGTTACGGTGAATTACGCCGTATCGAAAATCGTTATAACGGCACAGTAAACCACTACTTCTTATGTGATCGCGGTCGTTTTGGCTACGGTTACGTCAATCTGAAAGATCGCCCGCGAACACCGTCACAATTACGCGGTCAGGATCGGATCACCCTTAATCCAGAACAAGCGATGCAGGGTGCAGCGGATATATTGCGTCAATCAAAGAAAGTGATTGGTATCGGCTCACCGCGCGCCAGTCTGGAAAGTAATTTTGCCTTACGTCAACTTGTTGGTGCGGATAACTTCTCTACCGGTATGAGTTCCGGTGAATTAGCGCGAGTACAACTGATGCAGCAAGTGCTGCGTGACAGCGGGTTATATACGCCGTCACTTCGTGAAATGGAGAGCTACGATGCGGTGTTGGTGTTGGGTGAAGATGTCACACAAACCGGCGCGCGCATAGCGTTAGCGCTGCGTCAGGCAGTGAAAGGCAAAGCCCGCGAACTGGCAGGCGCACAGCGTGTTGCGGATTGGCAAATCGCAGCCGTACAAAATATTGGGCAACATGCCAAATATCCGCTGTTTGTCACTAATGTGGATAAAACGCGTCTTGATGATGTGGCAGCGTGGAACTACAGCGCTGCGGTTGAAGATCAGGCACGCTTAGGTTTTGCAATTGCTCACGCTATTGATAATTCCGCTCCAGCCGTGACAGATTTACCGGCTGAATTAAACGCAAAAGTCGATATTATCGCGCAGGCATTATCGGGCGCGAGAAAGCCGCTAATCGTCACCGGTAGTAATGCAGGCAGCGAAGCGATTATTCAGGCAGCAACCAATGTGGCACTGGCACTGAAAAAACAAGGGCTGGAAACCGGCATCACGTTTGTGGCAGCAGAAGCGAACAGCATGGGCATTGCCATGATCGGCGGCAATGCCATTGAAGAAGCGCTGAGTGAGCTGGAAAGCGGTGCTGCGGATACGCTGATCGTCATGGAAAATGACTTATATCGTCACGCCGCGAAATCTCGTATCGATGCCGTATTAGCGAAAGTAGAAAACTTAGTTGTACTTGATCATCAACATACTGAATTGATGGATAAAGCGACGATTATTTTGTCTGCGGCGAGCTTTGCAGAAAGTGACGGTACGCTGGTCAGCCAAGAGGGGCGCGCTCAGCGTTTCTTTCAGGTTTATGAACCCTCTTTCTACGATAAAGATCCAAACAAGAAAACGTATATTCTGGAAAGCTGGCGTTGGCTGCATTCGCTGGATAGCGTCTATAACAGCCGCCGTATCGACTGGACACAGTTGGATCATGTCATTAGCGCTGTTGCTGAAGAATTCCCGCATTTAGCCGGAATTGTTGCCGCTGCACCAGATGCGTCTTTCCGAATTAAAGGCTTGAAACTGGCGCGTGAACCGCATCGCTACAGCGGTCGTACCGCAATGATGGCTGATGTCAGCGTGCATGAAAAACGTCAGCCGCAGGATAACGATACCGCATTTGCTTACTCAATGGAGGGTTACAGCGCACCGGAAGCAGATCGTCAGCAAATTCCATTTGCCTGGACGCCGGGCTGGAATTCACCGCAGGCATGGAACAAATTCCAGTCAGAAGTGGGCGGGCATTTACGCTTTGGTGATCCGGGCGTGCGCTTAATTGATCCGCTGGAAAATGCGTCGTTTGCTTATTTTGATGCAAATACCATTTTTGCTGAAAATTCAACGAGCAATGACGAAAATGGCTGGTACGTCGCGCCTTATTATCATCTGTTCGGCAGTGATGAGTTATCCCAACGTTCCGCGGTGATCCAGCAACGTATGCCGCAAGCCTATGTGATGTTAAATCCGCAAGATGCGGCAAAACTCAGTGTTAGCGTTGGCTCGCTGTTGTCATTTATTTGCGCGGGTTCGGAACTGACATTACCGGTGGCGATCAGTGAAACATTAGGGCAGGGGCAAATCGGGTTACCGCTTGGATTCCCGCATATTTCTCCTGCGCTGTTGGGTGAACGAGTTGAAAATCTGAGGGAGGCAACGCTATGAGTTGGCTAACTCCAGAAGTTATCGACGTGTTGATAGCTGTCGGCAAAGCCATTGTGATCCTGTTAGTGGTCGTGACTTGCGGCGCGCTGATGAGTTTCGGTGAACGCCGCCTGCTATCGCTGTTTCAGGATCGCTACGGACCAAATTGCGTAGGACCTTTCGGTTCTCTGCAACTGGTTGCAGACATGATCAAAATGTTCTTTAAAGAGGATTGGACGCCCAATTTCTCTGACAGAATGATTTTTATCATTGCGCCGATTATCGCTTTCAGTTCGATGTTATTGGCGTTTTCTATCGTGCCGATCACGCCGACTTGGGGCGTTTCTGATCTGAATATCGGCATTCTGTTCTTCTTTATGCTGGCGGGGCTGGCGGTGTATGCAGTGTTGTTTGCCGGTTGGTCAAGTAACAACAAATACGCTTTGCTTGGCGCGATGCGCGCCTCTGCTCAAACCTTGAGTTATGAAGTGTTCTTGGGACTTTCCCTGATGGGAATCGTCGCTGTTACCGGCTCTTTCAATATGCGAGACATCGTGGAAGCGCAAACGGATGTGTGGTTTGTCATTCCGCAATTCTTCGGTTTCCTCACCTTTATTATCGCCGGTGTTGCTGTATGCCACCGTCACCCGTTTGATCAGCCGGAAGCTGAACAAGAATTGGCTGACGGCTATCACATAGAATATTCCGGTATGAAGTTCGGTTTATTCTTCGTCGGCGAATATGTCGGTATTGTTACTATATCTGCATTGATCGTGACGCTATTTTTCGGTGGCTGGCATGGTCCATTGTTACCGCCGATCGTGTGGTTCGCGCTTAAAACCGCTTTCTTTATGATGATGTTTATTCTGGTGCGCGCCTCATTACCGCGTCCGCGTTATGACCAGGTAATGGCTTTCGGCTGGCGTGTTTGCCTGCCGCTGACGTTACTTAATCTGCTGGTGACAGCAGCCATCATTTTAATAAAAGCGCAGTAGAGGAGATAACCATGACATTAAAAGAGTTAGTGGTTGGTTTTGGTACTCAAGTGCGTAGCCTGTGGATGATTTTTCTGCACGCTTTCCATAAGCGTGATACCAGAATGTATCCCGACGTACCGATTTATGTACCGCCGCGTTATCGCGGGCGCATTGTCTTGACGCGTGATCCTGACGGCGAAGAGCGTTGCGTTGCCTGTAACTTGTGTGCGGTGGCTTGTCCGGTTGGTTGTATTTCGCTGCAAAAAGCTGAAATGCCGGACGGTCGCTGGTATCCGGAGTTTTTCCGCATTAACTTCTCGCGCTGCATTTTCTGCGGCATGTGTGAAGAAGCCTGTCCGACAACCGCCATTCAGCTTACGCCAGATTTTGAAATGGCGGATTTTAAGCGTCAGGATTTGGTGTATGAAAAGTCGGATCTGCTGATTTCCGGTGCGGGAAAATACCCTGAGTATAACTTCTATCGTATGTCTGGTATGGCGATAGATGGCAAGGGGAAAGGCGAAGCAGAACATGAGTCCAAACCTGTTGACCTCAAAGGTCTGTTACCCTAAGGAGCTGAACGTGGAAGTTGCATTTTATATTTCAGCGGCGATAGCCGTTCTGGCGACACTCAGGGTGATTACGCATACCAATCCGGTACACGCATTACTCTATCTCATCGTGTCGCTGTTAGCGATTTCAGGCGTGTTTTTCTCACTGGGCGCGTACTTTGCCGGAGCGCTGGAAATCATCGTTTACGCCGGTGCCATTATGGTGCTGTTCGTTTTCGTTGTGATGATGCTCAATCTTGGCGATAGCGTGGCACAGCAAGAGCGCGAATGGCTGAAACCTAAAGTCTGGATTGGTCCTGCTGTGCTGAGTCTGATCCTGCTGGTGATTTTGTGTACCGGTATATACAGCGTGGCTGGTCAGTCAATCAGCGGCGAAATGGTTGATGCCAAACGTGTCGGTATTTCTCTGTTCGGTCCTTACGTACTGGCAATTGAGTTAGCCTCGATGCTGCTGCTTGCCGGTCTGGTCGTTGCTTACCATTTAGGGCGCGAAAATAACAATGCGGAAGCATCAATTAACCAAACGGAGGAACAAGCATGATCCCATTGGAACATGGTTTGATGCTGGCAGCGATTTTGTTCGTGCTGGGTCTGACCGGATTGCTGATTCGCCGTAATTTGTTATTTATGCTGATCAGCTTAGAAATCATGATTAACGCCGTAGCGTTGGCATTTGTCGTGGCGGGTAGTTTTTGGCAGCAGCCAGATGGACAGGTGATGTACATTCTGGTGATCAGTCTGGCGGCGGCAGAAGCCAGTATTGGGCTGGCGCTGCTGCTGCAACTTCATCGCCGCCGCCAAACCCTGAATGTAGATTCTGTCAGTGAGATGCGCGGATAATGAACAATTTACTCTCCTTAACTATTTTACTTCCGCTGCTGGGCTTTTTGCTGCTGGCATTCTCACGCGGTCGCTGGTCGGAAAATGTTTCCGCAACGGTTGGCGTAGGTTCGGTTGGTTTAGCTGCGCTGGTCACGGCTTGTATCGTGTATCAGTTTATTACTCAAGGTAATAACGCAGCGGTTTCCAGCCAAGTACTCTGGACGTGGATGTCCGTCGATACATTCCAAATTAGTGTCGGATTAACGCTGGATAGTCTGTCTGTCACCATGTTGTCTGTGGTGGTCGGCGTTGGCTTCTTCATTCATCTGTATGCCTCATGGTATATGCGCGGTGAAGAGGGCTATTCCCGTTTCTTCGCTTACACTAATCTGTTTATCGCCAGCATGGTGGTTTTAGTGTTGGCGGATAACTTGTTGCTGATGTATCTGGGCTGGGAGGGCGTAGGGCTGTGCAGTTATCTGCTGATCGGTTTCTACTATACCAATCCAAACAACGGCGCAGCAGCGATGAAAGCCTTTATTGTGACGCGTATTGGTGACGTGTTTCTGGCGATTGGCTTATTTATCCTGTTCCATGAATTTGGCACGCTGAATATCCATGCGCTGCTGGAACTCGCGCCGCAGAAATTTGCCGCAGGTTCTACCATGCTCAATTGGGCAACGTTGATGCTAGTCGGCGGCGCAGTGGGTAAATCGGCGCAGTTACCGTTACAAACATGGTTAGCCGATGCGATGGCTGGTCCAACGCCGGTTTCTGCGTTGATCCATGCGGCGACGATGGTAACAGCGGGTGTTTATCTGATCGCACGTACCAGCGGTTTATTCCTGCTGACGCCGGAAGTGCTGAATCTGGTCGGCGTGATCGGTGCAGTAACCTTGTTGCTGGCAGGTTTTGCTGCACTGGTACAAACCGACATCAAACGTGTGCTTGCTTATTCCACCATGAGTCAGTTGGGTTATATGTTTCTGGCGCTAGGCGTACAAGCATGGGACGCAGCAATCTTCCATCTGATGACGCACGCATTCTTTAAAGCGCTGCTGTTCCTGTCATCGGGTTCAGTGATTCTGGCGTGTCATCACGAACAGAATATTTTCAAAATGGGCGGATTACGTAAGCGAATCCCGCTGGTTTATCTCTGCTTCTTGGTGGGCGGCGCGGCGCTGTCAGCATTGCCGCTGGTGACATCTGGCTTCTTTAGTAAGGATAAGATCCTGTTTGAAGCCTATGCCTCTGGTCATATCAATCTGATGCTGGCTGGCTTAATCGGTGCGTTCCTCACTTCGCTATATACTTTCCGTATGATTTTTATCGTGTTTCACGGTGAAGAGAAAACCAAAGCGCATGCTGTTGGCGGTATAGCTCATAATCTTCCGTTAGTGGTTTTGCTGGTGCTTTCAACGGCGATTGGTGCTGGTTTAGCGCTGCCGCTAAACGGCGTATTGCCGGTTCACGAATGGTCAGAAAACGGCAAACTGATGTTAGAAGTGCTGTCTGGCAGCGTAGCCATTATCGGTATATTGCTGGCAGCGGTACTGTATCTCGGCAAACGTCAACTGGTTACTGGCATTGCACAAAGCTCAGCAGGCAAGCTGCTTTCTGTCTGGTGGTATAACGCGTGGGGCTTTGACTGGCTATATGACAAAGTATTCGTTAAACCCTATTTAGCTATTGCCAGATTATTACAGCGAGATCCACTGAATGCCCTGATGAATCTGAGTGCGATTATCGTCCGCTTATGTAATCGCACATTAGCCGTCAGTGAGAATGGTTTATTGCGCTGGTATGCCGCGTCAATGGGTCTGGGTGCAGTGGTCGTATTGGCTCTGTTGTTATTGGTTTAAGGTAATAACTATTAATAATTAATAAGTTATTTCAAATAGAGGATACAAAACGCCATGCTTCTACCCTGGCTAATACTTTTACCCTTTATCGGCGGTTTTCTTTGCTGGCAATCTGAACGCTTCGGCAAACAAGTGCCGCGTTGGATCGCTTTGCTGGCGATGGGGTTAACATTTCTGCTCTCTATGTATATTTGGCGGGAAAACGGTTTTACGGTCACTTCGCCGCAAAACCTGTGGCTATCAGAACCGTTCCGTGTCAACTGGATTCCAAGTCTCGGCATTCAACTGCATCTGGCATTAGATGGCTTATCTCTGCTGATGGTTGTGCTGACCGCTTTTTTAGGTGTTCTGGCAATTCTCTGTTCATGGACAGAAGGGCAGCGCGCACAAGGCTTCTTCCACTTAAATCTGCTGTGGATTCTGGGCGGCGTGATGGGCGTGTTCCTCGCGGTGGATCTGTTCCTGTTCTTCTTCTTTTGGGAGATGATGCTAGTACCGATGTACTTCCTGATCGCCTTGTGGGGACATAAAGGATCAGACGGGAAAACGCGTATCGGAGCGGCAAACAAATTCTTTATCTACGCGCAAGCCAGCAGCTTGTTTATGTTGATCGCAATTATCGGTTTGGTGTTTGTTCACTTCAAAGCCACCGGCGTGATGACTTTCAACTATGAAGATTTGCTGAATACGCCGATGTCGTATGAAATGCAGTATCTACTGATGCTCGGCTTTTTTATTGCGTTTGCCATGAAAATGCCGATTGTGCCATTACATGGCTGGCTGCCGGACGCACACAGTCAGGCACCAACTGCGGGTTCTGTTGACCTTGCCGGTTTACTTTTGAAAACTGCTGCTTACGGTTTACTGCGTTTTAGTTTGCCGCTATTTCCTGACGCCTCTCAATCTTTTGCGCCAGTGGCAATGTGGTTGGGCGTGATCGGTATTTTCTACGGCGCGTGGATGGCGTTTGTCCAGACAGATATTAAGCGCTTGATCGCTTACACCAGCATTTCCCACATGGGTTTCGTGATGATCGCGATTTACAGCGGCAGCGTGCTGGCTTATCAAGGCGCGGTGGTGCAGATGATTGCACACGGCTTGTCTGCTGCGGGGCTGTTTATCCTCTGCGGTCAATTGTATGAACGTCTGCATACCCGCGATATGCGCGAAATGGGCGGATTGTGGAAACGTATTCGTTATTTACCGGCGTTGTCGCTGTTCTTTGCGGTTGCCACTTTAGGTATGCCGGGAACGGGTAACTTTGTCGGTGAATTTATGATTCTGTTCGGTAGCTATCCAGTTGTTCCGGTTATTACTGTGATCGCTACGTTTGGTCTGGTATTCGCATCAGTTTATTCGCTGACCATGATGCAGCGCGCTTATTACGGAGCCGCAAAATCCGATACGCCAATCGCAGGCTTGAATGCCCGTGAATTGTCAATGGTTCTGGTGTTGGTGGTGTTGCTGGTACTGTTAGGCGTTTACCCTCAACCGGTTCTGGATACCTCCCATGCGGCGGTAAGCACCATTTCACAATGGTATGACGCTGCGGCTTCTGTTTCTCCAGACATGTCTATAGGAAAGTAAATCGCCATGACACTAACTGCACAACATTTACTTGCTCTGTTACCTCTGTTAATCGTCGGATTGACTGTGGTGGTTGTGATGCTGTCCATTGCGTGGCGACGCGATCACTTCTTTAATGCCACGATTGCGGTAATCGGACTGAATATCGCACTATTCTCATTATTTATCGTTGCACAGCAGCCAGCAATGGACGTAACGCCGCTTTTGCGCGTGGACGGTTTCTCTATCTTTTTTACGGCATTGGTTCTGTTAGCGAGTCTGGCAACTTGTACTTTTGCTTATCCGTGGCTGAGTGGCTATCCCGATAATAAAGAAGAGTTTTATTTACTGGTACTGATTGCTGCGCTGGGCGGCGTAGTGCTGGCGAGCGCAAATCATTTAGCTTCGTTATTTATCGGCATCGAATTGCTCTCTCTGCCGCTGTTTGGGCTGGTGGGGTATTCATATCGTTTGCGTCATTCGCTGGAAGCCGCGATTAAATATATGGTGTTGTCTGCGGCGGCATCATCTTTCTTACTGTTCGGTATGGCATTGTTGTATGCCGGAGTCGGCGGCTTATCATTTGTCGATCTCGGTCATAGCATGAGCGATAAAATGCTCAATCAGCCGTTGCTGATTATCGGTTTAGGCATGATGCTGGTCGGTTTCGGTTTTAAATTATCGCTGGTGCCGTTCCAGTTGTGGACGCCAGACGTGTATCAAGGTTCGCCAGCGCCGGTTTCTACTTTTTTGGCAACCGCCAGCAAGATTGCGATTTTTGGTGCGCTGGTGCGTCTGTTTATGTATGCACCAATAACCGATGGTGAATCCGTGCGTTTGGTGCTGTCGCTTATCGCGTTCTGCTCTATTCTGTTCGGCAACATCATGGCACTTACCCAAAGTAACATTAAGCGTATGCTGGGTTATTCTTCAATCGCGCATTTAGGCTATCTGTTAGTCGCGCTGATTGCAGTGCAAAGTCATCATTTGTCGATTGAAACGGTTAACGTTTATCTGGCGGGTTATCTGTTTGCCAGCTTGGGCGCGTTCGGCGTTGTAAGCCTGATGTCTAGCCCATACACCGGCGCAGATGCGGAATCGCTGTTCTCCTATCGCGGTTTGTTCTGGCATAAACCGATTCTCTCTGCGGTATTAACCGTCATGATGTTATCGCTGGCTGGCGTACCGATGACTCTTGGTTTTATCGGTAAATTCTACGTGATCGCTATTGGTGTCAGCGCTGACTTATGGTGGTTAACGGCAACCGTTGTGCTGGGCAGTGCCATTGGTTTGTACTATTACTTGCGAGTAATGGTCAGCTTATATCTGGAAGCCCCGCAAGAGCTGCGCCGCGATACACCAGACAACTGGGCGCTAACCGCAGGCGGCATCGTCGTCCTGCTCTCTGCTCTGGCAGTGGTACTCTTCGGTCTATATCCAGAACCGCTGATTGAATTAGCTCGCTATGCGTTTCCGGTGTAACTGACTCATTTTTTTAATTGAATATTGAACAGGCGACCTTTATGGTCGCCTTTATTTTGTGTTGTTTAATGAGTTAATCATTATCTCTTCATATTAATCTATTGATAATAAATAATTATTTGTAGGGGCGGCAACCTGCCGCCCGCATTAACAACGCGGTGAATTCACAGGCGACAGATTGCCGCCCCTTCGAAAAACCAGATAATTATTTGAAATTTATTGTAATAAGAAAAAGGTAAAGCAATAGATTAATATATTGATAATAAATAATAATTTGTAGGGGCGGCAACCTGCCGCCCGCATTAACAACGCGGTGGGTTCACAGGCGGCAGGTTGCC